>DATNFS010000102.1:0-7759 GCA_035606275.1 Rudaea sp.
GAGCAGGGCTCTGCTTTGCTGCGGCTGGAGACCATGCGCTTTTTCGCGCCTTCGTCTCGCGAATTTGTTCCGTTGCTTTCTCCGTGTTCTCCGTGGTTCAATCTTTCGCTCGTGATCGGTCACAAATTACGGCCACGCTCAGCCCGGCCTACGAACTCGGACGGCCTTCCGGTAAGCTTCGTGGCATGAGCATCGAAGGATTCATCAGCGTCGCCGAGGTCGACGACGGGCCCGCGCTGGCCGAGGCGTTGTTCCAGCGCGCCTACAAGAAGTCCGTGCCGGACTTTCCGCATCACATCGTCGCGTTCTACCACCGTGCCGATGGCACCCAGGTGCCGGTCAGCTACGTGCACTTCACCGACTGCGGCGACATCTATCTTGCCGGCGGTGCGTGTACGGACGGCACGGTGCTGCGTGCGATGACGGCGCAGCAGCAGGCGGCACTGCACGCGTACGGCGGGCTGATGCTGGCGACACTGCGCCATGGCTTCGAGCTTTACAGCCCGCGCTGCGAGGCGATCTTCACCTGTTGCGGCGACCGGCGCGCGCTCGAAACCACGCCGAAGGTCGGCTTCATCGAAACCGGCATACCGTACCTGCTGGTCAACTGGTTGCGCACCGCGGATGCGAAGCGGCGCTGCGAGATGACGGCGAAGGCCGCCAATTTCATGCCGTTTTGAGGGGTCGAAGAACCGGCGACGGAAACAATCACGGTCGCGGCCAGCCTCAGGAAGCGCAGGCGCGACGATGGCCGCAAAGCCGCGGGCACACGTGATCCGACAGGTCCCGGCGCAACTGCTGGTTCTGCTCCTGCAGGTCGAACAAGTCGTTCTTGATCTCACCGAGCGACAGCAGGACCGCGCCAAGTTTACGTTCCGCCTCCAGGACCTTCGCCCGTACCCCGCGTTTCATGTCCGCGCCGGCGATGTCGCAGATCAGTTGCCTGGCTGCCTGAACGTCACGGACGAGTTCGTTGATGGCCATGGCACCGCCTCCCGTTGGCATGGCTGATGACATCGGACATGCTGCCGGCCCGCGACAAGACGCGGATTGATCTGGATCAAGTGCGTCTCCAGCGAAAATCCGGCGTCGAAGTCTCGGCTGCCGCGGGCGCGGCGTCTGCACGGTTCGTTTTGCGCGTGCATGCAGGATATCGTTGCGAACCCGATTCTTGTCAGCCGTCGAACCCATCGTGGAACAGCGAGTCGTCCTGCTCGAGCGCGCCGATGTCCGATCCGTCGGAGATGTTGGTCACCCCGGGCTGATCGTACGGTCGCACGAGACCGCGCTGGTCCGCGTTCGAACCGGAACGGTTTCCGGAATCGAGCGCCGGGCTGCCGGGTTTCAGCGCATGCGTCTTCGTCGGGCCGCCGTTGTCGGATAGCGGCCGCAGCAGCGGATCGGTGTTGATCCAGTCGGTGGCCTGGTCGAGGAATACGGGCGTCGGATCGTCGGTAAGGTTGTAGCCGAGCGAGACGATGCTCGCGCCGCCGCCGCCGAAGGTTCCCGTCCCCATATTCGGCAGGGTGTTGCGCGCCACGATCGAGTTGCGCAGCCGTATGATCGAGGCTGCAGCCGGGTTGTTTTGCGCAAAAACGTCGACGCCGCCGTTGGTGGGGGCGCTGTTGGTCGCAATCGTGCTGCTGGTCATTTCCAGATTCGTGGTCACACCGCCGTCGGCCAAAATGCCGACGCCGCCGCCGAATGCGGCATTGTTGCCGCTGATCGTCGAGTTGAGCACGCGCAACTGCGAGTTTGAACCCTGGAAATAAATGGCACCGCCAGCGCCGGCGGTGCCGTTGCCGCTGAACGTGCTGTCCTTGATCGTGCCATCTGCGCCTATCAGCGCAACAGCGCCGCCTCCAAGACCGCCGGTTTCGGAATTGCCGACAGCCGCGACCTGTGCGATCGACAAGCGACTGAAGGTGTGCAGTGCACCGCCGCCAAATCCGCCCACGCCGTTGCTTATCGTCAATCCGCTGAACGCCAGCTCGAAACCGCCGGACGGCGCATTGAAGACGCGGTAATCGCCGCCGGTGTCGCGGCGAACCGTCAGCAGCTTCGCGCCGGGGCCGATCACGCTGAGGCTCGTCGCTATGTCCGGCAATGCGCCGGCGAGGTTGATCGTCTGCGGCGTGCCGAATACGTTCGGGTCAAACAGGATGTCGACTGGGGAAGGGCTGTTCGCATTGGCGAGCAACATCGCTTGGCGCAGGCTGCCCGTGTCGGAGTCGGCGGTCGTACTGACGAACAGCGCGTGCATCTCGGCCGCGCCGATGTCGGAATAGTCGCCTGGAGGGCTCAGCGCGCCGAGCGCATCGTACGAGCGCGATTGGCCGCGCACGTCCTTCGGATAGCCCGAACTGTGCCCGGCGTCGAGCGCCGGACTGCCGCCGAGCAGCGCGCGTGTCTCGACCTGACCGCCATTGTTGTTCAGCGGGCCGAGCATCGGGTCGACGCCGAGGATATCGGTCGGGTCGGTCAGGTAGGGACTTGCTGCGTCGTTGGTGAGATTGAAGCCGAGCGATTCGACGCTGATCGGACCGCCGCCTTCGTCGGCTACAAGGTTCGATACGGCGTTGTTCGCGACGATGCTGTTGCGCAGCGTGATGAGGGCGGATTCGCCGGCGCCGCCCGACGTGCTGGCGTAGACTCCGCCGCCGCCACCGCCGGGAGGCACCGCGTTGTCCGCGAGCGTACTGTCGATCAGGTCGAGTTGCACGGCAGACGCATTGTTGCTGAGGACGTCGATGCTGCCGCCGAAGTGGGCACGGTTGCCGCTGATCGTGCTGTTCGCGACGCGCAGACTCTTGGCGGGCTGGGCGAAGAAGATCGCGCCGCCTGCCAAGCCCACGTTGTCGCTGAACGTGCAGCCGACGAAGTTGCCGTCGCCGGTCTGGTACACCCCGCCACCGCGGCCGCTGCCGGTCGCCCTGTTGCCCGCGACCGCTACGCCTTGCAGCGTCAGCTGGCCCGCGCTGACGATGCCGCCACCGACGTCGGCGTTGCCGTCGCGGATGGTCATTCCCTGCAACGTGACCGCGGGGCCGCTCGGGATGCTGAACACGCTGCTGGCGTCGTTGCCCGAGATCGACAGTCGCGCCGCGCCGGGACCTTCGATCGTCACGGATTTCGAGATCTCCAGCGCCGAGCCGCCGAGCGTGATCGTCTGCGAACTGTCGAACGGCGGCGAGGCAAAGCGGATCAGGTCGCCCTCGCCGGCGGCAGCGATCGCCTCGCGCAGCGAGCAGTCGCTGTTGCAGGTGCCGTCGTTCGTGTCCTGGACTTTGGTCACCGTGTATACCGTCGGCACGGTCAGCACCAGCGTCCAGCCGCCGAGGATCGAACCGCTGTCGCCGTTGGAATCGTCGACGACGTAGAGGCTCCAGTCGCCGTTCGGGTTGATGCCGTTGAAGACGTCGAAGTCGGCCGGGTCCATGACGACGGTGCCGGGTCCCGGCGAAGGAAACACGTCGGTGATTCCGCTGGCGTCCTGGGCGGCGTAGTTGGCCGGACGCAGCGGCGCGCTGTCGCTGATGGCCGTGTTGTCCGGAACCGGCGTAGCGGCGGTCGCCGAGAAAGTGAGCTGCAGGTTCGAGACCGGCGCGCCGCCACCGGCATCCGACATCACGATCGACCGCGTCCCGTCCGGCGCGACCAGCAGGATGTCGACATCGTCCGGAAATGCATGGGAAAACGTGCTCAGGATCACCTGCACCTTGGTGATGGTGTTTCCGGTAATGCCGCTGACATGGATGACCGACGGATACGGCGTCGCCTTCGCGACGTCGTTGGGAGGCGGGGGCGGCGCATCGTTGATCGTGATCGGCGTCGTATTGCTGAAAGGGCTCACGACCGAGGCGGAGCAGATCGCAGCGGATACGAGCAGACCTGCGGAAAGTGCAACGGCAATAGCCCGCCGAGCCGCGCCGGATCGGCGGCCGCGGGCGTGACGCGCGAAGGTCGTCATCGGATTCCCCTGTTGGCTGATCCAAAGTCTAGCGCATCAAGCGCCGGCCAGGCCGCGAGCGAGGCTGGTGTGCCGAGTTCGTGACACGTGGCGTGAGTTGCGTTGCGCGGTTGATTGGGAAGTCTCAGGGAACGTGACTCGGCGAGAGCCAATCGGAACCCGCTGTTCCGGTCCCGCTGGCGGGAGAGGCCGGGGTGAGGGCGGCGCCCGGCCGATCCGGCTATACACTCATACGTGGTGGCGTTTGCAAATGGCTAGGTTTTCATCCGTTGGGCGGAAAATCGATCGCGGAAGCGCGCTACGGGTTCACGCCTCGAGGATGGCGCGCAATTCCTCTGGCGTCTTCCAGTGCCAGCCGCAGATGTAGCGCGGCAGGTTCCAGCGATCACTGTCGACGGTGACCGGCTGTGCGCCGTCGCCGACTGCGGCATCCAGGCCGATCTGGGGGCCGCGCCGCGGCAGCCAGTCGTCGTGCAGGAACGGGCTGATGTGGCCGAACGGATAGCAGAACATGCTCGGCCGATGCCTGAGTTTGGCAGCGAGATAGTCCTGCGCCTGCGCGATTTCGAACTCGGCCTGCGGCTCGGTTGCGACCGAGAGAAAATCGCCGCGTACGAGGCCGTGCGGACCGGGCGAGGGCAGGCACGGATGGTTGTGGTCCCAGCTGTGGTTCTCCAGCGCCATCAACCCGGATTCCAGCGCCGGCCGCCACCAGTCCTCGCGCATCCAGTCCTTGCCGTACAGGCATTCGCGATCCATGCGCGCGCGCGCTTGCGGATCGGCGATCAGGAAGCTGGTCAGGTGGAGATCGGGTTGGGCGGCGACGCCCCGTTCGTCGCAAAAATCGCGTAGGCAGTTCGCCAGGCTGCGCTGCACGCCGGCGCCGGGAAAGTCCAGGTCGTACCAGTCGAGATTGGTGCCGTCGTCGCAGCTCAGCGCGACGCAGCCGGCGAGATCGTCGCCGTGCCGGCCGAGCAGCCGGTCGACCACGCGCTGCAGCGGCACGATGCGCAGCCCGAGGTCGTCGATCAGGCGCAGGTCGGCGGCGAAGGCAACGTGGTCGTTGCCCGTGTAGGCGTTCCCGGCGACATTGTTGGAGTGATAGGTGAGGACGGGAACGCGCATGCGATCAGTGTTGACTTCAATTGTGAAATTATCTCACGCCGGGGCCCGCGTGGAACGGCAGGCGCGGTCCTCCGGTAGAATACGGCGCCACGACAAGACCCTCACCCTTCGTCATCTCCGCGCAAGCGGGGATCCATCTTGATCTCTTCTCCACATTCTTCGGATCGAAGAGCAAATGGATTCCCGCTTGCGCGGGAATGACGGCTGGTAATGTCGCCTTACAACCATGATCCCGGAGTCGATCCATGCCAGCCGCAGCACTGAACCCGACCGACCTGTACGACGTGCGCTCGCTGCTCAGCGAAGAGGAACGCATGGTGCAGGATACCGTCGCGCGCTTCACCGACGAGCGCGTGCTGCCGATCATCGGCGACTGCTTCGACCAGGCGCGCTTTCCGAGGGAACTCGTCCCGGAAATGGCCGAACTCGGCCTGCTCGGTTCCTCATTGCCGACCGAGTATGGTTGTGCCGGCATGAACGCGGTGAGCTATGGTCTGATCTGCCAGGAGCTCGAACGCGGTGATTCCGGCATCCGCAGCTTCGCGTCGGTGCAGTCCTCGCTATGCATGTATCCGATTTACGCCTACGGCAACGAAGAGCAGCGCCAGCGCTGGCTGCCGCAGATGGCGGCCGGCAAGGTCATCGGCTGCTTCGGCCTGACCGAGCCGCACGGCGGCTCCGATCCGGCCAACATGAAGACCAACGCGAAAAAGGACGGCGGCGACTGGGTCATCAACGGCGCGAAGATGTGGATCACGAACGGCAACCTGGCCGATATCGCGATCGTCTGGGCGCAGACCGACGACGGTATACAAGGCTTCATCGTGGAAAAAGGTACGCCTGGATTCGCCGCGCAGGAAATCCACAAGAAGATGAGCCTGCGTGCTTCGGTGACCTCCGCCCTGTTCTTCGACAACGTGCGCGTGCCGGATTCGAGCCGCCTGCCGAACGTGAAGGGGCTGAAGGGACCGCTCGGCTGCCTGACCCAGGCGCGCTACGGCATCACCTGGGGACCGATCGGCGCGGCGATCGCCTGCTTCACCGAGGTAACCGAGTATTCCAGGCAGCGCATCCTGTTCAAGAAGCCGCTGGCGGCAAACCAGGCCGTGCAGCTCAAGCTCGCCGACATGGCGCGCCGCATCACGCTGGCGCAGCTGCTGTCGCTGCAGCTGGGCCGCCTGAAGGACGCCGGCAGGATGCAGCCGACCCAGGTCAGCCTCGCCAAGTGGAACAACTGCCGCATGGCCATCGACATCGCGCGCGAGGCGCGCGACATCCTCGGCGGCGCCGGCATCACGACCGAGCATTCGCCGATTCGCCACGGCCTGAACCTCGAGTCGGTGATCACCTACGAAGGCACCGAGACCGTGCACCAGCTCGTGGTCGGACGCGAGGTGACGGGAATCAACGCGTTCTAGGACCTGGCCGGGTCAGAGCGGAAAGATTGAACCACGGAGAACACGGAGAACACGGAGGAGGGCGAGAGATGCATTCGTCGGAGTGCAAGAGTATTAGGATGGGTGCCGTGGCATTGCGCGGTTGTCTTGTGTCTTTCTCCGTGTTCTCCCATTCCTCCGTGTTCTCCGTGTCGACATCTCTTGATCATCCTTTGAATTCATGAATTCAACCATCGATATCCGGATCGAAACGGAACGCTTGATACTGCGTCCGACCGCGCCCGAGGATTTCGAAAGCTGGGCCGCGTTCATGGCCGATGCGGATGCATCGAAGTTCGTCGGCGGACCACAGCCGCGTCCCGTCGCCTGGCGCGGCTTCCTGTCGATGGCCGGCGCGTGGGCGATCCAGGGCTACGCGATGTTTTCGGTGATCGAAAAATCCAGCGGTCGCTGGGTCGGCCGGCTCGGGCCGTGGGTACCGGAAGGCTGGCCGGGAACCGAAGTCGGTTGGGGCCTGGCACGTGCCGCATGGGGCAAGGGCTACGCGACCGAAGGGGCGGCCGCCGCGATCGACTGGGCGTTCGACAAGCTCGGCTGGAGCGAAGTGATCCACTGCATCGCGCCGGACAACACGCCGTCGCAGGCGGTTGCGCAGCGTCTCGGATCGCGCCCGTTGCGCCGGACGAACCTGCCGGCGCCGTTCGAATCGATGGTCGTCGACGTCTGGGGCCAGACACGAGAGGAATGGCTCGCGCGGCGCGTGGCCGCCGCGACATGATCGGCCGGCCGGCGACGCGTTCGGTTACCGCCGGCACTGAGGGACCGCCGATGGACCTGCGCACGATCCGACTGGAAACCGATCGCCTGCTGCTGCGTCCGCCCGCAGCGCAGGACTTCGACGCCTGGGCGCGTCTTGCCGCCGACGAGGAAACGATGCGCCACCTCGGCGGCGTGCAGCCGCGCACGGTTGCATGGCGCAATTTTGCCTTCGCCGTCGGCAGCTGGCATCTGCAGGGTTTCTGCGGTTTTTCCGTGATCGAGAAGGCGACCGGCGACTGGGTCGGCCGCGTCGGTCCGCTGCAGCCGGAAGGCTGGCCAGGCACGGAAGTCGGCTGGACGCTGGCCCGATCGTTCTGGGGCCGCGGCTATGCGTTAGAGGCGGCGACCGCCGCGATCGACTGGGCGTTCGATCACCTGCGCTGGAGCGAAGTGATCCACTGCATCAACGACGGCAATCAGGCATCGGTAGCGCTCGCGACGAAGCTCG
>DATNFS010000103.1:0-9332 GCA_035606275.1 Rudaea sp.
CGTCGATCATCAGCTCGGCGACCAGCGTTTTCTTGATACCTTGCTTGGCGAACCAGCGCTGGAATCGCAGCACCTGCCGATGCAGCTTGATTGGATACCAGATCGCATAAGTACCCGTCGGCCAGCGCGTGAGCGCCTGCAGCACGGCGGCCTCGATCGCGCGGAATTCCTCTTCCTGCGCTTCGAACGGCGGGTCGATCAGTACCAGGCCACGGCGTTCCTTCGGCGGCAGCAGCGCGCCGAGCGCCGCGTAGCCGTCGCGCTGGTGCACGCCGAAGCGCGCGTCGCCGGCAAACAGCAGCTTGAGCGCGGCTGCTTCGTCGGCCTGCACCTCGCACAGCACGGCGCGATCGTTGTCGCGCATCAGGTGGCTGGCGATCAGCGGCGAACCGGGATAGACCGCGATTGCGCCGCCGGAATGTCCAGGCAGGTTCAATGCGGCGACGAGGTCGAGGTAGGTGCGCAACATCGGCGCCGGCGCGGTGTTGCCGAGCAGGCGCACGACGCCGTCCTGGGCTTCGCCGGTCTTGCTCGCTTCGCTGCCGCGCAGATCGTAGCGGCCCGCGCCGGAGTGGCTGTCGACATAGCAGAACGGCGCCGGCTTCTCGCGCAGCGCCTGCAACAGGCCGATCAGGATCGTGTGCTTGAACACGTCGGCGAAGTTGCCGGCGTGGAAAGCATGGCGGTAGTTCATGCGTGCATGCGGGTAGAATTCATCCGTTGCAGTTTAGCAATGCCGCGGCAGCCGGAACGGTCCGATACAGCATGAAACGACACCCAGGAGGCAGGTCGATGTTTTCCGGCTCGCGGCGGCGCTTCGTGACCGGACTCGCGCTGGGTGGTGTCGCCGCCTCGCTGGGCCTGCAGCGGCCGGCCTGCTCCGAGCCGGCACGAATGCGCGTCGCCGAACTGTGCGGCAGCCAGTTCGACCTCGATATCGGTGCCACGACAGTCAATTTCACCGGCGCCACGCGCGTCGCGACCGTGGTCAACGGCAGCCTGCCGGCGCCGATCCTGCGCTGGCGCCAGGGCGATACCGTGACGCTGCGCGTGCGCAACTTGCTGCCGACGACGAGTTCGATCCACTGGCACGGCATCGTGCTGCCGGCGGACATGGACGGCGTGCCCGGGTTGAGTTTCATGGGCATCGCGCCGCAATCGAGCTACACGTACCGCTTTTGCGTCAACCAGTCGGGCACCTACTGGTATCACAGCCACTCGCGTTTCCAGGAGCAGACCGGCTTGTACGGCGCCATCGTCGTGGAGCCGCGCGCGGGCGATCGGCACCGCGTCGACCGTGACCACGTCGTGCTGCTTTCGGACTGGAGCGACAGCGATCCCGAGCACCTCTACGCGACGCTGAAGAAACAGAGCAACTACTACAATTACGCCCGGCCGACGGCCGGTGACTTCCTGCGCGATGCGGCAGCGAATGGCGTCGGCACTGCGCTCGACCGGCGCGCGATGTGGAACCGCATGCGCATGGATCCGAGCGACCTGTCCGACGTGTCGGGCCATGCCTACACGTACCTCATGAACGGAATGACGCCGGCGGGAAACTGGAGCGCCACATGCGCGCGCGGCGAGCGCGTGCGCCTGCGCTTCATCAACGGCGCGTCGATGACTTTTTTCGACGTGCGTGTGCCGGGCCTGAAACTGACCGTCATCGCGGTCGACGGACAGGATGTCGAGCCGGTGACGGTCGACGAGTTCCGCCTCGGTCCGGCCGAAGTCTGCGACGTCATCGTCGTGCCGGACGACGAGCGCGCGTATGCGATATTCGCGCAGGCGATGGACCGCTCGGGTTACGCATGCGGCACGCTGGCGCCACGCTCCGGCATGCAGGGCGAGGTGCCCCCGCTCGATCCACGCCCGTTGCTGACCATGGCCGACATGATGGGCGACATGAACATGCCGGGCATGGATCATCACTCGATGCCGATGAAGGGCGCGGAAGGCAGTTGCGGCGCCGGCATGGCGGGCATGAGTGCGGATGCGGCGACCGCGCCGCCTGCGACCGGGCCGGGCGTCGACATGACGGTGGCGACGCCGCGCACGAACCTCGACGATCCGGGCGTCGGCTTGCGCGACAACGGCCGGCGCGTGCTGACCTACGCCGACCTGCACACGGCGGGCGCGGCGATCAGCCGCGAACCACAACGCGACATCGTGCTGCACCTGACCGGCCACATGGGCCGCTACGTCTGGTCGTTCGACGGCCGCAAGTTCTCCGATGCCGCGCCGCTGCGGCTGCGCTACGGCGAACAGGTGCGCATCACGCTGGTCAACGACACGATGATGACGCATCCGATCCACCTGCACGGCATGTGGAGCGAGGTCGAGACGCCGCAGGGCGAATTCCTCGTGCGCAAGCACACCGTCGTCGTGCAGCCGGCGCAGAAACTCAGCTATCGGGTCAGTGCCGATGCGATCGGCCGCTGGGCCTACCACTGTCACCTGCTTTACCACATGGAAGCCGGCATGTTCCGCGAAGTCGTGGTCGCATGATCGCGCTGCGGCGTCGCGCTGCGCCGGGGCGCATGCTGGCCGTGGCGTGGCTGGCGCTGTTCTGGCTGCAGGCTCCGGCGCAGCAGGACAACGCCACCGTAGACGGACATGTCGCGCCGCCACCGCCGGCGCAGGCGATGCCGCCGATGTCGGAGCAGGAAATGGGCAGCGTCATGGACATGCATGACGATCCGCTGCTGGGCATGTTCAAGCTCGACCAGTTCGAACACGCGCAGGGTGGCGGGGCCAGCGCGACCGACTGGGAAGCCGAAGCATGGATCGGGCGCGACTTCGACAAGTTCTGGCTGCGCAGCGAAGGCGGGCGCGCGGGCGGCAACACCGACGCGCGGCTCGAAGCGTTCTGGGATCATGCCTTCGCGAGCTACTGGGACTGGCAACTCGGCGTGCGGCATGATTTCGGCAGCGGCCCGAAGCCGTCGCCCGCGGCCGCAACAGGTCTGCGCGACACTGGGGCTCCGGCCAGGCGTGACTGGGCTGCGTTCGGCGTGCAGGGCCTGGCGCCGTACTGGTTCGAGATCGAGGCGACGGCCTACGTCGGCGATGGCGGACGCACGGCATTGCGCCTGCGCGCGCAGTACGAACTGCTGCTGACGCAGCGGCTGATCGTGCAACCCGAATTCGAAGCCAACCTGTACGGCAAGAGCGATCGGGCGCGTGGCATCGCCGACGGCCTGTCCGATGCCGACCTCGGACTGCGGCTGCGCTACGAGATTCGCCGCGAAATCGCCCCCTACATCGGCATCGTGCGCAAGCAGCGCTTCGGCGATGCCGGATTTGCCACACACGCGGGCACCGAAGTCCAGTTCGTCACGGGGCTGCGCATCTGGTTCTAACCGCTTGCTTCAAGTCGTTGGCCGCGCCGACAAGTGAGTGCGTGCGTTGACTCCGTCTCCCTGACTGCGGGGAGTGGGCCGGGTCAGGGGTGCGATTTGGGCACAGTCGTACCCAGTGCACCTCACGATGTGCTGCCTGCAGGACAAGCCGGCCTCTCACCGAACCCTGTCTCCATCATTCGATGGAGACAGGGGAGAAACGCTGCAGACCTTTCCGGCTGGCGAATCCCGCTCAGCCGACGCGGACCGATGTCATCGCGAGCGAACTGGTAACCGCATCGTTGAAAATGTGGATTTTGTCGCCTTCGCGACGCGCGCCGAGCGCGTACAGCAGCGGCAGGTAGTGCTCCGGAGTCGGGACACCGAGTACGACATCGGCGCCCAGCGCATGCCAGTCGGCGAGTGCCGCGGTGTCACCGGCTTCGATGCGTTCGCGCAGCAGCGCGTTCGCGCGCTCCGCCCACGGCGCCGGCGCCGCGGCGTTGCGGAAGTCGAACAGGCGCAGGTTGTGGACGATGTTGCCGCTGCCCAGAATGAGCACGCCTTCGTCGCGCAGTGGTGCCAGCTCGCGCGCGAGATCCAGATGGAAGCGTCCCGGTCGGGACGTGTCCAGGCTCAGTTGCACGACCGGAACATCCGCTTCCGGATACATCACGCGCAGCACGCTCCATGCACCATGGTCGAGGCCCCATTCGGTCGTGACATGGACCTGCACGTCCTTGACCAGCGTGGCCACGCGCCTTGCCAGCGCCGGATCGCCCGGCGCCGGATAGCGCACGTCGAACAGCGCTTGTGGAAAGCCGCCGAAGTCATGAATCGTCTCGGGCTGCTCGGCGGCGCACACGCCGACGCCACGCGTCTCCCAATGGGCCGAGATGCACAGGATCGCGGTCGGTTTCGCGATCGATTGCGCCATCTCGCGCCAGCCGTGCGTCCAGGAATTCCGCTCGATCGCATTCATCGGCGAGCCATGGCCGATGAACAGGGCGGGCAGGGTACGTTGTATTGTCGCGAGTGTCATGCTAACTGAGTCGGTCTCACCGAATTGGCGGCGGGCACTACTATATCGATGCGCCGGCACGTTTGTTCAAGCGACAGGATGTTCCAACCAGATGCAAGTCACCGCAACACCGGAGAACGAAGGACATGCTGCGGGATCCGCCGGACCAGGGCGTGTGGCCGTCATCGGTGGCGGACCGGCCGGTTTGATGGCGGCCGAGGCTGCCCGCGCCGGCGGCGCAGACGTGCACGTCTACGAACGCCTCGGGTCGGTCGGACGCAAGTTCCTGGTCGCCGGCAAGGGCGGCCTCAACCTCACGCACAGCGAAGGCACCGACGCGTTTGTCGAACGTTACGGCGCGCGCCGGCACCAGGTCGCGCGCTGGATCGCTCAATTCGATCCCGCCGCGATTCGCGACTGGGCTCGCGCGCTGGGCGTCGAGACGTTTGTCGGCAGCTCCGGCCGCGTGTTCCCGCGCGACCTGAAGGCAGCGCCGCTGCTGCGCGGCTGGGTGCGGCGGCTGCGCGCGAGCGGCGTCGCCTTCCACGTGCAACATCGCTGGCTCGGCTGGGGCGAAGACGGCGCGTTGCGCTTCGCGCATGCCGACGGCGAGCGGCGCGTGTCGGCCGATGCAGTCGTTCTTGCACTCGGTGGCGGCAGCTGGCCGGTGCTCGGTTCGGATGGATCGTGGGTGCCGGTGCTGGCCGGTCGCGGCGTGACGATCGCGCCACTGGAGCCGTCGAACTGCGGCTTCGACATCGGCTGGAGCGAACACTTCGCGCAACGCCACGCCGGCCATCCGCTCAAGCCGGTGGTCGTCGAATGGACCGAAGACGACGGCCGCATCGTGCGCCAGCAAGGTGAATTCGTCGTCACGGCGACCGGCATCGAGGGCAGTCTGATCTATGCGCTGAGCAGCAGGTTGCGCGACGCGATTTCGGCTCGGGGCAGTGCGGAGATCCGGCTGGATCTTGCGCCGGGCCGCGACGGGCAACGCCTCGCCGGCGATCTTGCGCGTCCGCGCGGCAGCCGCTCGACCAGCGAACACTGGCGCCGGCATGCCGGCATCGATGGCGTCAAGGCGGGCTTGCTGCGCGAGGTGCTGTCGAAGGCCGGACAGCAGGATTCCGAGCTCGTGGCGCGGACGCTCAAGGCGCTTCCGCTGACGCTCAAGAAACCGCGCCCGCTTGCCGAGGCGATCAGCAGCGCCGGCGGCGTGACGTTTTCCGCGCTCGACGGAAGCCTGATGCTGCGCGAGCTTCCGGGCGTGTTCTGCGCCGGGGAAATGGTCGACTGGGAAGCGCCGACCGGCGGCTACCTGCTGACGGCCTGCCTCGCCAGCGGCCGTATCGCTGGCGCCGGCGCCGCGCAGTGGTCACGCCGCTTGCGTCGCGATCCACAGTGAACCGCCGGCCAGCAGACAACCGATGACCGTTGCGGCGAGCACATCGCTCGGGTAGTGCAGGCCGAGCACGACGCGCGATATCGCCACGAGCAGCGTGAACGTCACGAGCAGCGGTGCCAGCAGCGGGAAGTAGGCGAGCGCGACGAGCGAAAACGCGACGGCATGCAGCGTGTGTCCGGAAGGAAAGCTGAATTCGTCGAGCGGCGCGACATGGGCGACGATCTCGCGATGCGCACGGAACGGGCGCGGCCGGCGCGTCCAGCGTTTGAGCATGCGGTACAGCAGCGCAGCCGCAAGGCCGGTCATGGCCATGTGCAGCGCGGCGATCCGGCCGCGCGCGCCGCACAGCGCGATGGCTGCCATCAGCGCATACCAGAACACGCCGTCGCCGAGCCGGCTGACGACGCCGAAGAATCCGACCAGGGCGCGCCGTGCTGCCCAACGGTTCCAGCGCAGGCACCAGCGCCATTCGCCGCTGTGGCGCTCGAACGCCTGCCACCGCCGCAGTGCGCTCACGGCATGCTCCGCAGGATTTGCACGTCGACGGCCCGATTGTCCGCGCCCGGCTTCGCCGCACCAGCGCTGGCTTTTGCCGCAGCGCAAGACCGGTCGCCCAGCGTCGCCAGCGCATCGATGAAGCCGGCGATGACGGTACGCGGATCCAGCGACGCGACGGCGGCACGTGCGGTTATGCCTGCATTTGGATCGCAGCGCGCGGCAAGATCGCACGCGGCATCGACGAAAGCGTCTTCGTCGCCGACGGCAACGCGGCGACCGCAGGCATCCGTCAGGTGTTCGCGTGCAGCGCCGTAGTCGAACGCGACCGTGGGCACGCCGCTGGCGAGTGCCTCGAGGGTCACGTTGCCGAACGTTTCGGTCAGGCTCGGGAATACGAACAGGTCGGCGCTCGCGTAATGGCGCGCCAGATCCTCGCCGCGACGGACACCGGCAAAGACGAAGTCCGGATTCCGTGCGGCCAGCGCCGCTTTCGCCGGTCCGTCGCCGACCCAGATGTAGCGCGCACCGGGCGCGAGCTTCTGGATTGCGCGAAAGCTGCGTACGGCCAGCGGCAGGTTTTTCTCCGCGGCGATGCGCCCGACGTAGATCACCGCAAGCCGGCCGCGTGCGACGCCCCATTGCGCGCGCAACGCCGGGTCGCGACGGTCGGGACGGAACAGCTGCGTGTCGACCGCGCGCGGAAGCCGTACGACATTGCCGAAGCCGTGGCTGGCGAGGAAGTCGACGAGTTCGGCGGTCGGAACGAAGGTCGCCCCGCCCATTCGGTGAAAGCGGCGCAGCCAGGCGAATACGACCGAAGTCAGCGCGCCGAGGCCGTAATGGCGCGCGAAATCGTCGAAGCGCGTGTGGAAGCCGGTACTCGCCGGCAGGCCCAGATCGCGTGCGGCGCGCAGCGCCGACCAGCCGAGCGGACCCTCGGTCGCGACGTAGATCGCATCCGGTCGCTGCAGCCGCCAGAGCGCGCGCAGGCGCCGCGCGGCCGGCCGGCCGAATTGCAGGCCGGGGTAGCGCGGCAGGCGCATCCCACGCACGAGTGTGGTCTCGATGCGGCCCTCGGCCACGGGCACGGCCGCATCGCTGCGCTGCCGCGGCCGGATCAGCTGCACCGCATGGCCGGCCTCGGCCACGCCGTGCGCAAGGCTCGCGACCGTCAACGCAACGCCGTTTATCTCGGGCGAATAGGTTTCGGTGACGATGGCGACGCGCATGCACGCACTCCTGCAGTGCGTGCACCGTAACCACGTCACCTTAAGAGTGGGTTACCGGAAAATGTCGCGGCGGTGACAAATGCGTGCCGAACCGGTGCGGCGGTTCCGGTCAGCGTCCGATCAGCGACTTGCGCAGCTTCGAGAACAGGCCGCCGCTGTTCTCGGCTTCCGAGTAGCGCGGCTGGCGGCGCTCGGTTTCGAGCGCGTGGATCGCCTCGTAGGCGTTGATGACGTCGAATACCTCGGACATCTGCGCGCCGCTGACGGCGGCTATCTCGTTGAGCTTGGCCATGTCGCGCATCACGTTGCCGATTCGCGCGTGGGTCGGCAACTCGGTTTCGATCACCGTGCCGTCCTTCAGCTTGTAGCGGCCACCCGGGTCCAGGTGTGCCGCGAGCCGGCCGCCTGATTGCACCAGCGTCGCCAGCCAGATCAGCCGCGAATACGGTTGTGCCGGATGCTCCTGGCGGATATGCGCCAGCTCGGCGGTGGTCAGCGGGTGCCAGTCGCGTTGCGGCAGCGACTGCCTGCAGTACGGAACCAGCGCTTGCAGCGAATTGGAACCGTTGTGGAACACGCGCGATTTCGGGTCGAGCGTCAGCGACGGCGAGCCCTTCAGCACCAGCGTTGCCGGGCCGCCCAGCAGATTGCCGCGCAGGTAGTCGCGCAGCGTCGTCGGAGCCTGCATCGGCGCCGGTTCGAGGCCGGGCGGCGGCGTCAGGTTTATCTCGCCGGACGGGCGATCCGCACGCCGCAAGCCGCCGCCGCCATCGGCAACGCGCTTTTCGCTGCGCGCGGTCGCGCGGTGGCCGGCTTCGATCGTCGTGTCTTCCTTCAATTCGAGCGGTATGCCAAATGCGGGCTTGGCCGCAACCGAGTCGGGCTTGAGCAGATCGTCGAGTCCCTGTGCCGGCCTGGCTTCGCGTTGCTGGCCGCTTTCCAGGTGCAATTCGACTTCCTCGATTTCCTCCGCCGGAGTCAGTTCCTCGAGGTCGTAGAAATTCTGCGCGTTCGGAATGATCGTCCCCGCACCCTCGAACTCGCTGGCTGCGCCGACTTCATTGAGCAGCTCCGACACGCTTTCCAGTCGCAACGGACGCGCCAGACGCATTTCGCCCTCGCGCAATTCTTCGCTGCCGAGCACGGCGCAGCGCTTGCCGCTGTTGAACGCCCTCTGGCGCGCCATCTGGCCTGCGAACGTTGCCGGATCGGCGATGATGAGGTCGGCCTTGTCCTCGGTACCCCAGCGCCACATGTGCGACAGATGGTCGATTGCGGCGCGCCGCATCAACAGGCGCAGGTGGGCCTCGTCCTCGTCGCTGAGGCCGATGGCGACCAGATACTTGTCAGTGGTCACGGTCCGCTGCCCCCGGTTCCCAACTCCCTGCGGCAGGAGTTTTCCTTACGGGCTTGATATTACTGCAAAACCGCCCGCAGACGTATACCTGCTTGCTGACGGATTTCTGACGGATGGCACGAGAAGAACGACGTGCGCGGGGGCACCAATCCTAGCGCGTGATCGTCTCGGCGACCGGCGGGTGGGGCGGCTCGATCTCCACCGCGGGCGCCGGCAGCGGCGCCGCCGGCGGCGATCCGGCCGCGCGCGATTGCTGCTGCATCGCCCACAACGCCGCATAGCGCCCGGCCTGCGCCAGCAGGTCGCGGTGGCGGCCGCGCTCGACGATGTGACCCTGGTCGAGCACCAGGATCTCGTCTGCGTCGACGATCGTCGACAGGCGGTGCGCGATGATCAGCGTCGTGCGTTCGCGCGCGATTTCCGTCAACTCGCCCTGGATGATCTTCTCGGTGCGCGTGTCCAGTGCGCTGGTCGCCTCGTC
>DATNFS010000104.1:0-8474 GCA_035606275.1 Rudaea sp.
GTGTTTCTTTGGTTATCTTTCTTTGCACAAGCAAAGAAAGTAACCCGCTCGCCCGTAGGGCGAGTGGAAGCTCTGCAATTGCCTGAGCAAACAAAAAACATGATCAAAGTGGATTCCGGCTTGACTCGCGCCATCCTGGCGCTCGCCCTTCGGGCCAGCTTCGCTGTTCGCGCGCGCTCCGGCGCGCGCAGTCACCGGAATGACGAGCGGAAAAATTCGGGGCGAGGGTGTCGTGATTGATTACGAAACCCTGCGAGTCGTCTGGTGGGCGTTGCTCGGCACGTTGCTGATCGGCTTCGCCGTGATGGACGGCTTCGACCTTGGCGTGGCGATGCTGGTGCGCGTGCTTGGCCACGACGACGACGAGCGACGCCTGCTGCTGGAGACGATCGAACCGGTGTGGGAAGGCAACCAGGTCTGGTTCATCCTCGGCGGCGGCGCGGCGTTCGCGGCGTGGCCGCTGGTCTATGCGACGGCTTTTTCGGGCCTGTATGTCGCAATGTTCCTGCTGCTGCTCGCGTTCATCGTGCGTCCGGTCGGTTTCGGCTATCGCAACAAGGTTGCCGATCCGCGCTGGCGCAATGCGTGGGACTGGGTGTTGACAATATCCGGAGTGGTGCCGGCGCTGATCTTCGGCGTGGCGTTCGGCAACCTGTTTCTCGGCCTGCCGTTTCGCTTCGACGGCGACATGCGCATGAGCTACGACGGCGGCTTCTTCGGATTGCTGCGGCCGTTTGCGTTGCTGACCGGCCTGACCAGCATCGCAATGATCCTGCTGCACGGCGCGGCCTATGCCGCGCAGAAGACTGATCCGGTCATCGCCACGCGCGCGCGGCGCGTGCTGCGCACCGCGGCGATCGCATTCGTGGCGCTCTACCTCGCCGCCGGCGCCTGGCTGGCATTCGGACTGCCGGGCTTTGCGCTGCTTTCGCCGGCGGCGCCGGACGGTCCGTCGAATCCGATGCTCAAGCAGGTCGCGATCCAGGGGCACTGGTTTGCCTCGTTCGGCGACCACCCGGCGTTCTGGCTCGCGCCGGCGCTGGCTCTGGTCGCAGCCTTCGCCGCCATCGTGTTTTCGGCGCGGCGCCACGATCTGGCCACGTTCATCGCCAGCGCATTCGTCTGCGGCGGGACGATTCTTTCCGCCGGTTTCGCCCTCTTTCCATTCCTGATGCCATCGAGTCTCGATCCGGTCAGCAGCCTGACCGTATGGGACGCCTCATCGAGCCGGCACACGCTCGGATTGATGCTGCTGGCGACGCTGCTGCTGCTGCCTTGCGTGATCGGCTATACCAGCTGGGTCTATCGCGTGCTGCGCGGGCGCGTCACGCTCGAGCACATCCGCTCGACGACGGGTCATTATTGAGGAGCGTTCCATGTGGTACTTCAGCTGGATTCTCGGCATCGGCCTGGCCTGCGCGTTCGCGATCCTCAACGCGATGTGGTACGAGCTGCATGCCGACGAAATGGCACGGCAACCGGCCGATTCGGAGAATCCGCCGCGCTGACGCAAACCGACGCTGCGCTGAATCACGCCTCGCCGCGGTGCGCCCGATGCGGGGCGCCCATGCGATAATCGGCGCCGCGATCCGCGCATTCGCGGCGGAGCGGCAGCCAGGAACCGGCGCGTCCGGTATATCGAAAGTGTCCAAACATCACAGCAGATGCAATGGCGCGATGTGCCGCATGGCCATGCTTGCGGCAGTCACCTGCCTGGCCGGAGCCGGCAGCGCGCAGGCGGCGCAGCCCGACCCGGGTGCGGCGCCGGCCGCCGCGGCGCACGAGCAAAGTATACCAGTGGATAACTCCACAAATTCTGCAACACCGCGGGCGCCCCGGCCGGGCGGCAGCGCCGCCTCCGCACCGAAGAAAGCCGCCGCGGCCAGGGCAACGGCCAAGGCCAAGCCGCCGGCGCATGATCCGAAAGCGGCGCGCATCCTCGACCTGCCGGGCCTGGGCGAGGTGACCGTGTACGCGCCGAACGGCGAAGCCCGCGGCCTGGCGCTGTTCGCATCCGGCGACGGCAACTGGAACCTCGGCGTCTGGGACATGGCGCATGCGGCCGCCGATCTGGGCTACTGGGTCGCGGGCTTCGGCACACCGGCGTTCCTCAAGGCGCTCGAGCACGGCGACGGCGAATGCAGCGACGCCGCGGGCCTGCTCGATCACCTGGCCGGCAAGGTCAAGGCGGAATTCAAGCTGCCGCCGGACTGGCGGCCGGTGCTGATCGGCTATTCGTCCGGCGCGACCGTCATGTATGCCGCGCTGGCGCAAGCCGGCGACACGCGCTTCGGCGGCGCGATGACGCTGGGCTTCTGTCCCGACCTGATCATCCACAAGCCGTTCTGCGAAGGTGCCGGCCTCACCGCCGAGAAACAGTCCAGGCCACCGTACGGTATCGTGTTCAACACGGTGCCGGCCGTGAAGGCGCCCTGGATCGTGCTGCAGGGCGATATCGACCAGGTCTGCAATCCGCCCGCTACCGAGACTTTCGTCAAGCAGGTCAAGGGCGGGCGC
Source organism: Rudaea sp. (assembly GCA_035606275.1). Lineage (GTDB taxonomy): Bacteria > Pseudomonadota > Gammaproteobacteria > Xanthomonadales > Rhodanobacteraceae > Rudaea. The sequence goes on from DATNFS010000104.1 coordinate 2,518, forward strand.
GTCGTGATGCTGCCGAAGGTCGGCCATGGCTATTCGGTGCCGCGCAACTGGATGCCGCAGTACCGGCAGGGATTGCTCGACCTGCTCGATGCCGCGCAGGCGGCGCACGTCGCCGGGCTGCGGCACTGAGCGCACAGCGGCACAAGGATGGGGACATGAGCGAGAGCAGCATCGCCGGCGAAGCGGGCGAACCGAACCGGCGCAGCGCGCTGGCGCGGCTGCGCTGGATCATCCCGACCGCATTCCTCGGCCTGGTCGCATGGCTGCTGTGGCGCGAACTCGACGAGTTTCCGCTGCCCGACATCCAGAAGACGCTGCTCGACGTACCGACGCTGCCGATGCTGGGAGTCGGCGCGCTGGCGCTGTTCGCGGTCGCGTTCACCGGCCTGGTCGACTGGCGCATCGGCCGCTGGTTGCGGCTCGAACTGCCGGCGCGCGAGTTCCTGCGCCTGGCCTTCGTCGCCAACAGCATGGCGAACACGCTCAACCTGTCGGGCGCGATGGGCGCAAGCATCCGCCTGATGAGCCTTTCGTCGCAGAAGGTGCCGCTGTCGCGCGCCGCAGCGCTGATCGGCATGCAGGCGCTGTCGCTCATGTCCGGCCTGTCGCTGCTGGTCATCGTCACGCTGGTGACCAGCTCGCTGCCGATGTCGAGCGGCACGCCGCAGCGCTGGATCGCCGCGGCATTGCTGGCGCTCTCGGCCCTTTATCTGCCCCTGTACTTTTTCCTGACGACGCGTCGCCCGCTGATGCGCTGGCTGCCGGCCGATCTGGGCGTGCCGCCGCTGCGCCTGAAGATCGAGCTCACGCTGGTGTCGTTCGTCGACTGGCTGCTGGCCGCGGCGACGCTGTACGCCTGCATCTACCTGTCCGGCGAACACGTCAAGCCGGGGTTGCTGCTCGGCGCTTTCGCCGGCGCATCGGTGCTCGGTCTGGTCAGCCAGGTGCCGGCCGGGCTCGGCGTCGTCGACGGTCTGATCCTGCTGGCACTGAGCGAAGCCGGTTACGACAAGGCGTCGATACTTTCCGGATTGATGCTATTCCGCATCACCTACTACCTGCTGCCGCTGTTCGGCGGCGTGTACCTCGGTTCGGAAATGCTGACCCAGCGCCTGCCCCTGCTGAACCGGCTGCGCACACGCCTGGCCGGCCATCCGCTGTTCGGGCTGCTGGGCCTGCCGTTCGCGATGCTCGGCGACGTGGGCATGCGCGTGCTGGCGATCCTGACGTTCGGCGCCGGCGCGATGCAGCTGGCCTCTGCGGCGATTCCGTCGATCATCGAGCACGTCGATGTCGTGCGTGCGCACGTGCCGATCCTCGCGGTCGAAGGCTCGAACTGGTTCAGCATCCTGTCCGGCGTGCTGCTGCTCGGGCTCGCGCGCGGCATCGACGGGCGCCTGACCGTGGCCTACCGCATGGTGCAGTGGCTGCTGCTCATCAGCGCGATCCTGGCCATCACCAAGGGCCTGCATTTCGGCGAGGCGCTGTTCCTGCTTGCGGTCGCGGCGCTGCTGCGCACGCGCAAGAATGCGTTCACGCGCCGCGCGATGACGCTGACCTCGGCGACGACGTTCGGCTGGTATGCCGGCTTGCTGATCTGCGTGCTGGTGTTCTTCGCGATTGGCGTTGCCCAGGTGCTCGGCGACGATTCATTCGATCTGTTCTACGTCGGTTTCGGCGAACACACCTCGCGCATCGGGCGCGGCCTCGCCGCTGCCCTGCTCGGCCTGATCCTCTACCTGATCTGGCAGGCGTTCTCGGTGCGGCGGCCGCAGCTGATGCTGCCGTCGCGCAGTGAGCTCGAGCAGGCGCGCGAACTGTATCGCGCGCACGGCGGCGGCGAATTCGCCCATCTGACGTTCATGCGCGACAAGCACCTGTTCTGGGCCGCCGACCACCAGGCGGTGGTCGCCTACGGCACGATCCGCAACCGCCTGGTCGCGCTCGGTTCGCCGTGCGGCCCGGAAGCCGCGATCGATCGCGCGATCCTCGACTTTCGCCGCTTCGCCGACGCGCAGGACCGCGTGCCGGTGTTCTACGAGGTGTTCGAGCCGGACCTTTCGCACTATCACGACCACGGCTTCGACCTGTTCAAGCTCGGCGAACTGGCGATCATCCGCCTGGAAGAATTCTCGCTTGCCGGCAAGCGCTGGGAAGACCTGCGCCAGGCCGTGAACCGCTCGGCCAAGGAACAGGTCACGTTCGAGATTTCCAGTGCGCCGCACGACTCGATCGTGCTGGCCGAGGTCAAGCGCGTTTCCGATACCTGGCTGACCTACAAGGGATCGGCCGAGAAAGGCTTTTCGCTCGGGCGGTTCGACAACGAATACCTGGCCGCCAGCCCGATTGCGCTGGTGCGTCGCGCCGGCGAACTGATCGCGTTCGCCAACCTTGTGCCGCCGTACGGAGCGCATGATGCCGCCAGCCTCGACATGATGCGCCACGTCGGCGACGCGCCGCGCAGCACGATGGACTTCCTGTTCGCCAAGGTCATGCAGTGGGCGCAGGAACAGGGCTACAAGACCTTCAGCCTCGGCATGGCGCCGCTGTCGCGCGTCGGTGACAACCAGTATGCGCGCTTCAACGAGCGCCTGGCCTCGCTCGCGTTCCGCTATGGAAGCAGTTTATACAATTACCAAGGTGTACGACGCTACAAGGACAAGTTCAAGCCGGACTGGACCGGCTCGTACCTGGCCTATCCGCGCGGCCTGTGGGTGCCCGGCCTGCTGATCGACGTCGCCGCGCTGGTCTCGGGCGGCTACCGCCGCCTGCTCAGCGGCGGATGAGAAGAGCAAAGCTTTTCTCTCGCTCTTCGCGCTTGAGGCGGACCTCTCATTGCTTCCGCGGCGGCAGGCTGGCGGCGATGCCGGCGCCGAGCTTGTCGTAGTCACCGTTGTAGTGGTGGCCGCCGGGCAGCTCGAGCTGGCGCACGTTCGGCTTGCCGACGAGCTTGCTGCAGAAACTGTCCTGGCCTTCGTCCGCGCCGTGCACGCAGATGACCGGCACGGTCGACCGGGCGATCTCCGGCGTGATCGGCAGCGCGCCTTCGTGCCGGGTCGAGCCGAACCAGTCGCCGACATGGATCTCGAACACCGCTTCCGGATCCGGCGAGATCAGCACCTGCGCGGCGACGCGCGCGCGCGCGGCGTCGGGCAGGCGGTTGATCACGACCGGCGCGAGGCTCGCTCCGAACGAATAGCCGATCACGACGAAGTCGGCAGCCGGGCGGGCGGCGCCATAATGACCGATGATGCGTGCCAGCGCGTCGGCGGCTTCTTCCGGCTTGCGCGTCTGCCAGAAATACTTCACCGACGAAAGGCCGACGACGGCTATGCCGCGCTTCGCCAGCTGGTCGGCGACGGCGATGTCGAGCCCAGCCCAGCCCCCGTCGCCGGTCAGGATCACGCCGATGCGCTCGACCGGCGCGCCCTGCGCCGGCACCTCGATCAACGGCAGGTCGGCGATGTCCTGCGGCAGCGGCAGTGCGCTCTCGTGCGGCTGCGTCAGCCACGCGACCGCGGCCGGTACGCCGGCGCCCGGCGCCGGCGCCGGCGGCAGTCCGGCAATATCCATTTCTATACTTTTTAACAATGCCTCGAGCCCGGTCGGCGGCCCGGGCTTGCGCGCCTGCGGCGCGAACGGCAGCGGCAGCCACGGATTCGGCAGCGCCCTGACTGGCACGACGTGGTACGCGCCATCGCTGCCCGGCGCCGTCGGCTTGCCGGCATCGCCGGCGCAGATCGGCTTGGGCAGGCGAAACGCGTGGTCGAATCCCAGGGTCAGCAGCGCGGCGAACGTGCCCTTCGGCGCCTGCGCATCGATCGCATAGGCGAGGGTCGCGCCGGCGCCATCACCGATCAGCACCGGGGTCGAAAAATTCTTCAGCTGCTTGTAGCGCTGCATCCAGTCGCTCATTTCCTCGACGTGCGCGGCCGGCAGCGAGCACTTGTCGTCGATCGAGAGCATTTCCTGCAGGTACGCCGGGAGGTCCACGCCGAGCACGAGCGAACCGTCGTCGCTCAACGCCGCCGCCAGCGCTTCGGCGCGCGCATCCCAGCCCTTGCTGTCCGACACGAAAACGATCGTGCGCCGGGGTTCGCCGGCCGGCGTTGCCACATGCACGTTGCCGAACAGCCCGTAGTGCACAAGCTTCGTCGCAGCTGCGCTGTCCTGCGCGGAAAGCACGAGCAGAGCGAAGATTGAACCACGAAGGGCACGAAGGAGGAGCGAATTCATCAGAATGCGTGCATGTGCGTTTTTCGGAAATGCCGTGCGCGGGACGTGGCGCGGAGGGAATTGGCCCAGTCGGAGACTTCGCGAATCCTCTTGCGGGATTCCGTCCTGTTGCCTTGCTTTGCGTTCGCGTTCTTCGCGTCCTTCGTGGTTCAGTCTTTCGTCTTGGCTCCGACTTTCGCCTTGGCTCGGCCTTTCGCCCTGGCTGTCATCGTTGCATTCGCCTTCACCGGAGCTTTCGACCTGGCCATCAGCGCCTCGATCTCGTCCGGGTCGGTCGGCACCCCGGCAGTGATGACTTCCGGGTCGCCGCGCGTGACGACGACATCGTCCTCGATGCGGATGCCGATGCCACGCCACTTGGCCGCGACGCCCCTGGCATCCGGCGCGATATAGATGCCCGGCTCGACCGTGACCACCATACCGGGTTCGAGCTCGCGGAATTCGCCATCGATGCGGTAGTCGCCGACGTCGTGTACGTCCAGGCCGAGCCAGTGGCCGGTCTTGTGCATGTAGAAGCGACGGTAGGCATGCGCGTCGAGGTTCTTGTCGACGCTGCCCTTGAGCAGGCCCAGCCGCACCAGTCCGGCCGTGATGGTCCGGACCGCGGCCTCATGATAGGCGTTGAACGGGCGGCCCGGCCGCACGTCGTCGATTGCGGCCCGCTGTGCGGCCAGCACGATGTCGTACAGCGCGCGCTGTTCCGGCGAGTAGCGGCCGCCGACCGGAAAAGTGCGCGTGATGTCCGAGGCGTAGCACTGGTACTCGGCACCGGCGTCGATCAGCAGCAGGTCGCCGTCGTTCAATGTCGCGTTGTTGGCGCGGTAGTGCAGCACGCAGCCATTCGCGCCGCCGCCGACGATCGGCTCGTACGACGGCACCGCCCCGTGGCGGCGGAACGTGTGCAGCAGCTCGGCCTCGATCTCGTGCTCGTTCATGCCGGGTCGCACGGTGCGCATCGCGCGCACATGCGCCTCGGCCGCAATCCTGGCTGCCCGGCGCATCACGCGCAGTTCATCGCGCGTCTTGTACAGGCGCAAGTCGTGCAGCACATGGCCGAGCGCGACGAACTCGTGCGGCGCGCGCGCGCCGCGCCGGACCTGCGCACGCACATGGTTCACCCAGCCGATCAGCTTGACGTCGAACTCGGCATCGCGGCCGAAGTGATAATAGACGCGCGAGCGGCCCTCGATCATGCCGGGCAGGATGTCGTCGATATCGGCGATCGGAAACGCATCGTCCATGCCGAAGGCGCGCACGGCGCCCTCGGCGCCGGCGCGCGGGCCATCCCATGCCTCGCGTTCCGGATCGCGCTCGCGGCAGAACAGGATCACCTCTCCGTGCGGCCGTCCCGGGATCAACGCAAGCACGGCTTCGGGCTCGCCGAATCCGGTCAGGTAGTGGAAATCGCTGTCCTGACGGTACGGATAATGACTGTCATTGTTGCGCAGCCGCTCCGGCGCCGCCGGCACGATGCAGATCGCGTCGCGGCCGATGATGCGCATCAGTTGCTTGCGGCGGCGGGCGTATTCCCTGGGGTCGATCATTGGGGGGAGAGGGGAGAGGGGAGAGGGGAGAAGGGGAAGCAAATGCGTCCGCGGCAGTCGAACACGCCACCGCGTGCCTGAAAATCGTTGCGTTCTCTGATCACCTCGTGCGCCTCATTTGTTCGCCTGGTCCCAATTCTTCGCTTCACCCTCTCCCCTCTCCCCTCTCCCCTCTCC
>DATNFS010000105.1:0-9533 GCA_035606275.1 Rudaea sp.
CAACAGCCTGCGCGATCCGCTGATCATCCTGGTCGCCGTGCCGATGGCGGCGTTCGGCGCAATGATCTTCGTGAATTTCCTGGCCAGTGTGAACATATACACCAGGGTTGCGTTGTTCACGCTTGCCGGCCTGATCGCCAAGCACGGCATCCTGATCGTCCAGTTCGCGAACGAATCGCAACGCGCCGGCATGAGCAAGCGCGAGGCGATCGAGCATGCCGCCGGTGTGCGCCTGCGGCCGATCCTGATGACGACCGCGGCGATGGTGCTGGGCGTGATTCCGCTGGTCATCGCATCGGGCGCCGGCGCTGCCGGCCGCTTCAACATGGGCCTGGTGATCGCGACCGGTCTGTCGATCGGCACGCTGTTCACGCTGTTCGTCGTGCCGGCGTTCTACCTGCTGCTCGCGGCGGACCATCATGCCGAGCGCAAGGCGGGCGTCCCCGAAGGACCGGGCGAGCCTGCTCCGGCCTGAAGGTCGAGTTGAAAGACGGCGGAGAAAAGCCGAACGCGGATGACGCCGACGAAGAGCGATCAATGCGGATCAAGAAGAAGCGCCGGATGGGGAAAATGTTCTATCCGCGTCAAATCCGCTGTGATCCGCGTTCCCGCTCCTGCACCTGTCCGTGACGCGCCAACAAAAAAGCCGCGGTTTCCCGCGGCTTCTTGTTCGATCGGTACGCCCGACTCAGTGCGCCAGACCGGCCTGTTTCATGACCTCGGCGGCGAAGTCTTCTTCCTTCTTCTCGATGCCTTCGCCGACGGCGATGCGGCTCATCGAAACGACCTGGGCGCCTTCCTTCTTCAGCGCGGCTTCGACCAGCACGTTCGTGTCGAGCACGTACGGTTGACCCGTCAGCGACATTTCCGCGAGCGTCTTGCGGATCTTGCCGCCGATCATCTTTTCCTGGATCTCGGCCGGCTTCGCGCGGTCCTTGTCGGTCATCTGCGCGAGCGCGATTTCCTTTTCCTTCGTGACGATGTCGGCCGGCACGTTGTCCGGCGAGATGTACGGCGGGTTCATCGCCGCCACGTGCATCGCCAGGCCGCGCGCAAGCTCATCCGAACCGCCCTTCATCTCGATCAGCACGCCGATGCGGCCGCCATGCAGGTACGCAGCGACGCGGTTGGCGCTGTCGATGCGCACGAGGCGCCGCACCTGCACGTTTTCGCCGACCTTGGCCACCAGCCACTGGCGCGCTTCCTCGACGGTCGGACCGTACGAGGTCTTCGCCGACTTCAGCTCATCGACGCTCTTGGCGCCACTTGCCAGCGCGGTCTTGGCGACCTCGTCGGCGAACTTGACGAAGTTTTCGTCCTTGGCGACGAAGTCGGTCTCGGAGTTGACCTCGACCAGCACGGCATGGCCGGCGGTCTGGGCCAGCACGATGCGGCCTTCGGCCGCGAAGCGGTTGGCCTTCTTGTCGGCCTTGGCCAGACCCTGCTTGCGCAGCCATTCGATCGACGCATCGACGTCGCCGCTGTTTTCGGTCAGCGCCTTCTTGCATTCCATCATGCCGGCGCCGGAGCGCTCGCGCAGCTCCTTGACCATGCTTGCCGTGATTTCCATTTTGCTACCTCGGTGTTTTTCCAAGCGGCGAGATTGGGTCGCCGCGCAGGTTCTTCAAATGATCGTGTCGTCGGATGACAACGGCACGACGGGCATCCTCATGGTGTTCTCCCCGCTTCGTCATCCCCGCGCAAGCGGGGATCCGCCGTGACCTGCGCGCGGGAGCGAAAATGCGCCCGCTTGCGCGGAAATGGGGTCGTGAGGACGAAACAGTCCGTTCGAACTCGCCTTATTCGGCAGCTGGCGTTTCGGTTTCAGCGGCGGGCGCCGCCTCGGTCTTCTTCGCCGGACCATGCGACGGAGAGCGGCGCGGCGCCGGCTTCCTGGCTGCTGCCGGCTTGCGCGGGCCCGGACGGTTGCGACGGTCGTCGCGCTCGCGCACGGCTTCCTTCTGCATCGGATTGCCCTCGGCGTCGAGCTCGATGAACTCGTCCTTCTGCGCGGCGGCATACTGCGGCGCGGCCGCCTTGCCTTCGAGCACGGCGTCGGCGACGGCACGCGTGTACAGCTGCACCGCACGAATCGCGTCGTCGTTGCCCGGGATCGCATAGTCGACCAGGCTCGGATCGTAGTTCGTGTCGACCACGGCGACGACCGGGATGCCGAGTTTCTTGGCTTCGAGCACGGCGATGTTCTCGTGGCCGATGTCGATGACGAACAGCGCGTCCGGCAGGCCGTTCATGTTCTTGATGCCGCCGAGCGACTTCTCGAGCTTTTCGCGCTCGCGGATCAGGCTCAGCACTTCGTGCTTGACCAGCTTCTCGAAACTGCCGTCCGCCGACATCGTCTCGAGTTCCTTCAGGCGCGTGATCGAGGCCTTGACGGTGCGGAAGTTGGTCAGCATGCCGCCGAGCCAGCGCGCAGAGACGTACGGCATGCCGCAACGGGCCGCTTCTTCCTTGATCGAGTCGCGCGCCGAGCGCTTGGTGCCGACGAACAGGATCGTGCCGCGTTTTTGCGCCAGGCCGGACACGAAGTTCATCGCGTCGCCGAACAGCGGCAGCGTCTTTTCCAGGTTGATGATGTGGATCTTGCCGCGCGCACCGAAGATGAACGGCGCCATGCGCGGATTCCAGTAACGGGTCTGATGACCGAAGTGCACGCCAGCTTCGAGCATCTGGCGCATCGTGACTTGAGGCATGATGAAACTCCAAAAAGGGGCGGCCGCGAACCAGAGGTTTCGCGCGGCAAAGCCCGGGGTTGGGACCTCCACGTCCCCAGCGTTGGCGACCTTGCTGACAGACGGCGTAGCGTCTGCGCAAGGCACCCCGACAACGGTATCGAGACGTGTGCGGATTTGTTCCCGGTCAAGGGAACCGCGGAATTCTAGCAGCTTCCCGGCTTTGCGTGCAATTGCGCGCGGAAGCTCCCGCGGGCCGGATCAGTGAATCCGTTCAGGAAGCGGCGGGAAGCGAATATTCGAACTGGTAGAAATGCCTGCGCTGCCCGTCATGGTCGGCGATCACGATCGTCATCGATCCTTCGAGCCCGGCCAGCTCGCCGGTGCCCGAATCCGGCACCACGATGATGTGCTGCGACGGCTTGCCGCGCGTCATCGTCGAGCTGTGCTGGAGCGTGAAACTGCCGGCGCGGCCGTCGAGCGTGCCGGTGACGCGCTCGATCGCGACGTAGCCGGCCGAACCCTGCACCGTTCCGATGGCTGTCAGCATCTCGCCCTGGCTGGTCGCCTCCAGATCGCCGTGGAACGCCTTGTCGATCGACATGCGGCCGAGGTTTGCGCCGTCGCTCCGGTTGTACGGGTCGAGCGCGTTCAACTTGACCTCGAACGGTCCGGTGGCGTGCATCGTCATGGATGTTGTTTGCGGTCGGATGAAGCGATTTGAAGGCGGCGACGCGCACCTTACCGCATCCGGCGTCCGATGCGAGCCCGCAAAACAATCAACCGCCCAGGCTGCTACGCGACCTTCCCCTTGGTCGCGTTGCCGCGGATGCCGACAGCGTTGTAGAGCGGATACATCGTCGCCTCGTTGCGACGGCGGTATTCGATCAAGGCGCTGTTGGCGTGGGCTGCCGCAGCGGCGACTTCGCTGCGCGAGTGGATCGCGCGGGCCAGTTCGTCGAGGCGGCGCAGCACGCGCCGGGCCAGACCCAGCGTCACCAGGCGCGATTGCCAGAACAGGCGTCGGGCGATCGGGTCGGGCGACAGCCCGCGTGCAATCACCGGATACAGCTTGAGCGATTCGGTATGGCGCAGCTTGTGCAGCCGGTTCGCGCAGTCCAGCACGGCGCGCTCGGCCATGGCCGGGTCGGCATCGAGCCGGCTCGTCACGAAGGCGAAATGTGCGTTCAACTCGTCGTACTCGGCGATGAGGCCGGCGACGAGTGCCGGATCGAATTGCACCGGCGTATTCCAGGTCAGGGCCAGACCCTCGGGCTTGACGCCCATTACCTCATCGATCGCCTGCATTGCCCGGGAAAGATTGAACATGGACATCCTCACGTATGTTCAGAACCGCCGGCTTGCGCCGACGATCTTTTCCCCTGCGTGGGCAAAGCTAGTCGATGCGGCGAAAAACGGGCGTGAAGCTGCGCACACTTCCCGATCGACGCGGCGCCGTCCGTCGATTCAGCTTCGCAACCACGGCATGGGATGCGCCCCCGGAGGGTGCGCCGGTACTCGGCCGGCGAGCACCGGGGGCTTGTTTGTGCGGCGCACCAGCTACACCTTCGCTACACTAGGGAGCAGTTGAAACGCCTGGCAACGGAAAAACCCCGCACAGATCATGGCCGCAAGCATCAAGACCCCCGAGCAGATCGAAAAAATGCGTGTCGCCGGCCGCCTGGCCGCCGATGTGCTCGAGATGATCGCGCCGCACGTGAAACCCGGCGTGACGACCGACGAACTCGACCAGATCTGCTACGACTACATCGTCGGCGTGCAGAAGGCGATCCCGGCCAATGTCGGCTACAAGGGCTTTCCCAAGACGATCTGCACCTCGGTCAATCACGTGATCTGCCACGGCATCCCGAGCCCGGGCAAGGTCCTCAAGGACGGCGACATCGTCAACATCGATGTCACCGTCATCAAGGACGGCTGGCACGGCGATACCAGCCGCATGTACTACGTCGGCAAGGCCGACGTGCGCGCACAGCGCCTTTGCACGGTGACGTTCGAAGCGATGATGCTCGGCATCGAACAGGTGCGGCCCGGCGCCACGCTGGGCGACATCGGCTACACGATCCAGCGCCACGTCGAGGCGAACGGCTTCTCGGTCGTGCGCGAATACTGCGGCCACGGCATCGGCACGGTCTATCACGAGGATCCGCAGGTGCTGCACTACGGCCAGCGCGGCACCGGCCTGCGCCTGCAGGAGGGCATGACCTTCACGGTCGAGCCGATGGTCAACGCCGGCAAGCCGCAGACGCGCCTGCTGCCGGACGGCTGGACCGTCGTGACCAAGGATCATTCTCTTTCGGCGCAGTGGGAGCACACCGTGGCCGTGACCGCGGATGGCTTCGAGATCCTGACACCCTGGTCGAAGGCCGCGAGCTGACGCGATGCGAAGCAACGCATCGCGTTCGCGCTTTGGCGGTGAGCCCGGGATGGCGAACGGAAAGCCGATTGATGGATGACTGCTTGCCGCGGGCCTGAGGCATGACGATGTCGCATGTGATCGGTAAAAGCATCGTCGATCTGCCGCGGCTGGCCCCGACCGTTCCGCGTTCGGGCGTATCGGATGCGGCACGGCTCGCCCTGCGCCAGCTGCTCGGCGACACCGATCGCCGCATCATCGACGCCTGGCGCGCCGGTGCGCCGGCACTGGAGCTGGCCCATGCGCGCGGCAAAGCCATCGAGAACATCGTCGCGCATGTCTGGACCGCCTGCATCGGCGAATCGAGCACGATAGCGCTGTACGCCGTCGGCGGTTTCGGCCGCGGTGCGATGTTTCCGTATTCCGACGTCGACCTGCTCGTGCTGTGCGAGTCGCCGCCGCAAGGCTCGGGCGTGCGCGCGCTCGAGTCGTTCTTCATCCTGCTGTGGGATCTCGGCCTGAAGCCCGGGCACGCGCTGCGCACGCTCGGCGAATGCCGCGAACTGGCCGCACGCGATGCGACGATCTACACCAGCCTGCTCGACGGGCGCCGCATTGCCGGTGCCGCCTCGCTCGACGCCGGCCTTGCGGCGCTGCTCGCCGACGCGACGCTGTGGCCCGCGCCGGCCTATCTCGCCGCCAAGCGCGCCGACCGCGTGCAGCGCCATGCGCGGTTCGGCGACACGACCTACAACCTCGAACCCAATCTCAAGGACGGCCCTGGCGGATTGCGCGATGCGCAGACGATGCTGTGGCTCGGCCGGCGCCTGTTCGGCGCGCCGACATTTGCTGCGCTGGCGCGGCAGGATCTGATTTCGCCGGCCGAGGCAGCCACGCTCGACAGCGCCGTCGAGCTGCTCTGCCGCATCCGCTTTGCCCTGCACCTGGCGGCCGGTCGTGCCGAGGAACGCCTGCTGTTCGACTACCAGCGCGAACTGGCGCGCCAGTTCGGCTTCAGCGATGAACACCGGCGCAACCTCGGCGTCGAGCAGTTCATGCAGGACTTCTACCGCGCGGCAATCACGATCGAGCGCCTCGGCGAACAATTCCTGCAGCGCTGCGAAGAAACGCTGGACGACACGGCCGATTCCCGGCCGCTGCGCCTGAATGTCGACTTCGTCAGCATCGGCGGGCGTCTGGACTGCGATCCGCCCGACTTGCTGCAGCACCGCCCGGCCGCGCTGATCGATCTGTTTCGCGTATGGGTCGAACATCCGGAAGTGGCCAGCCCGCGAGCCGACCTGGTGCGGCGCATCCACGAGGCGCTCGACGTCGTCGGCGCCGATCTGCCGTTCGACGCCGAAGTCAATGCCGCATTCGCCAAGCTGCTGCGCAAGGGTGCGCCGGCGGTCGAAGCGATGGCGCGCATGAACCACTACGGCGTACTGGCGCAATACCTGCCGGCGTTCGGCCGCATCGTCGGGCGCATGCAGTACGACCTGTTCCACGCCTACACGGTCGACGAACACGCGATGCGCGTGTTGCGCATCGTCGCGCGTTTTGCCGACGCGCAGACCAGTCGCGAGTTCGCCCACGCGCACGAGCTGTGGTCGCGCCTGGTCAAGCCCGAGCTGCTGCTGCTGGCCGCGTTGTTCCACGACATCGCCAAGGGGCGCGGCGGCGATCATTCGGAACTCGGCGAAGTCGACGCACGCGAATTCTGCGCGCGGCTGCAGCTGTCCGCCGCCGACACCGACCTGGTCGCCTGGCTGGTGCGCTGGCACCTGCTGATGAGCGTGACGGCGCAGCGCCAGGACATCACCAACCCCGACGTCGTGCATCGCTTCGCCGTCAGCGTCGGTGACTGGGAGCGCCTGGATTACCTGTACCTGCTGACCTGCGCCGACATTTCCGGCACCAGCGCGAAATTGTGGAATTCGTGGAAGGACCGGCTGCTGGCCGACCTGTACGTGAGCGCGCGCTACATGCTGCGCGGCGGCCTGGACCGTCCGCCGCACGCGGCCGAACGTGTCGCCGACGTGCAGGCGCAGGCGCGCGCGCTGTTGCGCGAGCACTTCGACGATGCCCACATCGATCGTATCTGGTCCGACTTTCCCGACGAATATTTCCTGCGCTTCACGCCGCAGCAGATCGCCTGGCAGACCGAAGGCATCGCCCTCGACACGACGGCGGCGCCGCTGGTGCTGGTGGAGGCCGAGGGATTGCGCGGCGGAACCGAAGTGTTCGTCTATGCCGCCGACCGAGACGGCCTGTTCGCGACGATTACCGCGGTGCTCGACCGGCTCGGCCTGTCGGTGCAGGATGCGCGTGTCGTCAACTCGCGCAGCGGCATGAGCCTGGATACGTTCCTGGTACTCGACGGGCAGGGACGCGCACTGCACGATCCGGCCCAGGTCGGGCGCCTGAAACGCGGCCTGAGCCAGGCGCTGGATCGGCCGGCCGAGGCGGTTGCCGCGATCCGCCGGCCGCCACCGCGCGCGCTGCGTCATTTCCCGATTCCGACGCGCATCGAATTCCACGACGACGCCGCCAGCGGCCGCACGCAGCTCGCGCTCGTCTGCGCCGACCGGCCGGGACTGCTGGCAGGCGTCGCGGACGTTTTCCGCGCCGGCAACATGCGCGTGCACGACGCGCGCATCGCCACATTCGGCGAACGCGTCGAGGACTTCTTCCTGATCACCGACCAGGCCAACCGGCCGCTCGACAAGCCCGCGCAGGACGCGCTGCGCGCAGCGCTGGAGCGCTGCGTAAACGCGACGGCCCCCACATCTTCCGAGGAAATCTATGTCATCGCTTGAGCACACCATCGACCTGGCCTGGGAAAAGCGCGCCGCGCTGACGCGAACACGCATCGAAAAAAACCTGCGCCCGGCGATCGAGGACGCGCTTGCCCTGCTGGAAAGCGGCAAGCGCCGCGTCGCCGAACCCAACGGCAAGAGCGGCTGGCGCGTCAACCTGTGGTTGAAGAAGGCCGTGCTGCTGTATTTCCGGGTCACCGAGAATCACGTCATCGGGCACGACCCGCAGCCGTATTTCGACAAGGTTCCGCTGCGCTTCGAGGGCTTCGACGACGTACGCTTCAGCATGCTCGGCGCGCGCATCGTGCCCGGTGCGATCGTGCGCCGTGGCGCGCACGTGGGCCGCGATGCCGTACTGATGCCGAGTTTCGTCAACATCGGCGCCTACATCGGCAGCGGCACCATGATCGACACGTGGGCGACCGTCGGATCGTGCGCCCAGATCGGCCGCAACGTGCATATTTCCGGTGGCGCAGGTATCGGTGGCGTGCTCGAGCCGCTGCAGGCGGCGCCGACCGTCATCGAGGACGGCTGCTTCATCGGTGCGCGTTCGGAGGTCGTCGAAGGCGTGATCGTCGAGAAGGGTAGCGTGATCGGCATGGGCGTGTTCATCGGGCAGTCGACGCGCATCTACGATCGCGCAACCGGCAAGGTCCACTATGGCCGCGTGCCCGCGGGCAGCGTCGTCGTCGCCGGCAGCCTGCTGGCCAAGGACGGCAGCCACAGTCTGTACGCGGCCGTGATCGTCAAACGCGTGGATGCCAAGACGCGCGGCAAGACATCGATCAACGAACTGCTGAGGGGTTGAGCTCTCGGCCTGACGGCGGACGGCTGGGGGCTGTCCTGAAAGCCAAGGCCTGAAGGGGAGGGCTGACATGAATTCCCCCTTCCCATCGGCTTCACCGATGGGAAGGTTGTCGGGTGAGGGGCAGGCTCTTGCGCCACAGCAGCCTCTACAGGAAATCATCACGGACACACGCACACATGCAATCTGTAAAAGTATACGGACTCGAAAAATGCAGCACCTGCCAGAAGGCGCGCAAGTGGCTCGAGCGCCACAAGGTGGCGCATGAATTCAGCGACTACCGCGCACAGCGGATCGACGCGCCTACACTCAAGGCCTGGGCGAAGGCAGTCGGCGGCTGGGAGAACCTGGTCAACCGCACCGGCATGACCTGGCGCAACCTGCCGCCGGCGCGCAAGACGCCGGGCTCCGACCCGGAGTGGTTGTTGCTGATCAAGGAGTATCCGGCACTCGTGCGGCGGCCGGTGGTGGTGCACGGCGGCGATGTCAGCCTCGGCTTCAGCGACAAGCTGTTCGCGCGGCTGTTTGCGGCGGGTGTCTAGCAGGACGGTGCGGTCCCGGCAGAGAACTGGATTCCGGCTTTCGCCGGAATGACGAATCTGGGATGCTCCCTTCAGCCCTCTGCCTCGACGCTGCCTTTCAGCCTCAGCCCTCAGCCCTCAGCCTCGGCGCTCACTTTCAGCCTAAGCCCTCACCTTCACCCTCAGTCCTCGGCCTCAATCCCTAGCCCTCAGCCTCAATCCTCAGCTCTCAGCCCTCTCAATGAGCGACATCCTGGACCTTACGTGCGAATTGATCCGGCGTCGTTCGCTGACTCCCGATGACGCCGGCTGCCAGGCGCTGAT
>DATNFS010000106.1:0-18957 GCA_035606275.1 Rudaea sp.
TGCAAAGCGTTCGGCGCGTTTCCGGGCGACTCAAAACGCGACGGTCCGGAGTTCGGGGCCGAATGCTGCGCGGCATCCACGCTGCCGGCGCGCGTCTGCGCAAGCGCTTCGTCGAGCGTGCGGTAAAGGAAGTCGTGGACCAGCCGGCTTTCGCGAAAACGCACTTCCGATTTCGCCGGGTGCACATTCACGTCGACACCTTGCGGATCGAGCTCGAGAAACAGCACGAATGCCGGATGGCGGCCATGAAACAGCACGTCTGCATAGGCCTGGCGCACCGCATGCGCGACGATGCGGTCGCGCACGAGCCTGCCATTGACGTGGAAGTACTGCTGGTCGGCCTGGCTGCGCGACGCGGTCGGCAGGCCGATCCAGCCCCACAGCCGCAGACCGGCGCCGCCATGATCGATGCGCAGGCTTTGTGGCGGGAATTCCGTGCCGAGAATCTCGCCGACGCGTGCGATCAGGGCTGCATCGTCGGCAGCCGGCCGCAGCAGGCGCAGCGGCTTGCCGTTGTGGCTCAGCCGCACTTCGGTGCGCGGCCGCGCCAGCGCCAGTGCCTTGACCAGTTCGTCGATGTGGCCGAATTCCGTGCGCTCGGCGCGCAGGAACTTGCGCCGCGCCGGCACGTTGTGGAAGAGGTCGCGTATCTCGACGGTCGTGCCGCGCGCGTACGCTGCCGGCTTCGGCGCCGAAGCGCGGCCGCCGGCAATTTCGATGCGCCATGCCTGATCCTGCCCGGCCGTGCGCGAGGTCAGCGTGAAACGCGACACCGATGCGATCGACGGCAACGCCTCGCCGCGAAAGCCGAGGGTGCGCACGCGCTCGAGATCGTCGAGCGTCGCGATCTTGCTGGTGGCGTGCGCCAACACGGCCAGCGGCAGGTCGTCGATGCCGATGCCTTCACCGTCGTCGCGCACGCGGATCAGGCGCGCGCCCCCTTCCTCGATATCGATTTCCACGCGCGTGGCGCCCGCGTCGAGACTGTTCTCGACGAGTTCCTTGACCACGGAGGCCGGACGCTCGATCACCTCGCCCGCGGCGATCTGGTTGACGAGGTCCTGCGGGAGTTGGTGAATACGTGCCATACGGGTTCGCGCTGCGTTGCGCATGATAGCGCGGCAGCCGCAAACGGGGAGCAACCCGTGCAAGTCGGGAGCGTCGCGCGCGATGGCGTCACGGCGTCTTGCCCGCGACGGCCACGTTGCGCTTGGCTGGTCGATGCGAAATGGCGCGCGGCTGGAGAGTGTCCCCGGCGATGCACTTCTGCTACCGGCTACGGGATTGATTGCCGGCTTTCGATTTGAGATTTCCGGCTTTCGTCCGCTCGCTACGACCTCGGCGAGCGCAGCAAGATCTCGCGATCCGGATCGTCTTCGGCGATCACGGCGACGCTGGTCGCCTTGCGCGACGCGAACTGTCCTTTCTCGCGCCGCGCCGTGGCGGCGAAGAGCGTGCCGGGCGGCGGCGCAGCGACGAAATAATTCTTCACGCCATCGAG
Organism: Rudaea sp.; assembly: GCA_035606275.1. Taxonomy (GTDB): domain Bacteria; phylum Pseudomonadota; class Gammaproteobacteria; order Xanthomonadales; family Rhodanobacteraceae; genus Rudaea. The sequence continues at coordinate 1,502 of DATNFS010000106.1, forward strand.
GATCGCGCTGGCGAGTTTCTCGCGCTGCTCGGGACTCTTCAGCCGCTTCTCCTCGGCCGGATTCGTGATGAACGCCGTCTCGACCAGGATCGATGGGACATCCGGGGAGCGCAGCACCACGAAGTTGGCCTTCTCGACGTAGCCGCGATGGGTCGGCCCGAGGCGTGAAAGGGAGCGCAGCACCTGGTTGGCGACGACACCGCTGGCCTCGAGCGTGGCTCCCTGCGACAGGTCGAGCAGTACCGCGGCCAGCGTGTTGTCCTTGTTGTCGAGCGAAACGCCGCCGACCAGATCGGCACGGTTCTCGCGATCGGCGAGCCAGCGCGCCGCCTCGCTGGTCGCACCGCGCGGCGACAGCATCCATACCGAAGACCCGCGCGCATCGCCGCTGGCGTAGGCATCGGCGTGCACCGACACGAACAGGTCGGCCTTGGCCTCGCGCGCCTTCTGATAGCGCTCCTTGAGCGGGATGAAGTAATCGCCGTCGCGCGTGAGCACCGCCTTCATGCCGGGCTGCCTGTCGACCAGGCGCTTGAGTTCGCGCGCGACTGCCAGGGTGATTTCCTTCTCGTGCGTGCCGCCCGACCCCGACGCGCCGGGGTCCGCGCCGCCATGGCCGGCATCGATGGCGATGACGACGTCGCGCGTTTTCTCAGCGGCAACCTGCGCGCTCTTGACGACTTCCGATTTGGATTTCTGGCGCGGCGAAAGTTCCACCACGAGTCGGACGGGCGCTTTTGCGCCGGCCGGTTGCAGGAAACTCTTCGGCCGCACGCCCGCGGCCAGGTCGAATACGACGCGCACGTCACCCTTGCCCTGCTTGCCAGTGCGTACGGATTTGAGCAGCCCCTTGCCCGAGGGGGCAACGAACCCCTCGGCGAAGCTGGCGCCGTGCAGATCCAGAACGATTCGGTCCGGGTTGGCGATCTCGAACAGCTTGTAGTCGAGCGGTGCCGAGATATCGAATACCGCCCGCGTCGCATCGCCGGCCGTAGACAGCTGCAGGCCACGGATTTCGGCGGCATCCAGCGTCCCGGCCAGCACGAACAGTGCGCTGCCGACGAGCACTTTCAGAAAACCGTGGCGTGCAATTCCCCTCATAGCGGCGGATTCAAGCGCAACGCGAGCAAAATTTCAAGTACTTTTCTTTTTAAAATCCTTGAGCTAGCTGAATATCGTTAGGTTCGCCTTACGAGTGTCTGCTAAACCGATGCATTTCCGGTGGAACTCATGGCTGGCTGCAGGTACCGCAGCCAGCCTTCCCCGCGTGGCGTCTGCGCGCTGAAAACCGCGTCGCGGACAGCGCCCGCATGCGACAACTGCAGGACCATGTCGGGCGTCGGCAGCGCGCTTCCGGCCCGTTCCGGCCACTCGACCACGATCAGGTGCGGTCCGATCGTCAGGTCGGCCAGGCCGAGCCATTCGAGTTCGCCCGGATCGGCGATGCGGTAGAGATCCAGATGATGCACCGCCAGCTCGCCGGCCGGATACGATTCGATCAGGCTGTAGGTCGGACTCTTGATGCGCGCGTCGACGCCAAGCGTCTTGAGCAGCGCTCGCGCAAACGTCGTCTTGCCGGCACCCAGTTCACCATCCAGATGCAGAACACCGCCGCGGCGGACGGCAGGTGCCAGATCGGCAGCGAGCGCCGCAAGAGCCGGCTCGTCCACAGCGCGAAATGCCCGCGCGCGCGCGCCGCTCATGTGACCGGCAATCCATTGCGCAATCGACGAAGCGGCTCGAACAAGTCACCGGCCAGCGAACCGGCCTGTCCGTTGCGCGCAGCGGCGTCGCCGGCCAGCCCGTGCAGCGCAACACCGGCTCGCGCGGCATGCCACGCGTCGAGCCCCTGCGCCAGCAAGCCGGCGATCACGCCGGTCAACACATCGCCCATGCCTCCGCTGGCCATGCCCGGATTGCCCCACGGACAAATCGCCACGTCGCCGTCGGGCGCCGCGATGAGGGTTCCCGAACCCTTCAGCACGGCGACCGCACTGAAGCGGCGTGACAGGGCGCGAACCGCGGCAAAACGGTCCGCCGCAACGGTCTGCGCATCGCAGCCCAGCAGCCGTGCCGCCTCGCCCGGATGCGGCGTCAGCACGCATTGTGCCGGCAACGCCACAGCGTCGCGGGCGAGGAGGTTCAGCGCATCGGCGTCGAGCACCGTTGGCTTGCCGGACGCCAACGCCGAATACCAGAGGGCGTGGCCCCAGGCGCGCTGGCCCAGGCCCGGCCCAACCGCGATGACCGTGGCGCGGTCGAGCATCGTGTCGAGTTCCTGCGGACCGTCGACCGCGCGTGCCATCAGCTCCGGTCGCGCGGCATTCAGTGCCGTCACATGCGCGCCGCGCGTCGCCACGCTGACCAGGCCCGCGCCGACCCGAAGCGCGGCTTCGCCCGCCAGGCGGATCGCTCCGGCCATGCCGCTGTCGCCACCGATCGCAAGGACATGGCCAAATGTACCTTTGTGCACATTGTTGCATCGCACCGGAAGCCAGGCACGCAACGCATCGGCGTCGAGCAGCATTGCATCCGCCTTCGTTCCGGCGAAAGCGGCGGCAGGTATGCCCAGGTCGTCGAGCGTCACGACCCCGCAATGGTCGGCTGCCGCGCCGGTGAACAGGCCGCGCTTGTGCGCAACAAAGCTCACGGTCTCGGCGGCGCACACGGCCGCGCCGGAAACCGCACCGGTATCGGCATCGAGGCCGGACGGCACGTCGAGCGCCAGCAGCGGCCGCGCCGCGGCGTTGAGTGTTTCGATCCAGTGCCGCGCGGCACCTTCGGGTGCCCGGGTCAGGCCGGTGCCGAAGATCGCATCGACAAGGACGTCGGCATCCGGCAGCGGCGCGTCGACGCCCAGCACGGCGCCGCCGGCAGCGATCCAGTCGGCGCAGGCGCGCGCCGCGTCACTGCCGCTGCGCGGCGCGTCGAGCGAAACCAGGTGCACCTGGAATTGCGCAGCACGCGCCAGGCGTGCGAGCACATAGCCATCGCCGCCGTTGTTGCCGCCGCCGCATGCCACCGTCACGCTGCGCGCGTGCGGCCAGCGCGCCCGCAGGCGTGCAAACGCTGCCGCGGCAGCACGCTGCATCAACACATATCCGTCGATGCCGTATCGTTCAATGGCGGCTCGATCGAATGCGCGCACCTGCGCGACGGTATACAGCGACCGGTCTTTCATGCGGCGATTATACTGGCCTGAACACAACTCCCCGACCGACCGTGTCCGCCAGCGCCGTTTCCTCCATCGACTATTCCGCATTGGCGGCCGCCATCAAGCGCTGGGGCGTGGAGTGCGGCTTCCAGCAGGTCGGCATCAGCGGCGTCGAGCTGGGCGAAGACGAAACACACCTGTTGAACTGGCTCGCGGCCGGCCGGCATGGATCGATGGACTACATGGCCCGGCACGGCACCGCGCGCAGCCGCCCCGGGCAACTGAAGCCCGGAACGGTACGGGTGATTTCGGCGCGCATGGACTACGACCCGCCCGCGGCACGCGATGCCTGGGAAGTGCTCGACGATCCCGCGCTGGGCTATGTCTCGCGCTATGCGCTGGGCCGCGACTACCACAAGGTGCTGCGCGGTCGACTGCAGAAACTGGCCGATCGCATTGCCGCGCAGGCCGGCCCGTTCGGCTACCGCGCCTTCGTCGATTCGGCTCCGGTACTGGAGAAGGCGCTCGCGCGCAACGCCGGCCTGGGCTGGATCGGCAAGCACACCAACCTCATCAACAGCAGCGCCGGCTCCTGGTTCTTCCTGGGCGAACTGTATACCGACCTGCCGCTTCCGGTGGACGCGCCGGCAAGTGAACATTGTGGCACTTGTGTGCGTTGTATAGAAATTTGCCCGACGCGCGCGATCGTCGGCCCGAACCAGCTCGACGCGCGCCGCTGCATTTCGTACCTGACCATCGAGCTGCGCGGCGAGATCCCGCTCGAACTGCGCCCGCTGATCGGCAACCGCATCTACGGCTGCGACGACTGCCAGCTGGTCTGCCCGTGGAACAAGTTCGCGGTCAAGAGCCGCGAGGCGGACTTCACCGTGCGCAACGGCCTGGATGCGGCATCGCTGGTCGAACTGTTTGGCTGGAGCCTGATCGAGTTCGAACAGCGCACCGAAGGATCGGCGATCCGCCGCATCGGCTACGACTGCTGGTTGCGCAATATCGCGGTGGCCCTCGGCAACGCTCCTCCTGACGAAAGCGTCCGCGCCGCCCTGCGCGGCAGGCGCGAAGCGGTTTCGGCAATGGTGCGGGGACACATCGACTGGGCGCTCGAACAGCAATCACGCACGGCGGCGTGACGGCGGCGACGGATCACGTGTTGTTGTATTTTCGCAACCCGCTGCTGGACGCAGAAAAAGTCGCCAGCGCATCACGCGTGGCTCAAGCCTCGGTTGGGTCCGGACGCGATTTTGTATCCTTTTGAATTTTAAGTACTAATCGTCCGATTTCTGGACAAAAAAAACCCTCAGCGCATGACACTGAGGGTATTGTAGTCAGAGAGACGATTACCAAGATTGCGCCCTGCGGTCACCGGGAACAACCAACTCGCGTTGCGTAAATCCCGATGGCGGTAGCGAGAATACCACAGCTGCATTGTTTTTGCTACAGGTCGACGAGTCTATTGTCGATGAGCCGCGCGCGGCCCAGTTTTGCCGCCGCCAGGGCGATCAATCCGCTGCGTTGCTGCGGTGCCGGCTCACCCAGATCCTCGGCACGCCGCAACACCACGTAGTCGACTGCGAGCCCTTCTGCCTCGAGTGCCTTGCGCGCCTCGGTCTCGATCGTCATCAAGCCGATGCCTGCATGCACGCCATCCGCCATGCGCAACAGCGTGCGCTGGATCACGCTGGCGCGCTCGCGTTCCTGCGCGGTGAGGTACTGGTTGCGCGAGCTCATTGCCAGGCCGCTGGCTTCGCGCACCGTGGGTGCGCCTTCGATCGCTATCGGCAGCACGAGGTCGGCGACCAAGCGTCGTATCAGCAGCAACTGCTGGTAGTCCTTCTGGCCGAACACCGCCACATCGGGCTGCACCAGGTTGAACAGCTTCGTCACGACGGTCGCGACTCCGCTGAAATGCCCGGGCCGCAGCTCACCTTCGAGGATCTCGCCGATGGCCGGAACCTCGACGCGCACGCTCTTGTCGACGCCGAACGGGTAGACCTCTTCGACGCCGGGCGCAAACAGCAGATCGCATCCGCGCGCCTTGAGCCCGGCGCTGTCTTCGGCGAGCGTGCGCGGGTAACTGGCAAAGTCCTCGCGCGGGCCGAACTGGGTCGGATTGACGAAGATGCTGGCGACGACGCGATCGGCTTTTTCGCGCGCCGCGGCGAGCAGCGAATAGTGCCCCTCGTGCAGGTTGCCCATGGTCGGCACCAAACCGATGCGTGCGCCGCCGCGGCGCCACCCCGCAACGCACGCGCGCAGCTGCGCTGCCGTCGTGACGGTCTGCATCACTGGAACGAATGCTCGGGACCGGGGAAATCGCCGTGCCGCACGGCGCGTGCATAGGCCTTGATCGCGGCGCCGATCGAGTCGTGTCCGGCGAGGAAGTCCTTGCTGAAGCGCGGGCGCCGGCCCGGCGTGATGCCGAGCATGTCGTAGATCACCAGTACCTGGCCGTCGCAGGCGGCGCCGGCGCCGATGCCGATGGTCGGAATCTGCAACTCGCTCGTTATCTGTGCGGCCAGTTCCGCCGGCACGCATTCGAGCACCAGCAGATCGGCTCCGGCCTCCTCGACGGCACGCGCTTCGGCCAGCAGCCGTTCGGCCGCCGACCGGGTCTTGCCCTGCACGCGGTAGCCGCCGAACTTGTGCACCGACTGCGGCGTCAGGCCCAGGTGCGCGCAGACCGGGATGTCGTGACGGTCGAGTGCGCGGATCGCTTCGAGCACATGGCCTGCCCCTTCGAGCTTGACCATCGCCGCACCGCCTTCGGCAATCAGGCGCGCCGAGGATCGCAACGCGGTATCCGCGTCGCGATAGGTCATGAACGGCAGGTCCGCGGCGAGCAGCGCAGTGCCCAGGCCGCGCGCGACCGCGGCCGTGTGGTAAACCATCTCGTCGAGCGTCACCGGCAGCGTGCTGACCCTTCCCTGCACCACCATGCCGAGCGAATCACCCACCAGCACGACGTCGACGCCGCCGAGATCGCACTGCGCGGCAAAGCTCGCGTCGTAGGCCGTGAGCATGACGATCTTTTCGCCCTTGGCCTTCATCTCGCAAAGGCGCGGCACGGTGATCGGCGTGCCCGGCTGTGGTGACTTGAATTGGGTATACATCGACGTCCCGCTGGCTGGCTGCGCATTATCCGGTCGCTGCGCATTATCCGGGTGCGATCGGGCCGGCCTCAAGCTATTCCAGTCGCTGGCAATCCGACGCGTCGACCCGGGCGACCAGGTCGGATATCGAGCCGCAACCGGGAATCTGCAAGTGCGGAGCGATTTCCGCCAGCGGCAGCAGGACGAAGGCGCGCTCGTGCAGGTGCGGGTGCGGCACGTGCAGGCCGGGTTCGTCGATGGTGCAGTCGTCGTAGAGCAGCAGGTCCAGATCCAGGATGCGCGGACCCCAGCGGTCTGCGTTGCGCTCGCGGCCAAAGCTGCGTTCGATGTCGAGCAGCGCCGACATCAGTTCGCGCGGCGTCAGTCCGCTCTGGATTGCCGCCACCGCATTGACGAAGTCGGGCTGATCGCGCACGCCCCAAGGCGCGCTTCGATAGAGATGCGAACGTTGCTGCAGCCGCGTTCGCGGCAGGCGCGCCAGCGCAGCCAGGCCCAGTTCGACCTGCTCGCGTGGCCCGGCAAGGTTGCTGCCAAGTCCGATCCAGGCGCTGCGACGCGGCGGCGCCGTCATTCCGTCGCGGTCTGTTTCGGCTTGCTGCGCCGGCGGCGCCGGTTGCGCGGCGGCTTTGCATCCGGCTCGGGCGCTGCCGGATCGGCGTCGCCGGCGGACGCGCTGTCGGGCGGCGGCAGATGTGCGCCGAGCTGATCGGCGGACATGCCCTGTACCTGCGTCCACCAGACGCCGAGTTCGGCGATTTCGGGACTTTCCGCGGCGCGCAGCAGCAGGAAATCGTAGGCCGCGCGAAAGCGCGGATGCGCCAGCAGCCGGTGCACGCGCTTCTTCGTGCGCTGCTCGAATCGCGGCTGCAGGATCCAGATCTCTTCCATCACCGCGCCGAAACGCCGCGGTATCGCCACGTGCTTGGCCTGCTCGTCGATGACGTGATGACTCACGCGCAGCCAGGCGGATGCGGCGTCGCTGCCGCGCGCGATCTCGCGTTCGACCTGGGCGCGCACGGCGCCCCACAGCAATGTGGCGAACAGGAATGCCGGCGTGACCGGCTTGCCTTCCGCGATGCGCGCGTCGGTGCCAGCCAGCCCGCTCTCGAGCATCGCGCGAAAGCTGTTGCCACCGCGGAACCTGAGGGCGCGCGCGGTCAGCGGAAACACGTCGGCCAGCAGCCCGGACTCCTCGATCGCGCGAAAACTCTTCAGGCCGCTGCCGGCGAAAAACAGTTTCAGCGTCTCGTCGAACAGGCGCGCCGGCGGCGCGTGCAGCAGCAATTCGCCGAGTTCGTCGAACGGCGCGCGCGCTTCCGGCACGATCGTGAAATCGAGTTTTGCGGCGAGGCGCACGGCGCGCAGCATGCGCACCGGATCCTCGCGGTAGCGCTGCGCCGGATCGCCGATCAGGCGCAGTTCGCGGCGCAGCAGGTCTTCGTAGCCGCCGACGTAGTCGAGCACGCTGAAATCGGCGATGTCGTAATACAGGGCGTTGACCGTGAAGTCGCGGCGCAACGCATCTTCCTCGATGCTGCCGTAGACGTTGTCGCGCAGAATGCGCCCATCGACCACATGACGCCCGCCGCTGCCGTCGTCCTCGCTGCCGCGGAAGGTCGCCACCTCGACGATTTCGGCGCCGAAAACGACGTGCGCCAGGCGGAAGCGCCGGCCGATCAGGCGACAGTTGCGGAACAGCTTCTTGACCTCTTCCGGCGTGGCGCTGGTCGCGATATCGAAATCCTTGGGATGCCCGCCAAGCAGCAGGTCGCGCACCGCGCCGCCGACCAGGCAGGCGCGGAAGCCCGCCTCGTTCAAGCGGTACAGCACGCGCAGTGCGCCGTTGGAGATGTTCTTGCGGGATACGTTGTGCTGATCGCGCGCGATCACGCGCAAGTGTGCTGCCGCCGTGGCGGTGGCAATTCGGGGCTCGGATTCGCTATTCATTTCGTCTTCTGGTCGAGCGCATGGATGCCCTCGGCAACAATTGTCCCATGCCGGGAAACCGGTATACTAGCGGCAAGCGGCTTTCACGGCCCGCGCTCCCTTCGTCTAGTGGCCCAGGACACGGCCCTCTCAAGGCTGGAACAGGGGTTCGAGTCCCCTAGGGAGCGCCAAATATTCTATAGCGATCGTCCATGATCGCGAAGGTCAAGACCAGCCATCCGTGGCCGGACTTTTCAACAAGCAAGCTACTGCGCTTGGTATTTTGCGCGCAGCCGGTGCTCGGATTGCTCATGTACATTCGAGTACACTCCGCATCCTGCGCGCCGTCCACGCGCAAAATCCCTGCGCTCGCTACGCTTTGAACGAAGCTCGCGCTTTCGCACGCCAGGTTATGACGCCATGCCGTTTGTCGTTACTGAAAATTGCATCAAGTGCAAATACACCGACTGCGTCGAGGTGTGTCCGGTCGATTGCTTTCACGAGGGGCCGAACTTCCTCGTGATCGACCCGGAAGAATGCATCGACTGCACGTTGTGCGAACCGGAGTGCCCGGCGAACGCGATCTTTCCCGAGGACGACGTGCCCGCCGGGCAGGAGCATTTCATTGCCCTGAACGCCGACCTGTCAAAAGGCTGGCCGGTACTGACGGTGCGCAAGGAAGCCCCGGCCGACGCCAAGGACTGGGACGGCAAGCCGGACAAGCTGAAGCTGCTCGAACGATAGCCTTCCGCTTGCCTGCAACTGCCGCCCGCGACCCGCTTCAGGACAAGCGGTCGCGCAACACCTGCACCACGCGCTGCGCGGCTTCCGCCGACGCCTTGTCCGACATGTCGCCTTCGACGCTGACGCGCGCGCCGCCGGCATCGTCGCTGACGCGAACCGTCAGGGTCCGCGCGACTTTCCCGGCGTTGCCCTTGCCGCCACCGAACGGATGCAGGATGCGCGTGTACCAGTGGTGCTCGGATTCGGCAGCGGGTGCCTCGACCGTGCTGTCGAAGGCCAGGGTATAGGTGTGCGATGCCTCGTCGCGCGCGCTGAGCGTACCGATCTGGGCGCGCTCGATGGCCAGGCCGACGCGCTGCCAGGTGTTTGCAACCGTATCGGCGACGTGCAGGTCGTTGCCGGCGACACTGACGCCGCCGATCGCGGGCGGCGCGGACGACACCGTTGCAGCGGCGGCCGGCGCCATCGGCGCCGGTGCGGGCGCCGGCATGGCGGCGCTCGGCGGTGCGCTGGCCGGCACCGGGGCCGCGGCAGGCGCGGCCGCGACCGGCGCAAGCGCCGTCGCGCCCGAAACCGAACCGGCCAGTTCCCTGCCGGTGCGCTGCGCTGCGTACGTCGCCGACCGGTCGGTGCCGTTGCCGTCGACGCTGATGCGCGACCCGCCAGCGTCTTCGCTGACGCTCACGGTGATCGGATGCTTGATGTGTTCGCCCTCGCCGAAGCCCAGATGATGCAGGACAGCCGAGAACCAATGACCGTCTGAGGACTGCGATTCGGCTTCGGCGTCGAAATCGAACGCGTAGGAATGCGTCGCCTCATCGCGGCCGGTCACCGTGCCGAGCTTGGAACGCTGCAGCGCCGAGCCGACACTCTTCCACGTTTCCAGCACGCCGCCGTCGACGTGCAACTCGGCCCGCGCGGGAACCGGTGCGCTCGGAACCGCCGCAGCGGCATTCGCCGCCCCGGCTCCCGCGTTCGGCACGACCAGTTCGTTTGCGCTGGCGGGCGTATCCAGGTCCGGCGGCACTTCCAGCGGCCGGCTTTCGGCTGCCTTGGTGTAGTAGTCGGAGCGCGACGAAAACATGCTGCAGGCGCTGAGACAGGCCGCCGCAGCCAGCAAAGCCACATTGTGGAAATTGGGAAAACGCTTCACGGATGACATCCTGAAAGACAAGAAACGGAAGAACAAGAAACGCGGTCGAGCGAGCTTACGCAGCGTCGCTGTGCCGCACCTGAACGGAGCCGGGGAACCTGGCCATCACTCGCGCCGCACGTTCATGGTGCTGCGCCGAAAGAGTCAGCAGCGGCAGGCGCGGCGCGGGTTCGCCAAGGCCGAGCAGATGCAGGCACCACTTGACCGGAATGGGATTGGGCTCCACGCCGATCAACTCGTACAGCGCGGCCAGGTCCTGGTCGATCCGGCTGGCCGCTTCGACGTTGCCGGCCAGCGCCGCGTCGCACAACGCGCGCAGCGGCCCCGGCGCCGCATTCGATGCCACCGAAATCACGCCGTCGGCCCCGGCCAGCATGGCACGCATGCAGGTCGGATCGTCGCCGCTCAATATGCTGAATTGTGTACTTTTCAACGCCACCACCGCGGCGATGCGCTCGGCGTCGCCGCGTGCTTCCTTGAGCCCGACGATGGCGCCGTGCTGGGCCAGTTTCCGCGCGGTTTCCGGCTGCAGGTCGCACCCGGTGCGCGCCGGCACGTTGTACAGCACGAGCGGGAGGCCGCCCTGCTCGGCGACTTCGCTGAAGTGGCGCAGCAGGCCTTCCTGCGTCGGCCGCACGTAGTACGGCGTCACCACGAGCGCCGCGTCGACGCCGCAGGCCCGCGCGCGCCGCGTCGTCGCAATCGTCTTGTTCGTCGTGGCTGCGCCGGTGCCGGCCAGCACCGGCACGCGGCGTGCGACCCGCTCGACGGCAAAAGTCAGCAGCGTCTCGAATTCGGCGGTCTCCAGCGCATGCGCTTCGCCGGTCGACCCGGCCACGACGACGCCCTGGGTGCCGGCATCAAGTTGCTGGTCGATCAGGCGCGCAAACGCATCCAGATCGAGCCCGTCTGCCCGAAACGGCGTGGCCAGTGCGGTGATGCTGCCGCCGAGTCTTTTCAACGCGAAGCTTCGCAGGGGGAGAGAGCGCGAAATGGTACGGGTATGCGCGTGCCAAGTCCATCGGCAAGGGGTAGGCGGCCGGTTTACCGGGACCGTTTGATCGCCGCGGCCCGTGCTTGCGGGCCAGCGATGCCGCCAGTATTCTCGCAGGTGCCCGACACGAGGATGGCCGCATTTGAGCGATACCCCGCCCCGCCCAGCAGCCAACGAGAATTTTCTGCTCATCAACGCGTTCGCGGCGCAGACCCATTCTCCGCTCGTCGCCATCACCAAACGGATCTCCGACTGCGGGTGCAGCCTGACCGAAACGCGCGTCGCAACGCTTGGTCGCGACGTGTGCGTGCTGGCCCTGGCGCAGGGTCCGTGGGATGCGATCGCAAAGCTCGAGTCGGCGCTGGCACGGCTGGAGCGCGAGGAGCAGATCCGCCTCGTTCACTACCGGACCGGAGCCAAGCCGGCGCAGACGAACCTGCTGCCGTATGTGGTCGAGGTGATAGCGGCCGACAAGGCCGGCATCCTCTACCAGCTCGCCGAATTCTTCCTGCACCACAACATCACGATCGAGCAGCTGCAGTCGACGCGCTACCGCGCGATGCAGACCGGCGCCGACATGTTCTCGGCGCAGATCACGGTCGGCATCCCCGCCAGCACGCACATCGCGGCGCTGCGCGACGATTTCCTGGAGTTCTGTGACGGCCTGAATCTCGATGCCATCATGGACCCCATGAAGTATTGACCAGAATGATCCATCAAGATCAGAAGATGAACCACGAAGGCACGAAGATCACGAAGAAGAGCACTATGCAATTTGCTTCTCTTCGTGAGTCTTCGTGTCCTTCGTGCCTTCGTGGTTCGTCTTGTGCTTTTTCAGAGGACCAGGGAATTCGATGAAGATCGGTGGCAAGGTTCCAAAGCTCGGCGGGACGACGAACGGCGGCAAGACCATCAAGCTCGCCGACGGTTCGGCGAAATTCACCGTTGTATACTTTTATCCGAAGGACAACACGACCGGCTGCACGCGCGAGGCGCAGGATTTCCGCGACGCTGCCGCGCAGCTGCGCAAACGCGGTGCCGTGGTGATCGGGGTGTCCCGCGATTCGGTGAAATCGCACGACGGCTTCATCGCGAAACACGAGCTGCCGTTCGACCTGGTCGCCGACACCGACGAAACCTGGTGCAAGGCGTTCGACGTGATCCAGGAAAAGTCCCTGTATGGAAGAAAATACATCGGCGTCGTGCGCAGCACCTTCCTGATCGGCGCCGACGGCCGCCTGCTGCGCGAATGGCGCAACGTCAAGGTGCCGGGTCACGTCGCGGCCGTGCTCGCGGCAATCGACGAACACGGCAAGTGAGGCGGATCGGCGAGCGGCGATCGGAGATCAGGGATCGGGGTTCAACGCCCTGCTGGTCCCTGTCCATTCGCCGGCCTGCCACCTGCCCCTCCCCGATGTCCCCTCTCTAATCACTCCATCTCTATCATGACCCGAGGCAAACGCATCTACGTGCTCGATACGAACGTGCTTATGCACGACCCGACCGCGCTGTTCCGTTTCGAGGAACACGATGTCTTCCTGCCGATGACGGTGCTCGAGGAACTCGACGCCGCGAAAAAAGGCACCTCCGAAGTCGCACGCAATGCGCGCCAGGTCAGCCGTTTCATCAACGAGCTGATCGAGCACGGCAACGGCCGCAAGATCGAGGACGGCCTCGACCTGATACTGCCGCAGGGGCTGCAGCTGGAACGCGGCGTCCAGGTCGGCCGGCTGCATTTCCAGACCCAGGCGATCGAGGCGCCGGCAGCGCAGAAAAAGAAGGCGCTGCCGGACAACCTGATCCTGGCCTCGGTCGTCGCGCTGCGCGAGCGCCATCCGGACGTGCCGGTCGTGCTGGTGTCCAAGGACATCAACCTGCGCATCAAGGCGTCGATCTTCGGCATCGCGGCAGAAGACTACGAAAACGATCGCGCCCTCGACGACTTCAGCCTGCTCTACAGCGGCCACATCGAACTTCCGGCCGACTTCTGGGACAAGCATCCGGAGGTGCGTTCGTGGTCCGAACGCGGCCACACGTTCTACGAAGTCAAGCTGCGCAAGGACGAAGACTGGCATCCGCACGAATTCGTGTACCTGCCCGGCGACAACGAAATCGAGCTGAAGGTGCTGCGCATCCGCGACGGCGTCGCCACGCTGCAGATCATCGACGACTACCGCAGCGGCTCGCACAGCGTCTGGGGCATCACCGCGCGCAACCGCGAGCAGAACTTCCCTCAACGCATTGATGGATCCCGACGTCGACTTCGTCACGCTGCTCGGCACGGCCGGCACCGGCAAGACGCTGCTGGCGCTGGCCGCCGGCCTGGCGCAGACGATGGACCAGCAGCGCTACCGGGAAATCATCATGACGCGCGCGACGGTCTCAGTCGGCGAGGACATCGGCTTCCTGCCCGGCACCGAGGAGGAAAAGATGACGCCCTGGATGGGCGCGCTGACCGACAACCTCGAAGTGCTGGCGACGCCCCAGGAAGGCGGCGCCTGGGGCCGCGCCGCTACCAACGACCTGCTTGCATCGCGCATCAAGATCCGCTCGCTCAACTTCATGCGCGGCCGCACGTTCCTGAGCCGCTACGTCATCGTCGACGAGGCACAGAACCTGACGCCGAAGCAGATGAAGACACTGCTGACCCGCGCCGGTCCCGGCAGCAAGATGGTGTGCCTGGGCAACGTCGAACAGATCGACACGCCCTATCTGACCGAGACCACATCTGGCCTTACCTACGCCGTCGATCGATTCGCCGCATGGCAGCATTCGGCACATGTGACGCTGCGCCGCGGCGAGCGCTCGCGCCTGGCCGACTACGCCTCCGAGATGCTCTGACACCTACGAGTGGCGCGAAAGCGAAACACTGAACCACGCAGAACACGAAGAACACGGAGAACACGGAGGAAGGCGGATAAGACGATTGACGCGGCGCGCGGAAGATCCTTCCAATAGAGCCCACCAGGATGGCCATCGTTGGCGCACCCGGACTCTTCCTTGCTTTCTCCCTGTTCCCCCTGTTCTCCGTGGTTCAATCTCGCGCTTGGCTTTCGTGACTCAAAAAAAAACGGGAGCTTTCGCTCCCGTCAAACATGCGCTAGCCCTGATAGCCGCGAGTGTCTAGAAAGTGGTGATCCAGAGTGCTTCCCATTGCATCTGGTTGCCGCCGTGGCTGACGCTGTAGCTCAGCGGCACGCCGAGAATGAAATCGGTCGGAGCGTAGGAAGCCGAAATGCGCAGCCTGGACCGGTCGCCGATGCCGCGCGCGTAGTCCAGTTCGTAATTGTGCGAAGACGGCGTCGGCAGCGCCTGCTGCAATAGCGGCGAAGTCGGCACCGGCTGCTCGCGCGTGCTGTAGCGTATCGCCCATGCGCCGGCGACCGGATCGAGCCACGAAGCGCCGACCGAATAGACGTTCAGGTCCTGCCAGGCGAATTCTGGGCTGATGCTGCTGCTGAGCAGCGCCAGGAAACGCGATGGCAACGCGGCACTGGTGAATGGTGCGACCTGGCTGTACATCACGCGCTCGACACCGGCGTCGATGCGCAGCTGCGGCGCCAGCGTGAAGCCGAGTCCGACGTTGGCGCTGGCCGGGATGTCGAAGGTGCCCGGCTCGGCGTACAGGCCGCGATAATTGCTCATCGGGTCCATGTTGATGCGCGACTGGACGCCGAATTGCCAGTTGATGTTTTCGCCCAGGTTACTGGTGTAGTCGACACGCAGGCCGGTACCGGAGGAGGTATCGCTCGAACGCAGGGCCAGCGGCGAAGTCTGCACGAAGCCGGAGGTGCCGGGTGTCGGCTGGGCCCAGCCGATATCGGCGAAATGCTGATAGGCGAAGATCGCTGAAACGCTGACGGCGCCCACGTTGCCCAGCGGCTGCGAAATCGACGGCGCCACGATATAGCGCTGCAGGCCCGGAGCATGGTTCGGCAACAGATTCTCGCCGCTGGCCGGCGCATAAAGCGGCGTATCGGAAACGCGCGACGATGCGACGGAGAGATGGAACGGCGTCGACTCGATCATGCTGCCGTTGAAGTGGGATGCCGGCGGCAACAGGCGACCGCGGCCACGCTCGAACAACGACGGCGCGCGCACCGGCTCGTCGCCGTCGCTTGCCCAGGAGAAGTCGGGGCGCAGACTGGCCAACGCGTAGTCGCGCCAAGCGTCGAGCAGCGTTGCCGATGCGGCAAGATCCGACAGCGCCGCATAGCTCGCCACCGCCTTGTCGGACGCAGCAGGCGCGGCAAGCGCACACAGCGGCATCGCCAGGGCCAGGCCGATCGATGCAGTGAGGTGTTTCACGATTGCTTTTTGCTGACGCATGGCCCCAAATGCGCAACGGCACGGACGTGCAAGATGTTGCAAGGATATTGGCAAAAATGCAACACCGCGTCAAGAGAAATCCATCACGCAACAAAGTGTTCGAATCCATGGAAATTCCGATGAATCCCGGCGGTCTGCCGCATCCGCCGGCGGACTCGTTGAAAGTCCTTGTGGCGAAAAAGTTACACGCTTGAGCGACGGACCCGCGATGCCTGCAAACTCCGAAAAACCGATCCCGAATGTACTGACGATCGCCGGGTCAGACTCCGGTGGTTGCGCCGGCATCCAGGCCGACCTGCGCGCGTTCAGCGCACAGGGCCTGCACGGCCTGAGCGTGATCACTGCGGTGACGGCGCAGAATACGACGCAGGTCGCCTCGATCCATCGCGTTCCCGCCCGCGAAGTCGCCCGGCAACTCGAGGCGCTGTTCGCCGACTTCCGCATCGGGGCGATCAAGATCGGCATGCTCGGCAGCGCCACGACGATGCGCGTGGTCACGGACTTTCTCCGCGCCCGGGCCATACGCAATATCGTCATCGATCCGCTGTTGCTCTCGACCAGCGGAGCGGCGCTTTACCCGCTCCACGCGCTGGCCCGCCTGCGGGCCGAACTGCTGCCGCTCGCCACCTTGCTGACGCCGAACGTCCCGGAAGGCGAGGCACTGCTCGGCCGGCGCATCCGCCGCGCCGACGAACTGCCGCAGGCGGCGCGCGACCTGCTCGAAATCGGCGCACGCGCGGTGCTGCTGAAGGGCGGGCACCTGCGCGGCAGCCCGGTTTGCGATGTACTGGTCGATGCGCGCACGACCTGGAAATTCACGCATCCGCGCCTGCCGGTGTCCGTGCGCGGCACCGGTTGCGCCCTTTCGGCAGCGATAGCCGCCGCGCTGGCACGTGGCCTCGAACTGGAAGCGGCCGTCCGCTGTGGCGAGAAATACCTTCAGGATGGCCTGCGCGGTGCCTATCGTCCCGGCCGCAGCAACCGGCATGCACTCGGCAAGGCGACTCCACGCATTTCTAACGAGTCTTAGCATTCGTTTACCGGCGGCCATGATATTTTCCGGATCATGCCGTTTCCGGATATTGCCTTCCAAGGATCAACCATGCGTGGAAAGTTGCTTGCCTTGTCCCTCGGCGCTGTCTGCAGCGCAAGCGCCGCCGCAGAAGATGCGCCGCAGCCGCAACCGCTTGCCGCCGGTGGAGCGATCGCCGCGGCGAAAGCCCGTTCACAGTCGCTGGCTGCCGTCGTCGCCTCGCCGGTCGTGATGGAGACCAGCGCCGTACTCGCGCCGGACGGTACATTGACGCTCAAGTGCGTACAGATGCCCAACCCGCATCCTGTGTCGTTGCCGTTCAGGCGGTCCGCGCCGGAGCCGCAGCAATGAAGAGCCCCGCCATTAGAGCCATCTTTTTGGGCATCATTCTCCTTTTATTGACTGGGCAGGCGATTGCGCAAAGCGCGCTGCAGCCATTTTCGCTCTCCCAGTTCAATTTGCCCTCGCAGAGCTATGTGTCCAACTACTACATAGATGTCGATTCCACTGCAAAAGACTTAGATATCGTCGCCACTGCCAGCACTTCCGACACGGACATCGATTTGTTCGTGCGCTACGGAACGCCATTTCCCGTAACCGGAAACGCCAACTACCCGACCTCCCCACAGCAAGTCAGTGAAGACACATTGACTCGATGGTCGCACTACCACGCAATCAGTAGCTCGTTTGTTGAAACCATCAGCATTCAACCGTCCAGCCATGTGCCATTGAAGGCAGGGCGCTGGTATATCGCCGTGATAAATGCGCAAGGACCGGCGGCGACAGTAACTCTGGATGCTATGCCATATACGGCAGTATCCCCGGTACCTATCAATATAGATTTCAACAATCCGGGCACCGGCGCGAATGACGTGTGCAACGTCGCGCCGTGGACCGACGCCACCGCCGTGTCACCGGTCGGCGGCAATCCCGGCACCACGCTCGGCGCGCAGCGCCAGAACGCGCTGAAATACGCGGTGCAGCAGATCACGCAG
>DATNFS010000107.1:0-14238 GCA_035606275.1 Rudaea sp.
GCGCGCCCCTGCGGGCATTTTCCGCCGTCGCCTGCGATGCTCGGCACCGCGAACGGCGCCGGGATCCACGAAGCCGTGCATCCCTGCACTACCTCATGGAATAGTTCAGGCGAGCTGCTGCTTCTGCGGCAGGATGCCGCCCAAACGGGGCCCCCTGTGGCGCGGCGAGGGTGCGCAGGAAAAGTCCGAAGGAGGGCGCACACGATGTGCGCCCGTTCGCTGAATGTACATGGACGTACATCCAGCGAACCCCGGAGCAGCCTCGCGGAGTCGGAAGGCAGGATGCCTGGAGATCGTGCCACCGGGGGTGTGTTTCTTTGGTTACCTTTCTTTGCACAAGCAAAGAAAGTGACCCGCTCGCCGGAGGCGAGTGGAAGCTTTGTACTTCAAGAAAATTCAACAGCACAAGAGAAAGTGCCCCGCTCGCCGGAGGCGAGTGGAAGCCTTGCGCTTCAAGAAAATTCATCAGCGAGATCAAAGTGGATTTCCGCTTGCGCGGAAATGACGGCTTGGAAGAAGCTGACGCTGGCGCGAGGCAGCCGATGAAAAGGCGATCCCTCGCCGAATGGCTCGACTATCAGCAGCGCGTCCATCCGCGCAGCATCGAGCTTGGCCTCGAGCGCGTGGCAGAGGTCTGGCGGCGTATGGGACAACCCCGTATCGCGCCGGTCGTCATCACCGTCGGCGGTACCAATGGCAAGGGTTCGAGCGTCGCTTTCCTCGAAGCGATGCTGGCCGCGAACGGCAGGCGCACGGGCGCCTATACGTCGCCGCACCTGTTGCGCTACAACGAACGGGTGCGCGTGGCCGGGGCCGATGCCGGCGACGCTGCGCTGGTCGATGCGTTCGAGCGCATCGAGGTCGCGCGCGCTGAAATCCCGCTGACCTACTTCGAGTTCGGCACGCTTGCAGCGTTGTTTATTTTTGCGCAAAGTGGAATCGACGCCGCGCTGCTCGAGGTCGGCCTTGGCGGGCGCCTGGATGCAGTCAACATTATCGATGCCGACGTCTCCCTGATCACGTCGATCGACCTGGATCACCAGGACTGGCTCGGCAACGATCGCGACAGCATCGGCCGCGAAAAGGCCGGCATCTTCCGCGGCGGACGCCCGGCGGTCATCGGAACCGGCGAACCCCCGCAGGGCCTGCTGGACGAGGCCGCGCGGATCGGTGCCCAGGTGCTGCGCGCAGGCCACGACTTCCGCGTCCTGCGCGGGGATTCCGGATGGCAATGGCATCATGCCGGCACGCGTGTCGACCTGCCATGGCCATCGCTGGCCGCGCCGTGCCAGATCGACAACGCCGCCGCCGCCGTCATGGCGCTGCATGCGATGCGCGATCGCCTCGGCTGGAACACGCAGGCCCTGGCCGATGGCGTGCGCGCGGCCCGCATCGCGGCAAGGCTTCAGCGCATCGCCGCGCCGGGCGAGGTTGAAGTCGTCGTCGACGTTGCCCACAACCCGCAGGCCGCGCGCGTGCTGGCGCAATGGCTTGCGTCCAACCCGGCCACGGGGCGCACGTTCGCCGTGTTCGGCGCGCTCGACGACAAGGATGTCGCCGGCATCGTCACGCCGTTGCGAACGCGGATCGACGCATGGCTGCTGGCGGCACTCGACGGCTTGTCGCCGCGTGGCCTGGCGGCGGCGCCACTGCAGGCACGCGTGCTTGCCGTGGCGCCATCGGCCACAGCGGCCGTCCATGACGATCCACGTGCCGCTCTGGCCGCTGCGCGAACACAGGCGCGGCCGGGCGACCGCATCGTGGCCTTCGGTTCGTTCTACGTCGCTGCCGAAGTACTCGCCGCGATGGATGCCTGCAGCTGAGCGGGCGTTAACGCGGCGGCAGCATCGGCGCGGGTATAATGCGCGTTGATTTTTCGCGGAGGTGTCCATGGATTCCGCTTTGAAACAGCGCCTGCTCGGCGCGGCGGTGCTGATTGCATTGGCGATCATCTTCGTGCCGATGTTTCTCGGCAACTCGCCGCCCAAGGAGGCAAGCGCGATCCAGAATCTGGATATTCCACCGCTGCCGGACCGCAAGTTCGAGACACGCACCCTGCCGGTGGGGTCCGCGCCGACGACGCCTGCGGACGCGGCCAGGCCGCCGGCAGGCGGCGACAAGATCGTGACGGTCGACACGCGTGCGCCGGCAACGTTCGAGGCGCCTGACGCAAAGCCCGGCGACAAGTCGGCTGCAGAGCCGTCGGTCAATACGAAGCCGCCACCGCCGCCGGCGGCAGCGGTAGCGGAATCCAGGCCGGCAGCCGAAGCACCCAAGCCGGCCGTGGCCGAAACTCCGGCGCCGGCCGCAGCGACTGCAGCGGGTGGTCGATTCAGCGTCAATCTGGGCGTCTACGCCGACCAGGGACATGCCGATGCGTTGGTGGCGAAGCTCAAGAAGGCCGGCTTTGCCGCCTACAGCGAAGACACCGAGTATCAGGGCAAGCCAGCCCATCGCGTGCGCGTGGGGCCGTACGCCAACCGTGCGGCGGCGGAGTCGGTCCGCCTGCGCATCAAGCAGGGCGAGCCGAAGTTGCCCAGCAGCGTGAATGAATCGAACGAACAGCCCGCCGCCGACGCGCCGACCAGCGCGATCGCAGCCAATCGCGCCGGCGGCTGGGCGGTGCAGCTGGGTGCATTCAAGTCCGAGGCCGAGGCGAACAAGTTGCGGGATCGCGTGCGCGGCGCAGGCATTGCCGCATTCGCGGAGCGTAACGGCAGCGGCGACCAGGCGCTTTGGCGCGTCCGCGCCGGTCCCTATGCCGATCGCCAGGGTGCCGAGACGGCGCGCGCCTCGATCAAGGCGAAGCTGCAGAGCGACGGCATGATTGTCACGCAGCCATGAAGTCAGGGACCCGGGACCCGGGACCCGGAATTCCGGAGGGCGACGGGACGAGCCGCCGTTCCTGCCGGCGGCGAGTCATCCAGCCTCGTCCTTTTTTCTGCCGATATCCGGTTCCGGACTTCCGCTTCCCGCATTTCGAATGAACTGGGTCGACTACTGCATCATCGGATTGCTCGCCCTGTCGGTGCTGATGGGGTTGTGGCGCGGCTTGATCGGCGAAGTGCTGGCGCTGGCGTGCTGGGTCATCGCGTTCTGGGTGGCGTGGGTGTTCGGCCCTCGCCTGGCCGAATCGTTCACCGCAATCGACGCGCCGTCGGTGCGCCTGTTGCTGGGCTACTCGATCTGCTTCGTCGCGGTGCTGATAGCCGGCGCGATCCTCAGTTTCCTGATGCGCAAGCTCATCACCGGAAGCGGGCTTTCCGGCACCGATCGGCTGCTTGGAATGATATTTGGACTGCTGCGTGGCCTTGCACTCGTTACCTTGCTGGTATTCGTGCTCGGGTTCACGCCGTTTCCGCGCGAAGCCTGGTGGCAGCGCTCGCAATTGCTGCCGACGTTTCAGCAGGGCGCGCGCTGGTTGACGGCGAATCTTCCGCCGGAAGTGTCCAGGCACCTTGATTTGCGCGAGTTGCTGCCTCAGATTCCGGCGGCGGCTCCGGGCGCGCCGGCAAAACCGCCTCCGCCCGGGAAAAAGCCGGGGCATTGAAGCGGCGGCAGCTGGATTGACTGATTGTTTGACTTGCAATTGACGGAGCGACCTGAACATGTGCGGCATCATCGGCATCGTCGGCAAGTCCGAAGTCGCATCCGCGTTGTACGACGGCCTGACCGTCCTGCAGCATCGCGGCCAGGATGCCGCCGGCATCGCCACGGTCGACGGCGAACGCCTGCGCCTGCACAAGGGCGCAGGCCTGGTGCGCGACGTGTTCCAGCGCGACGACATGCTCAAGCTGCGCGGCCGTGTCGGCATCGGTCATTGCCGCTATCCCACCGCCGGTTCGGAAAGCCTGGCCGAAGCGCAGCCGCTGTACGTCAATTCGCCCTACGGCATCGCGCTCGGCCACAACGGCAACCTGATCAACACCGATTCGTTGCGGCGCGAGATGTTCGAGGATGACCGGCGCCACATCAACACCGATTCGGACTCTGAAATACTGCTCAACATCTTCGCGCACGAGCTGCAGATCCAGGAGCGCCATGCGCTGACGCCCGATCACATCTTCAAGGCGGTAGCCGGGGTGCACGCGCGTGCGGTCGGCGGCTACGCCGTGGTGTCGTTGCTGCTCGGTTACGGCATCGTCGCATTCCGCGATCCGCATGGCATCCGGCCGCTGATGCTCGGCGAGCGCGATACGGCGGCCGGCAAGGAATACGTCGTTGCGTCCGAGTCGGTGGCGCTCGACATCCTCGGTTTCAGGCGACTGCGCGACGTTGCGCCGGGCGAAGCCGTGCTGCTGACCAACGACGGCCACCTGTACAGCCGGCATTGTGCCGACGGCCGCCAGCACGCGCCGTGCATTTTTGAATATGTATACCTGGCCCGCCCGGATTCGATGATCGAGGACGTTTCGGTCTACAAGGCGCGCTTGCGCATGGGCGAGCGGCTGGCGGCGAAAATCCTTCGGGTTTGGCCGGATCACGATATCGATTCGGTGATTCCGATCCCGGACACGTCGCGCACCGCAGCCAGTACGCTCGCGCTCGAGCTGGGCGTGCCGATGCGCGAGGGCTTCGTCAAGAATCGCTACATCGGCCGCACCTTCATCATGCCCGGACAGAGCGAACGCGTGAAGTCGGTGCGACGCAAGCTCAATGCGATCGACCTGGAGTTTCGCAAGAAGAACGTGCTGCTGGTCGACGATTCGATCGTGCGCGGCACCACGTCCAAGCAGATCATCCAGATGGCGCGCGAAGCCGGTGCGCGCAAGGTGTACTTCGCCTCGGCCGCGCCGCCGGTGCGCTATCCGAACGTATACGGCATCGACATGCCGGCGCCGGCCGAGCTGGTTGCGCACGGCCGCAGCGAGGACGAGGTGCGCGATTTCATCGGCGCCGACCGGCTCGTGTATCAGGACCTGGATGACCTCATCGCGGCAGTCGCCGACGGCAACGAAAAGCTCAGTCATTTCGATACGTCGTGCTTTTCCGGCGAGTACGTCACCGGCGTCGAAGCCGGATATCTCAGCGAACTGGAGTTCGCGCGGTCGGATGCTGTCAGGAGCCAGCGAGGGGCGGCTTGAGCACAGGCACACCGCGGGCCGCCGCCGGCCGCCGCGGTTCCGATCCGGTCGCACGAGTCGGCCGTGGCGCCGCGCTGGTCGCGTTCGTCGGCCTGGCGGGCGCGCTGTATTTTTTCTTCTTCAACCACGACTTCAGCGTCAACGGCTTGCGCTACGCCGACGATGTCGAGCGCGGCGTCGAGTTGTTCCATCCCAATCACCTGCTGCCGACCTTTCTCTACCGTGGCGCCTTTCTTGTTGCGCAGTGGATCGGCCTGTCCGGCGTGCGCTCGATCTGGATCATGCAGGCGATCAATGTCATCGCCGGACTCGTCATCGCAGCGGCGATCGTGCGCATCGGGTTGTCGCGCGGCTCGTCGCGCTCGCCCATGGCTTCGGCAGGCTCGCCTCGGACACCCGCGGTATCGGGCGCGTTCCTGGTCGGCGCGTTGTACGCGGTCGGTTTCGCGGCGTGGAATTTCGCCGAAGAACCGGATGTCTACATCCTGCCGGCGGCTGCCGTTGCAGTTTCGCTCGCGTGGCTGGTCGCGCGCGATCGTCTGGCTTGGCCCGACGTCCTCGGCCTTGGCGCGCTGGCGGTGTTTGCCGTGCTGACGCTGCAGCAGTACGTGTTCTGGTATCCGGCGTTGCTGGCCCTGGTGCGCGGTCGTGAGCTGGACGCGTCGCGCCGAGCCAAGTGCCTGTTGCTGGCGCTGGGAGTTCCATTCGCGTGCCTTGCGGCCTATTTGCTGGTCGGGGCTGCAGAGGGACATCTGCAGGGCGCCAACGACGCGCTCGGCTGGTTCCTGGGGTATGCGTGGAATGGCCAAAGCGGGTTTGGAACCTACCGGCCCGCGCCAGCAATCGGCTCGCGGCTGCTCGGCACGTTGCTCGGCCTCGGCAACCTGGCCTTCGCGTACGAGGTAATCCTTTCGCCGCTGGCGGTCGTTGTCGCCGCGATCGCCGCGATTGCGCTGCTGCTGATCGCACTGCGTGCCGCGGGATTCCTGCGTCACGCGCAGGCCGGGGTGCGCGGCGACGCCTCCATCGTTGCGGTCTGGAGCCTGGCGAACCTCGTGTTCGCCACGTGGTGGGAATCGCGCAACATCGAGTTTCTGTTTCCGGTCTGGATCGGCCTGCTCGCACTGGCAGCGCTCGCAGCTCCGGCGCTCGACCGACGTGTGCTGGCCGCTGCCGTGCTGCTGGTCGGCGGCGTCAACCTGGTCGTGGCGTTCGTGCCGGAGAGCCAATGGCCGGCGCGCTATCGCGTGGCCGAAACGCTCGCCCGCCACGAACGGCTGAGCGCGGCCGATGTGCTGGTCACCGAGGAGCTGAACACGATCGGCTATCTGCACTATTTCGACCGTGTCGATGTGCGCTTCCAGCCCGGTGCCGTCAGTGCCGCGATGCACGCCTCGGCGCCGGTTTCGCAGGTGCGCGCCGCGCTCGACTCGGCGCTCGCCGGTGGCGCGCGCGTCTACACCACCGAACTCGACGAGCACGGCCGCCTGCGCGAGCTGGCGCGCTGGTTCGCGCCGCTGGGCCGCGACGGCTTCGACGGCGCGGTCGAACGCGACATCGTGGCGCTCTACCAGGGACTGGACACGGCGACGCAGCCGGTTCCGGGAGTGCGTCTGGTGCGTCCGGTGCCCACACCGCACTGAGCGTCCTGTGGTTTAATTCGCCGGCGCCGCGATGCCGCCGGCGGAGTCCGCAGCCGAGGTCATAGTGCAAGGAAATCTGTTCACGCGCGCCGCAGATTGCCTCGGGTGCGCCGACGTGGCGGAAAAGCTCGCGTTGACCGACATCGTGGCCGCCGAATTCGCCGCCGGCAGGCTTTCCCTGGCTGCGGCCGCCGCGCCGGAGCCGATCGGCGTTCCGGGCCGGCCGGCGCGGCCCGCGCTGGTCGCGCCACGGCTTCTGCCGCAGCGCGGGCTCGGCAGCATCGGTGGCCGGGCAGCACTGATCCATGCGGTTGCGCACATCGAATTCAACGCGATCAATCTTGCCTGGGATGCCGTCTACCGGTTTCGCGCGATGCCGCGCGACTACTACGGCGACTGGGTCGGCGTTGCCGTCGACGAAGCGCGGCACTTTCGCCTGCTCGCCGCGCGGCTGGCGCAGCTCGGCCACGCCTATGGCGATTTCGATGCCCACGACGGGCTCTGGGAGATGGCCGTAAAGACGGCCGGGTCATGCCTCGAGCGGATGGCGCTGGTGCCGCGGGTCCTCGAGGCGCGCGGGCTCGATGTCACGCCGGCGATGATCCAGCGCCTGCGCAGCGCCGGCGATGGCGAGAGCGCGAAAATCCTCGAGCTGATCCTGCGCGAGGAAGTCGCGCATGTCGCCGCCGGATCGCGCTGGTTCGACTGGTGTTGCTGCGCGGCCGGTCTGGACCATGCCGCCACGTTCACCGGCCTGGTCGAACGGCATGCGTCCGGCGCGATCAAGCGGCCGCTCAATGCGCAGGCGCGCCGTGCCGCCGGATTCAGCGCGGAGGAACTGGATCGGCTGGCGGCGCTCGCGACGTGATGCGCAGGGCGCTGGCCGTCGTCGCGTTCATCGCCGTCTGGCTGCTGGTGCTGGGCGGTGCGACGCGCATCCCCTGGTCGGCGCCGCTGCTTTCGCGCGATCAGGTCACGCTGAACGGCCAGGACTTCCGGCCGGTGATGGGCGCCGGCGTGGAAGACGGCAGTGCGTTGGGCATAGGCGCGATCGCCAGCGACGGCAATGCGATGCAGAGCGTTCCGATGGACCGCCTTCGCGCGGCCAATTACCCGTTGCTGACCTACCGCTTCGAGGATTTTCCGCGCACGCTGGAACTGTTGCTGGTGTTTCGCCGCGCCGATACGCCGGACGATGTGCAGACCGTTGCATTGCCTTGGCCCGGCGACGGTGTCGTGACTGTCGACCTGCACGCGGCCAGCCCGGCATGGCGTGGCGAGATCACCGAGCTGGGTTTTGCCGAGTACGCGACCGCGCAACTGGTACCGCCGAGCATCGCATTCCAGCCGTTTCGGCTCGATCAGGCACGCCTGGCATCGCCAGCCTGGAATGCGTTGCCGCGGCTGCTGCGCCAGGCCTGGTTCGGCTACCAGCCGTGGAGCCTGGCATCGATCAACGTCGTCGGCGCCTCGGCCGACACGAATGCGTCGATGCCGGCGACGCTGGTGGTCGGCACGGTTCTGTCACTGCTGGTTTGCGCCTTCCTGCTGCGCGGGTCGCGCAGGCAGCGGCTGCGCAGCGTCGTGATCGCCGGTGCGCTCTGCTGGGTTGCGCTGGATGCACGCTGGCTCGCCGACCTCTGGGCAAAGCATCGGCTTACCGAATCGATCTACGCCGGCAAGTCGTGGCAGGAGCGCGCGCGCCTGCAGCCCGACGAGGACGTGGCCGGTTTCGCGCAGCTGGCGCGCCAGCAGCTGGCCGACAACAGGCAGCCGGATCGTGTGCTGGTCGGGTCGGATTCGACCTACACCATGCTGCGCCTGATCTATTTCCTGCTGCCGCTGAACGCAGCACCGCTGGAATCCGCGATCGCTGCGCTGCCGGTACGCGACTGGCCGGCCGATACGATCATCGTGCTGTGCTCGAGCACGCATTGGCACTACGACGACTCCGACGCGACCTTGCGCTCGGACTCGCGTTCGATCGCGGTAACGCCGCTGTTCGTCGGCGGCAAGCTGGCGGTCTATCGCGCGCGAAGGGGCAGCCGATGAATGCCGCTTATTTCTGGGCCTGGCTGCTGCTGTGCACCAGCGGAACGCTGGTTGCACTCGCGTTGAGCACGCCGCGCCGGCCGGGCCGCGTGGCAATGGCAATCGGCTACGGCGTCGTGCTGGGAATGCTGGCAGCGGCCGCCTGTACGGCGTTCGCGGCGCGCGCCGATACCGCGCATGCCTGGCTGCACGCCGCACCGTGGCTGTCCGCGCTCGGTGCCGGTGCCGCCGGCGTGGCGCTGTACCGGCAGCACCGGGCTCCGGCGGCGGCGCCGCGCACGAGTGAAAATGTGGAATACTGGAAATATGCGGTGATCGCGGCGGCACTGGCTTCACTGCTCTGGCGCGGGTCGATCATCGCCAGTGAAGTGCTGCTGCGGCCGACCTACCCGTGGGACGCCTGGGATGCATGGGCGGTGAAGGCGAAGACCTGGTTTCTGCTGGGCCACTACGTGCCGTTCGTCGGGGTTGCCGACTGGCTGCTCGGCAGCACAGCCTCGCTGCACAGCGGCCCAGCCTGGGCCTATCCGTCGACGCTGGGCTGGATGCAGGTCTGGTTTGCCAGTGCGGCCGGTGCCTGGATCGAACAGCTGGTCAACCTGCCGTGGTTCGCGCTCTGGGTCGGCATGCTGTTCGGCCACTACGGCCAATGGCGAGCCATCGGGGTGAGCCGCGCCGGAGCGGCAATCGGCGTCTACGTGCTCGGCTCGCTGCCACTGCTGACATCGCACGTCGCGCTCGCCGGCTACGCCGATCTGTGGGTGGCGACGCTGTTCGGTTTTTCGATGCTGGCATGGCTGCGCTGGCAGGAACGTGGCGAACGCGACCAGTTGCTGCTGGCGTTGGTCTGCGCCGGCGTATTGCCGCTGATCAAGCTCGAAGGCATGGTCTGGTGCCTGAGCCTGCTCGCGGCGATCGGCTTCGGCGCGCTGCCGCTGCGTTGGCGCTTGCGCGCAGCGGCGCTCGCGTTCGCCGTGCTGCTGCTGGTCGTGCTGGTGGGGCAGGCGCAGATGCTGTTTGCCGCAATCGGATGGGTGCGCAGCGGTTCGCGTGTGGTCGACATCCCGGTCATCGGCAAGCTCTCGCTCGCCTGGCATGGCGATGCGGCCGCCGGCATCGTGCACAGCCTGTTCACGCAATCGAACTGGCACCTGCTGTGGTGGTTCTTGCCGCCGCTCGTCGCGTGGCGCTGGCGCGCCTTGCGCGCCAGCGACGCGCTGGGCCTGTGCAGCCTGCTGCTGCTCGGCTGCTTCGGCCTGCTGCTGTTCCTGTTCGTGTTCACGGACGCCGCCGAATGGGCGGAGAGCTACACGGCCGTCAATCGGCTGATCATGCACATCACGCCTGCGGTCGTCAGCCTGCTGGTGCTGTTGTGGCGCGAGCCATCGGCTCGGCCAGCACATGTCGATACAGTTGCAGTACACGGTCGGCTGCACGGTCCAGCGTAAATTCATCGCTCCAGCGCTGCGCACCGGCGCTGCCGAGCCGTGTGCGCAGGTCGGCGTCGGCGGACAGCCGGCGCAATGCCTGCGCCAGCGCGCCGGCGTCCCCGGGCGCCACCAGCAACCCGGTTTCGCCATCACGCACGACGTAGCCGACACCCGAACCGGAAATGGCGCTGGCAATCACCGGCAGGCGTGCGCGCATCGCTTCGAGCAGCACCAGCCCGAACGATTCGGCGCGGTCGGTCGACGGCAGGCAGAACACATCTGCGTTTTCGTACGCCGCCTGCAGTGTCGCCGCGCCGCGCTCATCCATGTCGATGCGTCCGGCAAACTGCACGCGGCCGGCGATGCCAAGGTCGATTGCAAGGCGCTGCAATGCCGCGCGGCACTCGCCATCGCCGACGATCGACAGGCTCGCGTTCCCGACCTCGGCGATGGCACGCAGCAAGACATCGATGCCCTTGAAGTAACTCAAGCGGCCGACGGCGAGCACGCGAAGACGAGAGCTGGAGGCTGGCGGCCGGGGACGGAGGGTTGGGATCGAGTCTCGGGGTGCGATTGCTTCATCCGTCGGCGATGTCGCGGGAGAGGGTCCATCCGCGATGCCGAGCGGAATCACGTGCGTCTTGCCGCGCCATGGCGCGAGCGCCGGACTCGAATCGCGGTAGGGTTCGGACGTTGCGATTACCGCGGCGGCGCGCCGCAGCATGGCGCGCTCCCACGGTCGGTAGATTCCGTAGGCAATGCGCAGCATGCGCCGGCGCGTGTCGAGCGGAATGTCGGCATGCCAGTGGACGATCCACGGCAACCGTCGTGCAGCCGGCGACAGCAGGGCGAAGAAGGCGGACGTGTTCGGCAAGTGCAGGTGCAACAGGTCTGGCCGGATCCGCGCGAGCGAGCGCTTCAGCAGCCGCGGAAACGCCGGGCTGACCGGCGCATAGAGCAGATGCCCGTGGCAGGCGGCGAGCGTGACGTCGAATCCGCCCACCTCAT
The DNA here is from genome assembly GCA_035606275.1 of Rudaea sp. Taxonomy (GTDB): domain Bacteria; phylum Pseudomonadota; class Gammaproteobacteria; order Xanthomonadales; family Rhodanobacteraceae; genus Rudaea. The sequence continues at coordinate 11,218 of DATNFS010000107.1, forward strand.
GTCTTTGTATAGTTTTTTCACCGGGTTCGTTGTGCGCCAGCGCCGCGACCGTCACCCCGCGCGCATGCAAGGCGCCGCACAGGTCGGCCATGCAGCGCTCGATGCCGCCGGGATGAGGCGGGAAGAATTTTCCGATGTGCAGGATGCGCATGGCGCGCCTACGACATCAGCTCCTCTCCCTCGGCGGGAGAGGAGTCGGGAAGAGAATGCGTCCGTGCGAGCGGATTCTCCGATACCGATCCGCGACCGCGGCGCGCGATGTGCGCCGACCTCTTTCGCGCGGCCAGAGATGCGAAGCCGGATGTCGTTGCAGGAGTTTCGCCATGCACCCGGCGGGCAAAAAACAGTCTGCGCGCGAAGTTCAAGCGGAAAGCAGGGTTGCGCTTGCGTCGTCCGCCCCGCTTGCGGCTCGAACGCGACGCATCATTGTCAGGCGTCGCCCGACTTCGGCAGAGGTATCACCTGGGCGCTGCGATTGCGACCTGGATTCCCCGCGGCAACGTTGCTCGCCTCGCGCCGTGCCGCGCCGAGTTCCTGTTCCAGGATCGCCAGCTTCTGCGCCAGCCTGCGCAATTGCCGTTCCTGGCGCGAGCGGTCGATGTCGGTGCGCAGCATGCGGATCAGGATCATGCCGATGCCGACGATGATCGGCAGGATCGGCGGATAGCTGATGCCGCTGACCTGGCCGAGCCAGTCGATCACCGGCGGAAACACGCCCAGTATGAGGATCGCGGCGGCGATGGCCAGCCACCACAGGGCATACGAGCCGTGCATGTGATCGCGCCGCACGAGATACAGGATCGCACCGGCCAGCAGGATGCCGATGGCCGCCGACGTCAGCTGGCTGGTCATGCCGGACTACCCGTTGCCGGCTGCGCGCGGACCGCGATGCGCGCACGCACGCCGAGCTGGGAGAAGCACAGCACCGTGGTGTGCAGCATGTAGCGCGCGACCAGCAACCAGGAGGCGAAAACACGCGAGGCTCCGGCGCGGCGCGGCGACATGATCGTCGGCACTTCACGCAGGATCAGTCCCTTCTTGCTCAACAACATCAACACTCCCATGTCCTGATAGTCGAGCAGGCTTGCTTCGCGCGAAGCAAGCGCGCGCACCGCCCGGCGATCGTAGGCGCGCAGGCCCGAGGTGAAATCCTGCACGTTGAGCCGCGTCAGCAGGCGAAAATAGCGGCCCGCCAGGCGGCGCGCCGGGCTCATGCGTCGCGAATAGGTACCGATGATGACATTGGCACCGCTGCGCCGCAAAGACGCCAGCATCAGCGGCAGCTCTTCCGGATGATGCTGGCCGTCGGCATCGAGCGTCAGCACGGTGTGATAGCGGTTGCGCTGCGCAAAACGCATGCCGGTCTGGGTGGCGCCCCAGGCGCCGAGGTTGAAGGGCACCGTGATGACGGTCGCGCCGGCGGTGCGGGCGAGCACGGCGGTTTCATCGTTGCTGGCGTCGTCCACGACCAGTACGTCGCATTGGCCGGTGGCCAGGGTACGCTGCACGATGTCGGCGACGGTTGCCGCCTCGTTGCGAGCCGGAATGACGGCCAGCGCGGCGCGTTTCGTGGCAGTCGTTTCTGGCACCGATTTCCCCACGTGATGTCCAACCTATTGTCCGGGCAGGGGAAACCGCTGTCAAATCGCTACGGCGACGGGCGCTGGGACCCGCTGCGCGTTGCCGGCCGTGGCCACGTGTCGGCCAGCCGTTGGATGCCCGGAGCGGTCCAGGGCGCGTTTTCAGCATTCGGCCGCGCATGTGTCCGGTTCGGTCCTTGCGCCGCGTTATTTAACTTCGACAGCCTGCATTTTGGCAGGCGAAATACGGTCCGAAGCGCGTTGCGGCCCAGTTGAACAGTAGCGTCCAAGTCATTGACGTCGCTCATAAGCTGGACTAAGCTCCGCGCGGTCGGGTGGTGTGATGAGTTCACGTCAGGGGACGGAGCGCGTGCTCCCACCCGAAAGCTAAACTGGGAGAAATCTGATGAAATCGTTGAAGACACTAATGCTTGCAGTTGCGAGCTTGGCGGGACTGGGAATCGCCGGCAGCGCGTTTGCGCAGTGCGCCGATACCAACCTGTCGGCTTGGAGCAGCACTTTTACCAGCAATGCCAATACTGCGTTGCACGTTGTGGCTACCGGATTGGAAGCGACCCCGTCAGCCTGCAAATTGACGGCGACAATGGGCTCACTGACTGCTCCCCAGAATGCCACGGCGGTGGTGATTGACAACACGCCGTCAGCTACGGCTGGTGGCGAACCGCGGTATCGTGCCCGCTTCTATTTCAATGTGGCCCCGCTGACCGGAACCTCGCTGACTTCCGCCGTGCAGGCAAATGTCGCCAACATGGTCGGTGCGACGGCAGCAAACGGGTTTCAGCAAATTCTGCGCATGTTCATCAAGGGTGACGGCTCCAACAACAGGATCTTGCGCCTAATCGCCGCATGCAATAACTCTCCGACGGCAGACTCGCGCTGTCGCGCGGACTTGCCGGCTCTTTCGACAGGTAACCACTACATCGAAGTCGACATCCAGACCGGTGCTAGCGGCTACGTGAACTATTGGCTGGATCAAGACGCAACCTCTACTGCCGGCACAAAGATTGCCGGCGCGGCGGCCAGCACTACGTTGGACATGAGCGGCTGGGGTGGTGTCAATCAGTTCGCGATGGGCCTCGGCGGCGCTTCCCCCCTCTATCGTTCGACCTTCGGCACCGCCGTGCTCTCATTTGACGCATTCGATTCGCGTCGCCAAACTGCGATTGGACCGTAACTTTAGGAGTATAGAAAAATGAAGCTAAGCACTGTGCTCTGCCTCGGCGTTCTTGCCGTCCCAGGCTTCGCGTTTGCGGCGGCTTGCCCTGGCACGGCTTTGACAAAACCGTTTCCTGGTGCGGGCGTCTCGGGCGATACATGCGCCGTGGGCGAAACGAATTCCATTGCGACGATGTGCGGCGGGTTTGTCGATTCCCCCGGAAATGATGACGTCTACACGTTTACCGGTGACGGTAGCTCCGTC
>DATNFS010000108.1:0-14349 GCA_035606275.1 Rudaea sp.
GCATATCGACTCGCGGCCACGCCGCCGGAGCCGGCACCGATCGTTATCAGGTCGAATTCATGGCTCGACATCGACGAACACCGCAGCGGTTGACTGCTGCGCACTATCGCCTATTTCGACGCCGGAGCATACACGGCGCCGTGAAGCTTTCCTGCCCGTCCTTCAGATCCGTCCCAGCACCAGCAGCACGAGGACCACCACAACGACGAGGCCAAGGATACCGCTCGGACCGTAGCCCCAACTTCTGCTGTGCGGCCAGTTCGGAATCACGCCGATCAACATCAGCACCACGACGATCAACAGGATTGCGCCAATGGACATTTTGCTTCTCCCGGGACTGGTTTGTTGCCTGCGCCATTCCGTGCGCAAAACTACCTGCAGCTGGCGCTCAGGTCACAGATGAAGGTTGCCCGAACCGAACAGGCCCAGCAGACCCATGACGATCAGGTAGATCGCGACGATGTAGTTGAGCAGCCGCGGCACCATCAGGATCAGTATGCCGGCGATCAGTGAAACCAGGGGGCCGATACTCAGGTGCATGTTCATGAAGTTTCCTCTTTTGACGGTTGGGCGCCACGTCGGCGCACGACAGCGCTGCGGCGTTGACGCCGCCAGCATTCTTGCGAGCGAATTCCACGCAGCATCCGCTCGGCGACGATGCGGACTTTGCGTCCGGTGTCACGACAGCACCGTCGAGGCGCAATGCAAGAGCCGGTCGCCCGGCGCGCGCCGCGACTAGCGCAGCGAGCGCTCGAACTCCTTGACTTCGACGCGCGCTTTTTCCTTGGCGATGCCATAGCGTTCCTGCAACTTGCTGACGAGATAATCGCGATGCCCTTCGCGGCGGCCAACGTCGTCTTCCGTGAGCTTGCTCCATTTCAACCGGAGTCGCGCACCCAGCAGCGACCATTTGGTTCGGATCATGTCCTGGACCATTTCATTTCCTCTGATGCACCCATTTGCCCGATACAACGATGCCCCGGCATCAGCCGACTTCCAGGCCGCGGGCGTCGACCTGTTTGACGCCACGCACCTCCCGCGCGACTTGCGTGGCCAGTTCCCGCTCCGCCTTGCCGACAACCGTGCCGCGCAGCGATACGACGCCGTTGCTGGTCGTGACGGCGATGCCGGAACGGCTGACGCCGCGGGTCAGGAGCAAGGAGCCCTTTACGCGTGAAGTGATCCACGCATCCGTCGGCGATTCGCCGCCGTCCTCTGCCGCGGACGGGCGCGTCAGACTGGCAAGCACGAGTTCGTTGTCGACATGCACGACGCCCTCGGTATTGCGGGCGACGATGCCAGCCATGTCGCGCTCCGCGTAGCTGATCGCGCTACCCGCCAGCGTAACCGTGCCGCCGCTGGAATCGACACGGATGTCGAGGCCTTCGGTATGCGCGTTCCAGCGCAAGCGCGACTTCACCGCTGCGCCAATCGCGCCGTCGGTCAACGCGGCGTCGAGGCGCGGCGTCCCGCCGTTGCGCAGGCGCCGCGAGCCATGCGCGTCTACGCCAATCCGGTTGTCGACGTGCCTGACGCCGCTGACATCGGCCGCGATCCGTCCGGCGAGGCTCTTGGCGGCTTCGCTGCCGACATTGCCGCCCAGGGCGGCGCGATCGCCGTCGACGATGATGGTCAGGTCGTAGTCGCGCAGCTGCGAATCGGTATTGAAGCGCGCAAGAATCTGCGTCTCGCGCCGTGCATCGCTCACTTGCGTGCGGGGTACCGGCTGCGAGCCCGGATCCGCGGCCGCGCATCCAAGCCGGCCGGCCAGCAATGCGCAAGCGCCGGCGAGGGCGAGCTTGCCGATGGTCGAACTCATTGATGATGCTTCCTGATATGCGGGCGCCGGCAGTAGCGCCGCGTGCAGATTGAAACGGAGAATACGCACCGCGCAACCGAGCCTCTGTACGGCGGCGCACATAGTCGCGCTGCGCGGACGTGTCTGAACCTGCGCCAAACCCGCACTACGGCTGATGCCTTGCTATGTACGGTGGCGCACATACGCGGATCGCGCCGCGGTTGATGATGACCCTCGACGGTTTCCAACGCGGCGCGATCGTGCCGGCTGTTGCAAACGACACGCACATCGGAGTCCGGCGTTCGGGCTCTCCTTCCGAAACATCCCACCGCACCACTTCTGCTGTCGATCGAATCGGCGCGGCCGGGCATCGCACACCACTCAACGGAGAAACCCATGACAATCACGAGAAATCTGCTCGGTGCATTCATCGCTGTCGCGACGATTGCCCTGTATCCGGGCGCTGCGCGCGCGGAAAAGCACGCCGACCTCGACTGCAAACTGCAGTTTTCACTGTCGACATGGTCTGCGATCTACAAGCATTCCGAAGGCAGCGGCGTGGTCACCTGCGAAGATGGCAAGACCATGCGCGTCAGCATCGTCGCCAAGGGCGTCGGCCTGACGGTCGGCAAGTCGCATGTGGATGGCGGCACCGGCCGCTTCTCCGACGTGCACACGCTGTCCGACGTGTTCGGCTCGTATGCGCAGGCCGAGGCCCATGCCGGCGTCGTCAAGTCGGGCACCGCGCAGGTGCTGACCAAGGGTGAAGTATCGCTGGCCCTGGCCGGTGCCGGCGAAGGCGTCGACCTGGGAATCGACATCGGCGAATTCACGCTGACGCGCGCCAGGTAGGAAACAGGCAAGCGCCGCTGCACGGTTCGTTGCAGGGGCTTCCGCGGATCGATGGCAAGACCGCCCGCACTCAAATCGAGGAACTTCATGACCATGCAACGCACCCTGATGGCAACCGCCATGCTCGTGCTCGCCGCCGGCGCCATGCCGGCGCTGGCCGATACCGATTCCACCGTCACCGTAACCAAGACGACGACCAGGCATCATTACGTCTACTACGGCGATCACCAGATCTATTTCGCGCCCGAGACCAAGACGTACTACTGGCAGCACGACGGTACCTGGACGTCGGGCACCGAACTGCCGACCGAGAGCCGCACTTATGTCACGTCGGGCGGTACCGACATCGATCTCGACACCGATCACCCGTACGAACGCAACGAGTGGGTCGTCAAGCATTACAGGGACAAGCATGACGTCGATGGCAAGCACGAGCGTGACGAGCGCTGATCCGTTGCAACAGGGTCCCTGCAACAGGATCCGCTGAAACGCTGGACGCCAGCGCACCGGACAGGATCCGGTGCGCCGGGACGGATTGCTCCGGCAAGCGGCGGGGCGGACGAGTCGACGACTCGATCCGCCTCTCGGGTACCTCTACCTTCGGCATGTTTCACGGCCGAAATCGATCGTGGAGTTCGGGAAAGACGCGCGGCTTCTCATGCGACCAGCGCGAGATTGCGCACAAGCGCTCGAGGCGCAGACCCGGGAAAGTCGGGGCGACATGCCTTCAGCACGGCGCGTGGCGGAACGCCGGACAAACCCCCACAAACGATGCCGACGGCTTATTTGCGGATCGGCCCGAGAATGCGGTCGTACAGATCGATGGCGGCGAAGTAGCAGCCGCATGAACGCCGCTCGAGACCCTTGCGATCGAGGATCGTGATCTCGCCACGGCGATAGCTGATCAGCCCACCGTTCTGCAGCGATGTCGCCGCCTTGGTGATACCGACGCGACGCACCCCGAGCATGTAGGCCAGGAACTCATGCGTGGCATGGAACTGGTTCGAGTGCGAACGGTCATGCGTCATCAGCAGCCAGCGCGCCAGCCTGGCTTCCACGACATGAAAACGAATGCACGCCGCGGTCTGGGCAATCTGATGCATCTTCACATAGAGGTAGCGATCGAGGCGGCGCCGGAAGGCCGGGCCCTGTACGAGTTCGCGCCGGAACGAGGCCGCGGACATGCGCAGGGAGAGGCCCGCTCCCTGCACCAGGTGATGCAGCGGCGACACCGGCACCCCCAGCAGGATCGACACGCCGACCATGCCTTCGCTGCCAACCAGGATCACTTCGAGGCCGGCGCAGGCATCCAGTGGTGTCACCAGGGAAATGTAGCCGCCAATCGGAAAATAGACGTATTGCTGGAGTGCGCCGGCTTCGTGCAGGACATCGGCCGACTCGAGGTCGACCTCATCGCAGTGCGCCAATATGCGGCGCCGGTCCACATTCGGTAACGCCGCCAACAGGCGGTTGCTGGAAGTGGCAGGGTTTGCGCGCTGCATGACAGATTCCTGTTGCTTGCGGTGATCAGCAGCGACACGGGGAAGGGAACGTGCACAATCCGCGAGTTGCATGTCTGTGCATTGTCATTTCCGTCCGCTCCCGCCGCCGCTCTTCAGCGGCGCGGGAACGGACACGCAGCGACCGACATCGATCGCATCAGGTAGCGATCACCTCCGGCAGCAGCCGATCGAATTCATTCTTGACCACCTGGTAGCACTCGCAGCATTGCGCTTCCAGTCGTGCACGATCGAGCACGGTGATTGTCCCGCGGCTGTACGCGATGAGCCCGGCGCTCTGCAGCTTTCCGGCCGCCTCGGTCACCCCTTCGCGGCGCACGCCCAGCATGTTGGCAATCAGTTCCTGCGTCATCGTCAGCTTGTTCGTCGGCAACCGGTCGAGGCTCAGCAGCAACCAGCGGCACAATTGCTGATCGACCGAATGGTGCCGGTTGCAGACTGCAGTCTGCGCCATTTGTGTCAGCAGTGCCTGGGTATATCGCAACAAAAGGTGCTGCAGGGCGGCGGCGCGGCCGAATTCATCCTTGAGAACCTGGCCCTTCAGGCGATAGGCATGCCCGGCACTCTGCACGACCGCGCGGCTGGGCGTGGTCTCGCCGCCCATGAACAGCGCCACGCCGACCATGCCTTCGTTGCCGACCACGGCGATTTCCGCCGACGCCCCATCCTGCATGACGTACAGCAGCGAGACTATGGACGTCGTGGGGAAATAGACGTGCCGCAACTGGCTGCCGGATTCGTACAGCACTTCGCCGAGCGGCATCGCCACGAATTCCAGCTGCGGAATCAACCGCTCCGATTCGGCTTCCGGCATCGCGCGCAGCAAGTGGTTCTGGCGCGGGTCATGCGGCTCCTCCGGCGCTGCCTTGCGCCGCTTGTGCGACTCCTGTCTTGTTGTCGATGCCATGGACTGTCCTCGCCTTCAGCGCAGGATAGGACGAAACCGGCGGAATGTATGTACGCTAACGTACACAGATGCGGCCGGGCGTGTGTTCGACAGCGTACAGACGGCCCCGCGGCACCGGTCCATGCTCGCGCTGCGCACAGGGAAGATCCGCGTCGGACTGCTGGGGGCAGCGGTCCGGCGCGGCGACGATGCTGGCACCCCGGCCGGAGCGCCCCAAAGACTCCCCCTTTGGTCCGCCGGGGCATTTCCGGTTCCTCGTGCCGGGGCCGCAGGAGCGCGGCTCCGGTCCGCGTCTGGAACGCATCCATCCCCAGTTGCCCACACACTATGTACGTCACCGTACAGACCCGGACGTCCGCAACGCGCACGATCATTCAGCTCGGGGGAGCAAAGCGAAGCCGACACGCTGCAGCGTCGGCAACACGCACGAAGTACCGGAGCAAACCGATGTCCGCACAAATTTCATCCGCGCAGTGGACCGCGAGTTCCGCCGCATTGCCACACGACGGCGAAGCGGTCGAGTTCGTCCTCGATGGCCGCAAGGTTCCGCTCGACGGCACCTACACCCGCCAGACGTTCAATTCGCGCTGGTCCGGTTATGACATTCAGCGAGTCCGCACGTGGAGAGTCGTCGGCGCGATCGCCGCCTCCTGAGACCGGTCGGGCGCCGGATCGCCTGATTGCGCATCGACGTCGAGCAATGTCGCTTGAATGGCCAGTGTAGCCAGCACTGGGACACGCTGGAACCGGTGCATGACAATCCGCGCGTCCGCTATTGCAGTCTCTGCCAATCGGCCGTCCACCTCGCCGCCAGCACGCTCGAAGTGACCCGGCTGGTGCGCCTGGGGAAAAGCGTGGCAGTGATGCGCGAAGACCCGCCGCTTCCCGACCCCAGCCCGCAGCGCGACTGAGTCCTGCGGCAGCACACATCTTTCGCCTCGCAGCGACGCGCGAACGATCCGGCGGCCCGTCTCATCCGGGCGTTCCGCAGCGCCCTTCAAATCGTTACCATCGGGGCTGGCCGGCATCGAGCAGCCCCACATGACGCAAGGTACCCACGAATTCGTCGACGATCCGCGCAACGCCACGATCATGATCTACGTCAACGGCGACCTGAAGCCGCGCGCCGAAGCGGTCGTGTCGGTGTTCGATTCGGGTTTCGTCCTCGGCGATGGCGTGTGGGAGGGCCTGCGCGTGCATGGCGGCCGCATCGCCTTCCTCGACCAGCACCTGGATCGCCTGTACGAAGGTGCGAAGGCGATCGACATGGATATCGGCCTGTCACGCGATGAAATGACGAACGCGCTGTATCGCACGCTCGCCGCCAACGGCATGACGGATCACGCGCACATTCGGCTGATGGTCACGCGCGGCGTCAAGCGCACGCCGTACCAGGATCCGCGCATGACGATCGGCCCGGCCACGATCGTCATCATTCCGGAGTACAAGAATCCGAAAGCCGAGACGCTGACGCGCGGCATCCGCCTGTTCACCGTGCACGTGCGCCGCGGCGCACCCGACGTGCAGGACCCGAAGCTCAACAGCCACAGCAAGCTCAACTGCATCACGGCCTGCATCCAGGCCACCAAGGCAGGCGCCGACGAGGCGCTGATGCTCGATCCGCACGGCTTCGTCGCTACCTGCAACTCGACCCACTTCTTCATCGTACGCAAAGGCGAAGTGTGGACGTCGACCGGCATGTACTGCCTCGGCGGCATCACGCGCGCGAACGTGCTGCGCGTCTGCCGCGAGAACGGCATTCCGGCGTTCGAGAAGAGCTTCAGCCTGACCGATGTCTATGGCGCCGACGAAGCCTTCGTCACCGGCACATTCGCCGGCGTCGCCCCGGTCGTGGAGATCGACGGACGCAAGATCAGCGACGGACGCGGACCGATGGTCGAGCGTTTGCAGAATCTGTATCGCGAGCTGATTGCGCACGATGTCGCTGCGCGAACATTGCCGGAATGACGAGAACTACGCCCGTATTCCCCGCGAAAACGGGGATCCATCTTGACGATTGCAGAACCGGAAGCAGGATGGATTCGCGCTTTAGCGGGAATGACGGCTATCTCGTGGCCCGTGCAGGCGGCCTTCGCGAATCGCAAACAATTCCATGACCGAAGCACCTGTGCGCATCGCCATGTGGTCCGGCCCGCGCAACATCTCGACCGCGATGATGCGCTCGTTCGAGAACCGCGGCGATTGCGCGGTTGTCGACGAGCCGTTCTATGCGCACTACCTCGAGCACACGCAGCTGGATCACCCCGGCCGCGATGAAGTCATCGCCGCCGGCCAAACCGACTGGCGTCGCGTGGCCGACCTGCTTGCCGGCCCGGTGCCGGACGGCAGGGCGGTGTTCTACCAGAAGCACATGACCCATCACATGCTGCCGCACATCGGTCACGACTGGTTCGATGCGGTCACGCATGTGTTCCTGATCCGCGACCCGCGCGAAGTGCTCGCGTCGTACCTGAAAAGCAGGCCGCACGCGACCGCCGAAGACATCGGCGTGCTGCAGGAAGCAGCCTTGTACGACGAGATCAGCCGGCGCACCGGTGCGGGTCCGCCGGTCATCGATGCCGACGAATTCCTCAAGGCGCCCGAGGCGCATCTGCGCGCCTTGTGTACTTTGCTGCAAATTCCATTCACGCCGCGCATGCTGCACTGGCCGGCAGGGCCGCGCGCCAGCGACGGCATCTGGGCGCCCTACTGGTACGACGCCGTGCTCAAGTCGACCGGCTTCGAGCCGTGGCGTCGGCGCGAGCTGACGGTTGCAGCCGGGAACGACGTCGTGATCGACCGCTGCCGGCAGGCGTACGAATGCCTGTTCGAGCGCCGCCTGAGGATCTGACGCGGCGCCACCGGGGCGCACCCGTCACGCTTCGATCCAGACCGGCAACCCGTTCAACGCCGCATTGCCGGACGGCCCGTCGAGCGCCAGCGGATCGGTCAGGTCGTTGTAGCTGGCGCCTTCGACCGCAGCCGCGCGCGCCAGCCGTACGCCGTCGCGCTGGTGACCGAAGCCGTGCGGCAGGCAGACGACGCCCGGCATCATCGTCTCGCTCGCGCGCACCTCGATGCGGATCGCGCCGGTGCGCGAGCGCAGTTGCACGCTCGCACCGTCGGCCACGCCGCGCGCACGCAAGTCGGACGGGTGCACCAACAGGTGATGACGCGGCTTGCCCTTGACCAGGCGCGGTGCGTTGTGCATCCAGGAATTGTTGCTGCGGAGCTCGCGCCGCCCGATCAATCGCAACGCGTCGGCGGCTACCGGCTCACGCAGCCTGTCCAGCAGCCGCGGCAGCTCGGCCATCAACAATGGCGGCGCACACTCGATGGCGCCGCTCGGCGTTTGCAGGCGCGCGAGCAGATTCGGCCGCAGCGGGCCGAGGTCGACACCGTGCGTGGCCGCCGCCAGTTCGGCGAACGTCAGGCCGGATCCGCCGCGCTGCAGTCCGGTGGCAATCAGCGTGGCCGGCCCGGGCAGCGCGGCGAACGGCTTGCCTGCCGCGGCGGACCAGGCGCCGCCGATGCCGTTGAATATCTGCCAGTCGGCGCGCTCGTCCGCCGGCTGCTCCCACAGCGGCGCATTGATGCGCGCGACGCGGCGCACCGCGAATGCGTTGAAGATGAGGTCGTAGTGATGTTGCGTGAACGGTGACGCCGGCGGCAGGATCAGGTCGGCGTGGCGCGTCGTTTCGTTGACATAGATGTCGACGCTGACCATGAAATCGAGCGTCTGGAGCGCCCGCTCGAGCGCCGCACCGTTCGGCGTCGACAGGACCGGGTTGCCGGCACTGGTCAGCAGTGCGCGAATCCGCCCTGCGCCCGGCGTTTCGATCTCCTCGATCAGCGCCGACACCGGCAGTTCGCCGCCGAATTCCGCCAGCCCGCGCACGCGGCTGTTCCAGCGCGCGCGCGCTCCGTGCGACGTGCCGGGTCCGGTCAGCGGGATCACCGCATCGTTCGGCAGCACGCCGCCTTCGCGATCCAGGTTGCCGGTATACAGATTAACGAGCTGCATCAGCCACTGTGCGAGCGAGCCGAACTCCTGCGTCGACACGCCGACGCGGCCGTACACCGCGGCGCTCGGCGCTGCGTCGAGTTCGCGCGCGATGCGCTCGATCGTCGCGGCGGAAATTCCGCTGCAAGCGGCGATTGCAGCGGCATCGAACGACGCGAGCGCCGCCAGCGCGACATCGAGATCCTTCACCTTGCCGGCGTAGCGGTCGAGGCGCGCCGGGCGCAACCGCGCGAGCGCCTGCAGCACGCCGATCAGGAACAAGGCATCGGTGCCGGGACGGATGAAAACGTGCTCGCTCGCAACAGCGGCCGTTTCGGTCCGGCGCGGATCCACGACCACGAGCTTGCCGCGCGCGGTCAGTGCCTTGAGCCGCTTGCCGACGTCCGGTGCCGTCATCAGGCTGCCCATCGAGGCCATCGGGTTGGCCCCGAGCATCAGGAAATAATCGGTGCGATCGATGTCCGGAATCGGCAGCAGGAACTGGTGGCCGTACATCTGCGCGCACACCAGCTGGTGCGGCCATTGGTCGACCGACGACGCCGAGAACACGTTCGGCGTGCGCAGCGCGCGCAGCAACGCCGGCACGTAGGCGATGTGGCCGAAGTGATGCACGTTCGGATTGCCCAGATAGACGCCGAGCGCGCTGGCGCCGTGTTCGCGCTGTATCGCAGCCAGCCGTTCGCCGGCGAACGCGAAGGCATCGTCCCAGCCGATTTCCCGCCAGTCCTTGCCATGCCGGCGCAGCGGCCTGCGCAACCGGTCGCCGTCGGCCTCCAGGTCGAGAATCGCATTGCCCTTCGGGCAGATGTGGCCGCGACTGAACGGGTCGGCATCATCGCCGCGAATGGCCGCGAGACGGCCTTCGTCGAAGCGGAATTCCAGGCCGCAGATCGCCTCGCACAGCGGGCAGGCGCGGAAACGCGAAACCTGGGGCATGATCGTCCTCCGGTTGGCGATTGTAGCGGCTCGCGCGCAACGGCGGCGCCGCGACTCGCAGCGATGCCGGCTGGCGTACCATGGCGCCGTCGAAAGCTTCGCAGGTACCGGCATGGCGTCCGCCTCATCCGCCACACCACATCCGATAATGCTTGCAGTCGGCGATGCGCAGCGCGTGTCCGGCCTGTTGCAGGCGCCGCCCGGCGCACGTGCCTGCTACGTGCTGGCGCACGGCGCGGGCGCCGGCATGACGCACCCATTCATGGGCGCGATATCGAATGAACTGGCTGCGCGGGGTGTCGCCACCCTGCGGTATCAGTTTCCGTACATGGAGAACGCCGGCAGGCGGCCGGATCCGCCCCGGATCGCGCACGCCGCAGTACGCGCGGCAGTTGCCGAAGCGGCGCGTTTGCTGCCGCAGGCTGCGCTGATCGCGGGCGGAAAATCGTTCGGCGGCCGCATGACATCGCAGGCCCAGGCGTCGGCGGCATTGCCGGGTGTGCGCGGCATCGCCTTCCTCGGTTTCCCGCTGCATCCGGCCGGCCAGCCGTCGAGCAGCCGCGCCGAGCACCTGGCGCAGATCGCGCTGCCGATGTTGTTCCTGCAAGGCACGCGCGACGAGCTTGCCGACCTGCAGCTCATCCGGGCGTTGGCCGGCGCGCTGGGCTCACGCGCGACGCTCGAGCTGTTCGACGACGCCGATCACTCGTTCCACGTGCGCAAGAGCAGCGGCAGCACCGACGCGCAGGTCATCGCCGGCATGGCCGATTCGATCGCCGCCTGGATCGACGCAAAGGTCATGGCAGCTGGCTGAGGCGTCGCCGCCGCTCCCGTCGGTGTCGCACTCACGCCCCGCCCGATCCGGGCAGGGGCTGACAGAAGGATTCCGTGCGCGAGTCCGACGAATCGGTGCGCACGAATCTCGCTAGAGCGTGCAACCTGCCGGTGTCGGTCCTGTTCGGGTCAGCGCCAGCGATCCGCTCAGCCCGGCGTTGACCCCGGCCGTGAACGTATAGCTCAACGTCGCCGCCGTGCAACTGGTGAACGTGATGTTCGCCGTGCCGACCGGCGTCGTGGTCGGCGGTGTACCGTTGTCGAAGATGCCGCCTGCGGTTGCGTAGATCGGCGCGTTCGTCAACGACTTGTCGCCCGGATTGAACGCGGCCTGGATCGTGTACCAACGCTCGCTGCCCGCACCGCCGGTCTGCTGGCCGGTCGGCGAATACGTGTACCACGCCGCGAAGAAATTCTTCTGCGTCGGGTTGACGTCGAACACGAAGCCCTGGCCGCCGAGGTTGGCCTGCGACCAGGAGCCCGACAGCAGGTAATTCGACGGTGCGCTGCCATTGTCGCCGGCCGCTCCGCAGGTGATGTTCGCGGTCAGGCGCGACAGCGGCGTCGTGCCGACGCGCCCGTCATAGAACGAATAGTTCAGCAACGCATTGCCGCAGCTGTTGAAGGTCAACGTCGCCGTCCCGACCTGGGTTGCCGCGACGACCGGCGCCGCGGCGAAGTTGCCGCCGAAGCCGGCATAGATGCCGAGCACGGCGGTCGGACTCGAATTGGTTACGCCGCCCTCGAGCGCATACCAGCGCTGGCCGCCGCCGGCAAAAACGTCGTAAGTGAACCAGCCGGCAAACAGGAATCCGCTGCCGCTGCCGCCGAGGTCGGGATACAACTCGAGTTCGAGTCCCTGGCCGCCGGTCGCCGGGTTGAACCACGAACCGGTGAGGCCGTGCTGGTCCGCGTTGATGCCGGCGAATGGCGTGGTATCGAGCAGCACCGAAACGGTACCGTCCTGGTTGTTGGCCACGACCAGGTCGGGCTTGCCGTCGCCGTTGATGTCGGCTGCGGTCACGGCAACCGGGTCCTTGCCGACGGCGAATGTCGTCTGCGCGACGAAGCTCGCGGTGGCCGCTCCAACCGGCGTCGTGTTGATCAGCACGGATACCGTGGCGTCGGTCTGGTTGGTCACGATCAGATCGGGCCTTCCGTCGCCATCGACGTCCGCCGCCGCGACCGAAGCCGCGCCGAGGCCGGTACCGAAGGTCTGCTGGTCGGTGAAAGTCGGCAACGGCGCGCCGGTGGCGGTCTGGTTCAGGAATACCGAAAGCGAAATCGTCTGCACGATGGCCAGGGAGTTGACGACCGCCGCATCCGGCTTGCCGTCGCCGTTGAGATCGACAGCAACCACCGATACGGGGCCGGAGCCGACGGTCACGATCTGCTGCTCGGCAAAGGTCAGCGTGGTCGACCCGGGCGCGGTGGTATTGAGCAGGATCGAAGCCACGTCGCCGACATAAGCCGCAACGATCAGATCCGGCTTGCCGTCGCCGTTGACGTCGGCCACCGCGATCGACGCCGGTTCGGCGCGGGTCGACAATGAAGCCTGCTTGTCGAATGTGAGCGTCGTCGCGCCGGCCGCGGTGGTGTTTCGAAAGATCGAAACCGTGCTGCTGCCGACGTTGGCGACGGCCAGGTCGATCTTGCCGTCGCCATCGATGTCGAGCGCGGCTACGGAATATGGATAGGAACCCGTCGTGAGGGTCTGCTGCGCGGCAAAGGTCGGGGTCGTCGCACCCGGCGCAGTCGTGTTGCGCAGGATCGAAATGGTGCCGCTCGACGCATTGGTGACGATCAGGTCTGGCTTGCCGTCGCCATCCAGGTCGGCAATCGCTACCGAGGTCGGATTCGTTCCGACGGCGAAAGTCTGCTGTGTCGAAAAAGCCGCCGTCGCTGCACCGGCTGTGCCCGTGTTGAGCAACACCGATACGGTCGCGCTCTGCTGGTTCGCGACGACCAGATCGATCCTGCCATCGCCATTTAGGTCAGCCGCAGCCACTCCGTGCGGACCGGTGCCGGTCGCGAACGTCTGCTGCGTGGCAAACGTCGGCGCTGCGTGCGCGGACGCGCAGGCAAGGCCGCAAACCATTGCGAGCAGCGGCGTCTGGCCAGGCTTCGCAAGTCTCCAAAAGCGGTCGGTCATCGTTGCTCCACGACTCTGGGTTTCATCGAAGGACGCCATTATAGGGGTCCGCGATCGGCCAAAGATTAATTTTGGCTGCAATCGCACCGCTTCGCCGCTCCCGTCGCCGGCCGTCCTTCGCCCGGGCGCTGCGCTGACGTGCTCCCGGCAGGCCCTTCGCGGGAGGCGGACCATCCTTGCGAGCGCGCTGCGGCGCAGTGACTTCCAGCCAGTGACAGGTCCCGGAAGTCCCACTATCCTCGCCGCTCCGCACGCCGAAGGACACCGCATGCAGCGCCTCGCAACAAGTCTCCTGCTCGCCACCTGCTCGCTCAGTGCCTTCGCCGGCAGCGTTGCCGATGCAGGATATGCACGCGATCCCCTGCAGGCGGTCGACCAGGGCTACGGCGCAAAGATCGCGGAGTACACGACCGACCCTTCGTTCAATTCGCCTCTGACGAGCTACCTGCCGGCCTCGGCCACCGTGCCGACGCCGGCCCGGGTACTCGGCGATGTCGCCGGCGCGCCGAACATGCTGCCGTACTCGAAAGACGTCTATCGCTATTTCGACATGCTCGCCGCAGCCAGCCCGCGCGTAAAGGTATTTCGTATCGGCAAGACCGAAGAAGGCCGCGACATGATCGCCGCCGCGATCGCCGACGAGGCCCTGCTGGCCGACCTGAAGGCCAACGATGCGCGCCTGGCCCAACTCGCAGATCCGCGCGTGCTCGGCATGGACGATGCGAAAGCCGAACCGCTGATCGCCGCCTCGACGCCGGTCTATTACATCACCGGCACGATCCATTCACCGGAAACCGGCGCGCCGACCGCATTGATGGAGCTGGCCTATCGGCTGGCCGTCGACGACGCGCCGTACATCCGCAAGATCCGCTCGAAAGTCATCACACTGATCACGCCGGTGGTCGAAGTCGACGGCCGCGACCGCATGGTCGACGTGTACAACTGGCACCGCGCCAACCCGGGCAAGACGCCGCCGCCGCTGCTGTACTGGGGCCACTACGTGGCCCACGACAACAATCGTGATGCGATGGGCCTGACACTCGACCTGTCGCGCAACATCCTCGACACGTACCTGGGCTGGCACGCGCAGGTGCTGCACGACCTGCACGAATCGGTGCCGTTCCTGTATGACAACACGGTCGGCGATGGCCCGTACAACGCCTGGGTCGACCCGATCCTGACCGGCGAATGGAACCAGCTCGGCTGGGACAACGTGCAGCAGCTGACGAAGTTCGGCATGCCGGGCGTGTTCACGCACGGCGACTTCGACACCTGGAGTCCCGGCTACCTGATGTTCATGGCGGCAATGCACAACGGCATCAGCCG
>DATNFS010000109.1:0-14359 GCA_035606275.1 Rudaea sp.
GTCCACGGGCTGTGACGTGTATTCGCGTATCGCCCGGCGGCCGGCAATGGCCTGGTTCAATTCCACGGCATCTCTCGTTCGGAAATCTTCTGCGCCGCGACCGCATGCAACGCCTTTCGGTCAGTCTCCACGACAATGGGGCGGGCGGCTTGACGCAGGTCAATCCGTTTGCGGGTCGCACGCGGTTGCGGGCAACGCCACCAGTCGTTGGCCGGGTTGCGCCCTAGCTTGCAAAAGCCCGGACCAGCCGGCGTTTCGCGATTTCGACGATCGACAGATAAGTCGCCGTCGCCAACGCCAGAAATGCGAAGAATTTCGCCGGCAGCGGAACAAAGCCCAGCATCGCCGCCCACGGCGTGAACGGAAGCAGCAGGGAAACCGTCACGATCGCCAGCGTCGTCGCGATCAGCGGCAGGCTTGGCCGGCTGCGCAGCGGATTGCCGAACGTGCGGATGACGAACAACACCAGCGTCTGCGTTGCCAGCGATTCGACGAACCAGCCGGTGTGGAACACCGTTTCGGAGGCATGCAGCCATTGCAACAGGACGAAGAACGTCAGGAAATCGTAGAGCGAGCTGATCGGGCCGATCAGCAACATGAAGTTCCGGATCAGCCGGATGTCCCAGTGTTGCGGCCGCCGCATCTGCGTCTCGTCGACGTTGTCGGTCGGAATCGTGACCTGTGCAAGGTCGTAGAGAAAATTGTTCAGCAGGATCTGCGTCGGCAGCATCGGCAGGAACGGCAGGAACAGCACGCCGGCCGCCATGCTGAACATGTTGCCGAAATTCGAGCTGGTTCCCATCAGCAGGTATTTCATGACGTTCGCAAACGCCCGGCGGCCTTCCAGCACGCCCTCATGCAGCACCTGCAGGCTGCGCTCGCGCAAGATGATGTCGGCCGCGTCCTTGGCGACGTCGACCGCATTGATGACGGAGATGCCGATGTCCGCCGCGTGCAGCGACGGCGCGTCGTTGATGCCGTCGCCGAGGAAACCCACGACGTGTCCGCGATTCTTGAGCGCGAGCACGATGCGGTGTTTTTGCCGCGGCAGCACGCGCGCGAACACGACCGTGTTTTCTGCGAGCGTGGCCAGGGCCACGTCGCTCAGGCCGTCCAGCTCGCTGCCCAGCACGATGCGGTCCACTTTCAGGCCGATCCTGTCGCACAGATGACGGGCGACGCGCTCGTTGTCGCCGGTCAGGATCTTCACCGTGATCCCGTCGCGCGCCATGGCCTGCAGTGTCTCGATCGCATCGGGAACCGGCGGATCGACGAAAGCCAGAAACCCGGCCAGCACCAGCCCGGCTTCGTCGCCGGCATCGTAACGCGCCTTCTCCGGCACTTCGCGGTAGGCAACGGCGAGCACGCGCAGCCCACGTTCGCTCATGGCCTGGTAGGTCGCGGCACAATGGGCGGCGGATTCCGCGTCCAGCGGCATCACTTCGCCGGCCCGCTCGCAGCCGGTGCACTGCTGCAACACCGATTCCGGGGCACCCTTGACGATGAGCTGCCGTCCGTCGCGGCTTTCCACGACGATCGACAAGCAGCGACGCTCGAAATCGAAGGGCACCTCGTCGAGCTTCTGATATCCGGCCACGTCGACTCGCGCGTGCGCCAGAATCGCGGCATCGAGCGGACTGCGGATGCCGGTCTGGAAATATCCGTTGAGGTAGCCAAGAGAAAATGGCCGGCCGGAGGCGCAGCCCGCCGCATCGACCGACGCGTCGAGCGACATCTCGCCGGTCGTCAGGGTGCCGGTCTTGTCGCTGAGCAGAATATCCATGCTGCCGAATTCGTCGATGGCGGCCAGGTGCTTGACGATCACGCGCCGCTTCGCCATGCGGATCGCGCCCCGCGCCAGCGTCACCGTCGTGATCATCGGCATGAATTCCGGCGTCAGACCGACAGCGAGAGCGACGGCAAACAGCAGCGACTCGAAGGCGGGGCGGCCGAGTGCCAGGCTGGCAAGCAGCACGAAAAACACCAGGAAGACCACGGTCCGCATGATCAGGCGCGAGAACGCCTCCAGGCCCTTCTCGAAATCGGTCTGCGGCGGGCGCTCCGCCAGGCGCTCGGCGATGTCGCCGAACGCGGTGCCGCTTCCGGTGGCCAGCACGACCGCGGTTGCGGTGCCAGCCACCACGGATGTTCCCAGGAACACCAGCTGGCGCGCGTCGACATTGCTCGTCGGCGCGGGCAAATCCACGGGCTCCTTTTCGACCGGCACGGATTCGCCGGTCAGCGCCGCCTGCTGCACGTGCAGGTCGCGCGCGTCGAGCAGGCGCGCATCGGCAGGGACGTGATCCCCCGCGGACAGGCGGATGACATCGCCGGGCACCAGCTCGCGTCGCGGCAGCTCGCGCCACGTGCCGTCCCGGCAAACCGTCGCGGTCGGCGCGACGTCCCGTCGCAGCCGGTCGGCGGCGCGTTGCGAGCGATAGCCGAGGGTGAAATTGAGCGCAAGGCTGAGCGTCACCATCAGCGCGATGATGGTCGCGCCGACGGTATCGCCCAGCAAACCCGAAACCCCTGCCGACAGCAGCAGAATGAGGACGAGCGGGTTGAACACGGGCGCCAGCAAGACCATCAGCGGCAGACGATGATGTTGCCCGGGTTCGTTCGCACCGAAGCGGGCGAAGCGGCGGCCCGCTTCGGCCTGCGTCAACCCGCCGCGCCGGGCTTGCAGCACCCGCAACATCTCTGCCGTCGGCATCGCCGCCGGCCCCTTGCTGGCAGGAGCGTCGCCGACGATCGCTTCCTGGCTTCCAACCACCATGAATCGTCCTTCGCGCCGCTACCGGCACACCCAGGCAAATTGTCGTCCATGCCTGTCGCTGGCGATTGATCTTGATCAACACCGGCCGCAACAGACCGCTTACGCTGGGAAGCACCACGAGGAGAACTGCGATGACCAAGTCAGAGCAAAACGTATCCAAGGCTCCCGACGGGACAGGTGACGTATCCGTCCTTGCCAGGCAATCGTTCGACGCCATGTCCGGCACATTCTCGGCATGGTTGCGAGACGCCAACCGCTTTCAGGCCGAGGCAATCCGCTTCCTCAACGACCGTTTCAACAAGGACATCCAGATGATGTCGCAGTTCACGGCGTGCAGGAAGCCCGAGGAATTCTTCGATCTGCAGGCCAAGCTCATGAGCGGCCTGGTGTCGGACTACATGGCCGAAGGCACCAGGGTTCTGGAGTTGTTTGGTGATGTCGCCAAAACGGAAATGGAAGATTTCTCCAGGATCTCGAGCGCCAGGCACTCGAGCTGAAGCAACGCATCGAGCCACGCGATCGCACGAACGCGGCAGGGAAATCGACCTGGACACTCGTTGCCGATCGCGCCCGTACCCGATTGCCCGAACTGGTAGCGCCACATGAAGATCCAGTTTCTTGGCGCTGCCGGAACCGTCACCGGATCGAAGTATCTGGTGACCTCGAGCGACAGCCGTGTCCTGGTCGATTGCGGATTGTTCCAGGGCCTCAAGCAGCTGCGACTGCGCAACCGGGCGCCGCTGCCGTTCGATCCCTCGGCCCTGACCGCCGTCGTGCTCACGCACGCACACCTGGATCACAGCGGCCACCTGCCGTTGCTGGTCAAACAGGGATTCCGCGGACGCATCCATTGCACCGCGGCAACCTTCGAGCTGTGCAAGTTGCTGCTGCCGGACAGTGGGCACCTGCAGGAAGAAGATGCCGAGTATGCGAACCGGCACGGCTTCTCCAGGCACAAGCCGGCGTTGCCGCTCTACACGGAGGAAGATGCCAGGAAATGCCTGCGTTATTTCCGCCCGGTTGACGCGGCCGGTGCTATCGAGCTCGGCGCCGGAGTGCACGCCGAGCTGTCTCCGGCGGGCCATATTCTCGGCGCGATGTCCGTGCTGCTGACCGACGGCGCGACGCGGCTGCTGTTTTCCGGCGACCTTGGCAGGCCGAACGACCCGATCATGGTTGCGCCGCACGCGCCGGTCGAGACCGACCATCTCGTCGTCGAATCGACCTATGGCGACCGCCTGCATTCCCGCGCGGACCCGACGGACGAGCTCGAAGCGGTAATAGCGCGCACGACGCGTCGTGGTGGCGTGATCGTCGTCCCGTCGTTTGCCGTCGGCCGCGCGCAACTTCTGCTGTACTACATCCATCGTCTGAAGCTGCAGGGCAGGATTGCCGCGGACATGCCGGTGTACCTCAACAGCCCCATGGCGGTCGACGTGACCGGGCTCTATCAGCGTTTCCACAAGGAGCACAGGCTCGACGCGAAGGAGTGCGCGGCGGTCTGCCACACCGCGACCTACGTCAATACCGTCGAAGAGTCGATGCAGCTCAATACGCGCACGCGGCCGATGATCATCGTCGCTGCCAGCGGCATGGCTACCGGCGGCCGCGTGATCCATCACCTGAAGGCGTTCGCGCCGGACCCGCGCAACACGATCCTGTTTTCCGGCTACCAGGCCGCCGGCACCCGCGGCGCCGCGATGCTGGGCGGCGCCGCGACGATCCGCATTCATGGACAGGATATTCCGGTGCGCGCAGAAATCGCGGCGTTGTCGTCGCTGTCGGCGCATGCCGACCAGGCCGAGACTCTCGAGTGGATGCAAAGGCTCCCGCGGCCGCCGCGCACGACGTTCATCACGCACGGCGAGCCCGTCGCCGCCGATGCGCTGCGCCAGCAAATCGAACGCCGCCTGGGCTGGAAGACGCACATTCCCGAAAACCGCGAGACAGTCGATCTTGCGGATGCGTAAGTCGGGGGAAGCCATGCCAGAGCAGCCGATGACCGACCCGATGAGCGGGCACACGTTGCGTGTGCGCAGGATCGGCATCGAAACGTATCAGGAGCCGGTTGTCTTCATTCGCGAAGATTCGCACGTCTGCCGTTCCGAAGGTTTCGAATCGCAATCCCGCGTCGAACTGCGCAGCCAGGGTAACCGCATCATCGCGACGCTGAACGTCGTGCGTCATTGCGGAATCGTCAGCCTGGGCGCCGACGAGGCGGGCTTGTCGGAAGCGGCCTGGCGCATTCTCGGCGCCGGCGAAAACGAAACGATTCGCATCGGCCACCCCGCGCCGGTGGAGTCGTTTGCGCTCGTGCGCGCCAAGCTGTACGGCCATGCATTCTCGGCGGCCGCGCTGCACGATGTCGTCGACGACATCGGCAAGGGGCGCTACTCCAGCATCGAACTGGCGGCCTTCGTCGCCGCGTGTTCCGGCGACCGTGTCAGCATGGACGAAACCATCGCGCTGACGCGCGCGATGGTGGCGACCGGCGAACGCCTGCACTGGGCGCAGCCGATGATCATGGACAAGCATTGTGTCGGCGGATTGCCGGGCAACCGCACGACGCTGATCGTGGTGCCGATCATCGCCGCGCTCGGGCTGGTCATCCCGAAGACCTCTTCGCGCGCGATCACTTCGCCGGCCGGAACCGCCGACACGATGGAGACGCTCGCGCCGGTGGCGCTCGACGTCGCCGCCATGCGCCGCGTGGTGGAACGCGAAGGCGGCTGCATCGCGTGGGGCGGCGCGATCGGGCTCAGCCCGGCCGACGATATCCTGATACGCGTCGAGCGGCCGCTCGACCTGGACAGCGAAGCGCAGCTGGTCGCCTCGGTGATCTCGAAGAAGGCGGCGGCAGGATCCTCCCACGTCCTGATCGACATTCCGGTCGGACCGACTGCGAAAGTCCGTTCCCAGACCGCGGCGCGCTCCCTGGCATGGCGCATGATCGAAACGGGCCGCGCGCTCGATTTGAAGATCGACGTCGTGCTGACCGACGGCCGCCAACCGGTCGGCCGCGGCATCGGACCGGCGCTCGAGGCGCGCGACGTCCTGTCGGTGCTGCAAGACGAACCTGCTGCGCCGGCCGACTTGCGCGAGCGCGCGCTCACGCTGGCAGGGCGCATC
This sequence comes from Rudaea sp., assembly GCA_035606275.1. GTDB lineage: Bacteria > Pseudomonadota > Gammaproteobacteria > Xanthomonadales > Rhodanobacteraceae > Rudaea. The sequence continues at coordinate 5,906 of DATNFS010000109.1, forward strand.
CTCGAGCTCGCGCAGTTCACGCCGACGAACACCGGCGCAGCGCTCGCGCAGGCGGTGCTGGCCGACGGCCGCGCCTGGCGCAAGTTCCAGGCGATCGCCGATGCCCAGGGCGGCTTGCGCGCGCCTCCGGTTGCGCCCGAGCGGCATGTCGTGCCCGCGCCGGTCTCCGGTGCGGTGACCGCCATCGACAATCGGCGCCTGTCGCGCATCGCCAAGCTTGCCGGCGCGCCGCTGGCGCCGGCCGCGGGCGTCGACCTGCACGTGGTGCTCGGCTCGACCGTCGAAAAGAACCAGCCGCTGTACACCGTGCATGCGCAGTCGCGCGGCGAGCTGCAATATGCGATCGACTACGCGCTGGCGCAGCACGATGTCATCGCCGTCGAAGCGGCGCCATGAAGCCGCTCGTCTACGCATTGCCCGGCCAGGAGGCGTTTGCCGCGGCGCTGGCGCGCGAACTCGGCGCCGAGTGCGGCGACATCATGCTGCGCCGCTTTCCCGACGGCGAGAGCTACGTGCGGCTGCTGACGCCGCCGAAAGACCGGGCCGTGATTTTCGTCTGCGGCCTGGATCGGCCGAACGAAAAAAGCCTGGAGCTGTATTTCGCCGCAGCGACCGCGCGCGAACTCGGCGCCAACCGGATCGGACTCGTCGTGCCGTACCTGGCCTACATGCGCCAGGATGCGCGCTTCAATCCGGGCGAGGCGGTCACTTCGGTATGGTTCGCGCGCTGGCTGTCGCAATACCTGGACTGGCTGGTGACGGTGGACCCGCATCTGCACCGTCATCCGTCGCTCGATACGATCTATTCGATCCCGGCCGCCGTTGCCGGCGCGGCGCCGGCGATTTCGCGCTGGATCAAGTCGCACGTGGCGGACCCCCTGGTCATCGGCCCCGATGCGGAAAGCGCCCAGTGGGCCGGGCACGTTGCGGCCGGCGCCGGCTGCCCCGGCGTCGTGTTGGGCAAGCAACGCCTCGGCGACCACGAGGTCACGATCTCGGCGCCGGACCTTGCCGCCTGGCGCGACAGGACGCCGGTACTCGTCGACGACATCATCTCGACGGCGCAGACGATGATCACGGCGATCGCCCGGCTGCGCGCGGCGGGCATGACGCGGCCGCCCGTCTGCATCGGCGTGCACGCCCTGTTCGCCGGCGATGCGTTTGCCGCGCTGGGCGCGGCCGGCGTCGCGAAGATCGCGACGTGCAACACGATTGCGCACGCCAGCAACGCGATCGATGTCGTGCCGGAAATCGTTTCGGCCATCCGCAAGCTCGACAAGCGGGGCGACCCCGGCGCCGCGTGAACGCGGTTCGTCGCCGGATCGGGCTGCGCGCACGCAGTTGATTTCGGTCAACCCGGCGAACGCGGTGCGGGCGTATAAATCACCTTGCGAAGGCTCGGCGAACAGGTGATCCATGAATGACATCCTTGCTCTGGTCGGCGATATCCGGGCATGGGGCGCAAACGTGAAGTACGCGGCAAACGTCGCCGCGATGCTCGAGTGTGCGCTCACGGGTGCCTACATCCTGCCGCCGTGCCCGCCAAGTTACGACTTTGCCCCACCGTCGCTGGCATCCGAGATCATCGAAATCTGCCGCGGCCAGTTCGATGTCGCGGTACGTGCCGGCAAGGACTTTTCCGCCTGGGCGGCGGGCAACGACGTGCCTTCGAATTCCTGGCATATCGCCGAAGGCTCGCCCATCGACGTGATCGCCAGCGCGGCGAACTGGCACGACCTGGCCGTGCTCGAACGCGGCGAGTCGTTCTCCTGGATTGAAGCCGGGCAGGCGTTGCTCGCCGTCGACATCCCGTGCCTGGTCGTGCCGGAGCAGTTCGAGGAGTTTCGTCTGGATACGATCGCGGTCGCATGGAACGGCTCCGCGCAATCGGCCCGTGCGGTGCACTCGTCGCTGCCGCTGCTGCGGCGGGCTTCCATGGTCGTGCTGATCGACGGATCACACATCGAACCGCTGGCCGGGACAGGGGTTGGCGCCGGTCCGGCGCGGAACATCGAGCTGTATCTCGCCGGCCACGACATCAAGGTGACGCGCACCCGCATCGATGCCGATGCGGCGCACGCCGGTGAACAGATCCTCGACGCCGCGTCCGATGGCGCGGCCGACCTGCTCGTGATGGGCGCCTACGGCCGCGCGCGTTTCAGCGAATGGATCTTCGGCGGCGCCACGCGCCACGTGCTGGAGCACGCGCGGCTGCCGCTGTTCATGCGCCACTGAGGCGTCAATTGCTCCGCGTCGCTGCCGTGCGCGCGATGTCGAATACGGAGTCGCGGCCTGTGCCGTTCATCGCTGTCTTGTCGCAACCGCCGACAAACGACGAGCCGCGCAGCCAGCTTTCGTCGGGATAATAGGCGACGAGCAGGGAGCCGCCCTGGATCGCGTCGATCAGCTGGTGCGCAATCGCCGGGCGAACAGCCGGGCAGCCGAAGCTGCGGCCGAGGCGTCCCAGGGTTCCGGCCACGCCCGGATCGACATACGCCGCGCCATGAATGACGACGTCGCGGTCGAGCGCGTTGTCGTTGAAGCCCGGCTCGAGTCCGCGCAGGCGCAGCGAGTAGCCGTTGTGACCGCGGTAGGGTTCGGCCGTCATGAACACGCCGATGCTCGACATCAGGCTGCCCGGCGCATTGGAAAAGCGCAGCGCGACGTTGTTTCCGGTATTGCGCCCGTGCGCCACGAGTTCCTCGAACAACAGCTGCCGTCGTGCGAGGTCGAACACCCACAGCCGCGGCTGGGTCGACGGCCGCGTGTAATCGATCACGCTCAGCGTCGCCGCGTTTCCCAATTGCGCGCTGTGCGCGCACGACAGCGCGCGCGTCGCCAGCTCGATCACATCAGGGTCGGCTCTCGGTGCGACGGCGCTCAGCGCCGCGGCGATGTCGGCTCCCGCCGGCGCCGCTGCACGCAGCACAGCGACGGGCCAAGCCAGGCATGCGGCGAACAGGGCGAGACAAAATCGGCACAACGTCGGATAACGCATTCCTCACAACCTGGTTTCGTTGCGGCTTTCAGCATACACCCGAGCCGGTTTTTTCATCGAGGACGCCGTCCCGGACCGGACGACTCGAACAGCGGCGTCGCCTTGCCCGCAGTCACGCCGCGCGTGGCCGGCAGGTCGGTGACCAGCACCGTCGTGCCCGGGACGAGCAGATCGTAGACGCGCCGGGAGAATTCCGCCGGCACGTGGAATGTCGTGGCATCGTCGAGGCGGGGTTGCGGGTTGTCGCGCGTCGGCAACGGATAGGCGAACCATTGACGCCGGGGCCGCGAAGGGTCGAGCGCACTGGGAACGTATTCCACTCCCTCACCCATGACATAGAGCACCGACCCGCCGATCGGGTCGGGTTCGTCGGTGCGAAAGTGCGTCGTCGCAATGAGGCGCCCGTCGCGAAACACGAAGACGGCCGCACTGGCGGTACTCACCAGGATGCTGATGGGTCCGGATCCGGCGTCGTCCAGCCAGGTGTATTCGGGGTCCGGCTGCGGCGTCTGCAACGCATCGCCCGCTGCCGTCACGGGAGCCAGAACGGCCGGATGCACCACGGCGGCCGGGGCGGAGCGGCCGTCGGCGACGACGACGGTCGTCCCTCGCGCCGTTATCTCGAACAGCTTGCGCGCGAACGCCTGCGGCAGGCGGATGCATCCGTGCGAGGCCGGATAGCCGGGCAACGTGCCGCCATGCATGGCCACGCCATCCCAGGTGAGGCGCTCCATGAACGGCATCGGTGCGTCGTCGTACTTGTTGGAGTAGTGCACCGTTTCCCGTTGCAGGATCGAAAATACTCCCGCCGGCGTTTCATGACCCTTCTTGCCGGAGCTGATCGTGCTCACGCCGATGCCGATGCCGTTGCGGTAAACGTAGGCGCGTTGTTCGTCGAGGCTGACCACGATCACGACCGGACCGGACGGCGCGATTTCCGGATGCCAGACGAACTCGCCGCGCGCCAGCCTCCCGGGATCCGGATCGATCGCCGCGGCGGCAAGGTTGCGCCAGGCGAGCGCCGCCAGCAGAAACGCGAGCACGCGCAACACCGTCAACAGGCGCCGCGCCGACGCGTCCCGCAGCGCGGGCGCCAGCGTGCGTGCCGGCGATGAAAAAGCCTGTCGTCGGCGCGAGCCGGAAGTGTTCATGGCTGAAGCCTACGCACGAGGCATGAGGTGGTGTTGATCCAGGTCAAGCCGCAGGGCGCGGCCGGTGGAAAAATGCGCAAACCTGGAAGCGGAGTGAAGCACCATGATCCGGCACATCCTCATTCCCACCGATGGTTCGAAGCGCTCGGAAAAGGCGATCAGGCAGGGCGTGAAGTTCGCCAAGGCCCTTGGCGCGCGGATTACGGGCCTGCACGTGATCCCGCCGTTCCACCAGTTCACCTATCGCGCGCAGATGCTGCTCAGTTATCACACGGCGCTGCCCGAAGACAGCGAGGCGGCGTACAAGGAGGCGACGGCCGCCCACGCCGCCAACATCCTGCATGTCCTTGCGCGCGCTGCGGCCGCCGCCGGCGTCCGCTGCGATACCGTCCACGTCACCGACGATCAACCGTTCCGGGCGATCATCGACACCGCAAAAAAGAAACGCTGCGACCTGATCCTGATGGCGTCGCACGGATACGGCGGCATCGGCGGCGTGCTGCTCGGCAGCGAGACGCAAAAGGTGCTCACGCACAGCGAGCTTCCAGTGCTGGTCTGTCGTTGAGCAAGGCGTGTCGCGAACAGCTGCCGGCTTCTTCGTCGAGAGCTTGCGACAGGCAGGCACCGGCCTTGAAGCGAGACGACCGCCGATGGCCGTCCGCAGCCGCCGAATTCGCCGGTGCGGCGTGCAGACCGCTTCTTCTTGATCCCGGTCAAGAGGCTGTCTTGCGCGGCGTCATAAGCTTCGAGGCACGACGGCGACCCGTTCGCCCGGGAGAGCGCCATGCATGACATCCTTGCGCACGCAAGCAACTACGCGACGCCGACGCAGGGCATGCGTTATGCCGCCGGAATCGCCAAGGCGTTCGGCGGATCGTTGACGGGAATCTTCGTGGCCGAGCCGATCATTCCGCCGCCTTCGATCGGAGCCCCGGCGGCGATATCGGCGATCTACGAGGTGGCCGCGCAAGTCGTCGAAGAGGCGATCAGGGCCGAGCCGGCATTTGCCCGCTGGGCGTGCGGCGCAGGCTTGTCGCATTACCGCTGGCAAGTCGCGACGGGATTCCTGGCCCAGGCATTCGCTGCCGCGGCGAACTGGCACGACGTGCTGGTGCTGGAATCCGGCCAGGATGCGCCGTGGACTTCCGTGGGCCTGCTGGGACATGCGCTGGTCACGTGCGGCATTCCCGCGTTCGTCGTCCCTGCGACATACACGAACGCGGCAAGCATGGATTCGATCGCAATCGCCTCCAACGACAGCCTCGAAACCGTGCGCGCCGTGCATGCGGCGCTGCCGCTGCTCAAGCGCGCCCGGCGCGTCGTGCTGCTGCAGGGCCGACGCAAGGATTCGTTCTCGTCGATCGAATGGAAACCGGCTTTTTCGATCGAGGATCACCTTGCCCGTCACGGCGTGCACTTCAGCACGCGTGTGCTGGAGGCATCCGATGACGACGCCGGCGCGGCAATCCTCGACGCCGCGGCCGATGCCGGCTCGGATATCCTCGTCACGGGTGCGTATGGCAGGTCGCGCTTGAGCGAATGGGTATTGGGCGGCGCGACACGACACGTTCTCGAACACGCCGCACTGCCGCTCTTCCTGCGGCATTGAAGCGGCATCGTCGAGCCGCGCGCGAGTCCCGCCCGATCAATCGACTGCACGCCTGATACGCGCCGCCGCCGGTTGTCGGCCAAGGCTCGCGTGCGGCGCGCAGCAGCACCGCAGCGCGGCGTGCTTACGCCAGGTACTGCCCGCCGTTGATCGAATACGTGGCGCCGGTGATGTAGCCGTTGTCCTCGTGCACGAGAAAGCCGACCAGACGGCCGACGTCTTCGGGTCGCCCGAGGTGGCCGACCGGGATCGTCGCGAGGATCGACTTCATGACGTCGGGCCGCACGGCCGCGACCATGTCGGTATCGCAGTATCCCGGCGCGACCGCATTGACGGTGATGCCGTGCGCCGCATTCTCGAGCGCAAGCGCCCGGGTGAAGCCGAGGATGCCCGCTTTCGACGCGGCGTAGTTGGTCTGCCCGGCCTGGCCTTTCTGTCCGTTCACGGAACTGACGTTCACGATGCGCCCGTAGTGCCGTTCGCGCATGCCCTCGATGACATTCCGGCACATGTTGAACAGCGAATCGAGGTTGGTGGCCAGCACGTCGCGCCATTGCTGCACGGTCATGTGGTGCAGCGTTGCGTCGCGGGTGATGCCGCCGTTGTTGACCAGCACGTCAACGGGTCCCAGGTCGCGCTCGACCTGCGCGATGCCGGCCCTGCAGGCGTCGAACTGGCCGATGTCCCATTTGTATACGGCGATCGAGGTCTGCGTGTGGAACAGCGCTGCGGCGGTATCGTTGCCATGGTAGATCGCCGCCACCTTGTAGCCGTCCGCCGCGAGCGCGCGCGAAATCGCGCTGCCGAGCCCGCGCGTGCCGCCGGTTACGATCGCCGTGCGCTTTTCCATGCCCGCACTAGTCCGCCACCGACAGGTTGTCGATCACGTACTGCACGCCCGGCACCGACCAGGCCGCGTTGCGCGCCGCGGCGCGCTCGGACCATGAATCCACGACACCTCCCAGCGTCACGCTGGTGCCGTCGACATCGATCGAGATCGCCTTGGCATCGAGCTGCGCCTGGCGCTGGAGCGCCGAGTGGATCTTCTTCTTCACATCGCCAATCCTGACCGGATGCGGCTTCAAGGTGATCTGGTTGTCCAGCCCGCGCACGCCGATCAGGTTGCGAACCGCGGCGATGGCGGCGCTGCGCTGGAACGCCCAGTCCACTTCGCCGGAAAGCGTGACCACGCCGTCGCTCACCAGGATCCTGATCCTGCCCGGCGGCACCGAGGAATTCCAATCCAGCGCGCTGCATGCCGCCTGGACCAGATCGGCGTCCTTGCGCCTGCTCGAACCCGGCAGGGAAACATCGATTTCCACGACCACGCCCTTCACGCCGCTGACGCGCTGCGCGGCGCGCTCGGCGGCCCATTTCTGGGCGTACGTTTCGACGTGGCCGGCCAGCGTGACCACGCCGTCCTTCGCTTCGACGCCGATCGTGCTTGCCTCGACTGCCGGCTCCCACTTCAGCTCTTCCATCACGTCTTGCTGCAATTGACCATCGGTTTTCATGGCGCCCTCCGCTGAGGTTTTGCGAATGGCATCATCCGCCGTTCACCGCCGCGCGCATTGACCTGGATCAAGCCCCGTGATCAGCGTTGGAACGTGCCTTGCCGCGCAGCGACGCGCTCGGGCGAGTACCGCAGATTGCCGTTGCCGCCGGGCCTTTCAGGACGAAGCAAGGGCAACGCCAGAAAAGCCGCGGGCCGCCCGGCGCAATCGATTTCGCCTTCGGCGAATCTCGAGCCGGAAGGCGCGTGCGAGGTCCGGCCATGGTCCGTGCACGACAGAAGCGGGCAGACCTCAACCCGACTGCGCCCGCAACGGAATTTCCGCCACGGTCCCCAGGTCCGCGCGCTCGCCGCGCAACGCCGCATTGCCGAACTTGATCACGGTCTCGAGCAGCGAAGCATCGCCGTTCCAGTACCGCGCAACGTGGCCGTGCACCTTCAGGATCATCAGGTCCGGATCGGCGGGACCCTGCGGGAAAAAGATCGTCTGGCCGACTTGCCACAGGCCGTGCGCGAGCTGCTCGTCGCGCAGCAGTTGCGCCACGCCGCAGACGCTGGCGAATTTCCGGTGCGCAGGATCGGCATACGCGAGGTTGACGTTCGCATTGGCCTTCAGCTGCGCGATCTTCGCGCTGCGCGCCGACGTGAAAAACCAGAACACGTGGTCCGCGTCGAAGCGCAGCGTCTGCACCGGCCGGCCCGGCAGGCGGCCATCGCCGCCGCAGGTCGTCAGCATCGCGTACGGAACCCGTGCCACCAGATCGGAAAGCTCGCCCGTGTCGGAAGTCGTGTCCATGATTGCGTGCCTGCCGATGGCAAGTCGCCACCGAACCGGATTCTACGAACCGAAAATGGCGCTGGCCTGAATTGGCGGGAGGACGGGCGGGTCATTGGCCCAATGCCGAGGCGAAAGACCGAAAGCTGCGCCACCGTCCAGGGAACGGTACGCCCGTGTAGCTCAGGGAGGAGTGAATCCGTTCCGGAAGATCAGGTCTTCGGGGTATTGACGCTCGACGGCGCCGATGTCCGACGGGTTATGCCGAGGCACCCCGCGCTGGTCCCCGAATCCGACGTCGCCGCAGGGGCTGCACGTCACGTGATGGATCGCCGGGCTGCCGGACGAAGGCAGCATCGTCAGGGTCGGCCCGCCGTTGTCCGCCAGCGGCCCGAGCAGCGGATCGAG
>DATNFS010000110.1:0-4799 GCA_035606275.1 Rudaea sp.
CGTCATCAGCAGTCCGCTGTGGGACAGCGTTGTCAACGTCGATGTCGGTGCCGTGACCTGGGTGAACGGCGCCAGCGGCGCCCACGGCACGATCAGCGCCGGCAATTCGCTGATAGGGCAGACGGCCGGCGACCAGATCGGCAGCGATGGCGTGGCCGCGCTGGACAACGGCAATTACGTGGTCTGCAGCAGTCTCTGGCACAACAACGCGGATGCCGATGTCGGCGCCGCGACCTGGCTTGCGGGCAACGCGACGACCTCCGATGTCGTATCGACTGCCAACTCGTTGATCGGATCCGCACCGGGTGACCTGGTTTGCAGCGGCGGAGCACGCGCCGTCGGCGGGGGCAACTTCATCGTGGTCAGCCCGGTATGGAGCGGCGGGTCGATTGCGCTCGGTTCCGTCACCTGGGGTACCGGTTCCAGCGCACTGGTCGGCGCGCTGTCGCCGGCGAATTCGCTGGTCGGCGCAACGGGGTCCGACCAGGTCGGCAGCGGCGGTGCCGCCCGGCAGTCCAGCGGCGACTATGTCGTGCGCAGTCCGTTGTGGGACGACACCGGCAATGCCGATGCCGGCGCAATCAGTCTCGGGCGAGGCCATGGCGGCAGTGTCGGGCCACTGCTCGGCGCCAACAGCGTGATCGGTGTTGCGCCGGCCGCAGGCGCGACGCTCGTATTCGCGCACGACAGCGTGCACGACGTGCTCGTGGTCGGCCAGCCGGCAGCCAATCAGCTCACCTTGTTCAAGGCCGATCAGTTGTTCCGCGGCGGTTTCGAGTAGGCGACCTCGTCTTCTGCTCGGGCAGGTGTTCGATGGCATGACAGCGCGAGGCCGGCTTCGGCGATAATCGGCCCTCAGCCCTGAGCCTTCATCTCTCGTTTGAAGAAATCCGATTTCCATTACGACCTGCCGGCCGAGCTGATCGCGCAAGTGCCGCTGCCGCAACGCACTGCCAGTCGACTGCTCGTCGTCGATGCCGGCGCCCGCAGCCTTGCCGACCGCCACTTCGCCGACCTGCCGGAGTATCTGCGCGCCGGCGACCTGCTCGTGTTCAACGATACACGCGTGCTGCAGGCGCGCCTCTACGGACGCAAGGAAACCGGCGGCGCGGCCGAGATATTGATCGAGCGCGTGCTCGGCACGCACGAAGCGCTGGCGCAGATCGGCGTCAGCAAGAAGCCCCCCGACGGCAGCGCGATCATTCTCGACGACGGCACCAGCGTGCGCGTGCTGCGGCGCGAAGGCGAGTTCTACGCCTTGCGCTTCGAAGGTACGGAACCGCTCGAGAAGCTGCTGGCACGCCTTGGCCGGATACCGTTGCCGCCCTACATCGCGCGCGATGCTGCCGCAGCCGATGAGGAACGCTATCAGACCGTCTACGCGCGCGCGCCGGGCGCCGTGGCGGCGCCGACGGCGGGGCTGCATTTCGACGCGGCGCTGCTCGACCGCCTGCGCGCGGCCGGGATCGACTTCGGCTACGTGACGCTGCACGTCGGCGCCGGGACATTCCAGCCCCTGCGCAGCGAGCGCATCGAAGACCATGTCATGCATCGCGAGTGGCTCAACGTCGGCGCCGAGCTGGTCGAAAAGATCCGGCGCACGCGTGCCGCGGGTGGCCGTGTCGTCGCCGTCGGCACGACCGTCGTGCGCGCGCTCGAAGCCGCGCGCCGCGACGGCGACGTGCAGCCGTTCGCGGGCGAAACGCAGATCTTCATCTTTCCGGGCTACCGCATCACGTCGGTCGATGCGCTGATCACGAATTTCCACCTGCCCGAGTCGACGCTGCTGATGCTCGTATCGACCTTCGCGGGGCGCGACCTGATCCTCGAGGCCTATCGCCACGCGGTGGAACAGCGCTACCGTTTCTTCTCCTACGGCGATGCGATGCTTATACTGCCGCGCGGCGACGGCAAGGCCGGTCCTGAACCTCTCTCCGATCGCGAGAGAGGCAGGGGTGAGGATCGGACGTGATGCGCGTCGCGCGGATTGCCACCCTTATCCGGCGCTTCGCGCCACCTTCTCCCGGCGGGAGAAGGAAAGCCCCAGACCTGCATCGATTTGCCCGCACGAAGAGCCGATGAGTGCCCTCCAGTTCCAGCTCGTCGCCACCGACGGCGCCGCACGCCGCGGCCGCATCACACTGCCGCGCGGCACGATCCAGACGCCGGCCTTCATGCCGGTGGGCACTTACGGATCGGTCAAGGCGATGACGCCGGCTTCGCTGCTCGAGCTCGGTGCCGAGATCATCCTCGGCAACACGTTCCACCTGTTCCTGCGACCCGGGCTCGACGTGATCGGCGAGTTCGGCGGCCTGCACCGCTTCATCGGCTGGGACAAACCGATCCTCACCGACTCGGGCGGTTTCCAGGTGTTCTCGCTGGCCGAGCGCCGCAAGATCACGGAGGAGGGCGTCAGCTTCGCCTCGCCGGTCGACGGCTCGCGTGTGTTCCTGTCGCCGGAAGAATCGATGCGCATCCAGCGCGTGCTGGATTCCGACATCGCGATGATCTTCGACGAGTGCACGCCGTATCCTGCGACCGAAACGCAGGTGCGCGAGTCGATGGAGCTGTCGCTGCGCTGGGCCGAGCGCTCGCGCCGCGCCTTCGACGAGCTGACTCGGCCTGGATCCGGGCCGCCCAACGCATTGTTCGGCATCGTGCAGGGCGGAACTTTTCCACAATGGCGCAAAGTGTCGGCGCAGCGGCTCATCGACATCGGTTTCGACGGTTACGCCGTCGGCGGCCTTGCGGTCGGCGAGCCCGAGGCCGAGCGCAATCGCACGCTCGAAGAAACGGTGCCGCTGCTGCCGGTCGGGCATCCGCGCTACCTGATGGGCGTGGGCCGGCCGGAGGACATCGTCGAGGCGGTGCGACGCGGCATCGACATGTTCGACTGCGTCATGCCGACGCGCAATGCACGCAACGCGCACATCTTCACGCGGACCGGCGTGCTGCGCATCCGCAACGCGCGTTACGAACGCGACACGCGACTGCTCGATGAAGCGTGTGCGTGCTATACCTGCCGCAGCGGCTTCTCGCGCGCATACCTGCGCCACCTCGACAAATGCGGCGAGATGCTCGGCCCGATGCTGGCGACGATCCACAATCTGCACTACTACCAGGACCTGATGCGCGACCTGCGCGACGCGATCGCCGCCGGCCGGCTCGACGATTTCACCGCCGGGTTCTACGCCTTGCGCCGCGACTGCAAAGGCGAAGAGCGGCAAGACTGAACTTCGAAGGGCACGAAGAACACGAAGGGATCAGGAGCCCCGCTCCAGGGTGGATGCGTTCCGTGCCGTCGTGCCGGCCCTGCGCCGCAACGGCGGTGCGTTCCTGCTGCCTGCGGGGACTTCGCTTTCGCCATGCTTCGTGTTGTTCGTGGTTCAAAGTTGCGCTTTTCGCCGAGTACCTTCGAGGCCGGGTGCAAGGCGCGGCCCGGCATGGCATAATCACCGGTCTTTTGGCAGGCTGGCCGCGTCCGCGGCGGGCCCATAAAACACGGACTTGTATGGACTTTCTGATTTCCAGCGCTTATGCGCAGGCAGGCGACGCGGCCGCCCAGCCCAACCCGCTGCTTTCGTTCCTGCCGTTACTGGTGCTGTTCGGCGTGTTCTACTTCATGCTGATCCGGCCGCAAATGAGGCGGGCCAAGGAGCAGCGCAACATGATTTCCGCGCTCGCCAAGGGCGACGAGGTCGTCACCAACGGCGGCATGGCCGGCCGGATAGAAGACATCGGCGATACTTTCGTCACCCTTGAAATCGCCACCAACGTCCGGATAAAGCTGCAGAAGAGCGCGATTTCGCTGGTGTTGCCGAAAGGCTCGCTGAAATCGAGCTGAGTTGCTGCGATCGGCGACGATCGCGATGCCGGATGACGGCCTGCGTGGCCGTACTTTCCCAAAAACAGATTTCCACGCCGCCTGCGGCCGAAGAGTAGTTTTTTATGAATGATTTTCCGAAGTGGAAGTATGCGCTGATCGCCGTGGTGATCGTGCTCGGCTTCATCTACGCGTTGCCGAACGTGTTTCCGCCGGTGACGGCGGTGCAGATTTCCGCGAGCCGCGACGCCAAGGTCGACGAGGCGCTGAAGGAGAAGGTCCTCGGCGTCCTGCAGACCAAGAAGATCGAGTTTCGCGACGTCGAACTGAATGGCGATCGCCTGCTCGCGCGCTTCGCCAATCCAGACCTGCAGCTCGCCGCGCAGGACGCATTGAAGGCCGATCTCGGCGACGGCTACATCGTTGCGCCGAATCTCGCGTCGACCGTTCCGCACTGGCTCACCGCGATCGGCGCCAACGCGATGCCGCTTGGCCTGGACCTGCAGGGCGGCGTGCACTTCCTGATGGAAATCGACCAGAAGGCTGCGCTCGACAAGATGTCGGAACGCTACGTCGACGATATCCGCGCGGCGCTGCGCAAGGCCAACATCCGCGGTACGGTCAATCCCGGCGCACAGGGCATCGTCGTGACGCTGAAGTCGGATGCCGACCGCAAGTCCGCTGCCGGCGTAATCGCGAAGGATGTCAACCAGCCCGAAAAACTCGGTGCGCAGCCGCCGCTGGAGATCAGCGACGGCACGACCACTGCCGACAGCTTCGCGCTGGTCGCCAAGCTGCGCGACAGCGTGCTGCAGGAGCAGTCGCGCAGCATCATCACCAGCGACCTGACCACGCTGCGCACACGTATCAACCTGCTGCACGTGTCCGAACCGATCGTGCAGCAGCAGGGCGCCAATCGCATCGTCGTCGAGCTGCCCGGTGTGCAGGACACGGCCGAGGCGAAGAAGATCCTCGG
>DATNFS010000111.1:0-20267 GCA_035606275.1 Rudaea sp.
CGCCGAGCGTACCGGTCACGAAGATCGCGTCACCGACGCGCGCGCCGCCGCGCAGCAAGGCGGCGCCCTCGGGCACGAAACCGTGGATCGTGACCGTGATGCTGAGCGGCCCCTGCGTCGTGTCGCCGCCGACCAGCGCGAGCTTGAATTCGCCGGCCAGCGCGGCAAACCCGTCGGCGAAGTCGATGACCCATTGCCGATCCGGCTGCGGCAGCGTCAATGCCAGCGTCGCCCAGGCCGGCGTCGCCCCCATCGCCGCCAGGTCGGAAAGATTGACCGCCAGTGCCTTCCAGCCGACGTCGCCCGCGCCGGTGGACGCGGGGAAGTGAACGCCTGCGACGAGCGTATCAGTGCTGACCGCGAGCAGCTGTCCGGCCGGCACCGCGAGCAGCGCGGCATCGTCGCCGATGCCGAGGCGGACATCCTCGCGCTGCGACGCGCAGCGGTCGCGGATCAGGTTGATCAGGTCGAATTCGCGCACTGTCGCGACGCGCTCTCAGCTGCGTCGATCTTCCACCGGCCGCCACGCGCGCGCGGCCTTGTCGAGCACGCCGTTGATATAGGTATGGCCATGTTCGGCGCCGAAGCGCTTGGTGACTTCGATCGCCTCGTTGATGACGACGCGATACGGCACGTCGACGCGAAAGCGCAACTCGTACGCAGCCAGGCGCAGCACCGCGCGCTCGATCGGATCGACCTGCACGGCCTCGCGATCGAGGAACGGCGCGAGCCCGGCATCGAGCTCGGCGCAGTGCCGGTCGACGCCGCGCAGCAGATCCTCGAAGTAGTCGATGTCGGCGATCTCCATGTCCTGCTCGTGACGGAACTCCTCGATCACGGCGTCCATCGAATTGCCGCTCATCTGCCAGGCATACAGCGCCTGGGTGGCGCGGCGGCGGGCGCGCGAGCGCGCGGCGAGGTCGATGCCGTCGGGACGGCGATGCTGGGTCATGCTCTTGCTCCTGTTGCGGACCATGGACGGTCCGCCCGGCTTGTCAGTGTTTGTCGCCGGCAAGGCGAAACCGGGCCCGCAGCGGTGCCGGAGGCGGCGCATGATTGCCGGACAGGGTGTTCAATCATTCGTCAACCTGCAATTTCGTCCACAAATCCACAATTTCCAAAGCGGCCAGTGCGACTTCCTCGCCCTTGTTGCCGTGCACGCCGCCGGCGCGCGCCTGCGCGTCCTCGTGCCGCTCCACCGCCAGCACGCCGTTGAGAACCGGCAGGCAGTGGTCGAGCGCCACGCGCATCAGGCCTTGCGCGCAGCCATCGGCAACCTGCTCGTAATGTCGCGTCTGGCCGCGCACGACGCAACCGAGCGCAACGATCGCGGCATAGCCGCCGCGCGAGGCGAGCTTCGACGCGGCGACCGGAATCTCCCACGCGCCCGGCACGCGCACCAGGTCGAGCGCAGCCGCCGCGACGCCATGGCCGGCGAACGCACGCTGCGCGCCGTCGATCAGGGCATCCACGACGCCGGGGTTCCAGCGGCTGGCGAGGATGGCGAAGCGCGCCGATGCTGCAGGAGTGCGCAGTTCGCCGCTCAGGGTAGGCATGAAGGGCTGAGGGCTGAGGGCTGGGGCTGAGAGTGTAAGGGCTGTGGCGGGTTTGACAAACCGCCGCGATCGTCCGGCTCGGACGTTCGCTGCAAATGCGAGCAGCGTCCGCGGCTGCAACGGCTTCGCGCTTCGGCCCTCAGCCTTCCGCCTTCAGCCCCGCCTGTTCATAACCGACGATCTCGACGCCGAACCCGCCCAGCCCGAGAAAGCGCCGTGGTGTGCCGAGCACGATCAGCCGGTGCGCCCCCAGATCGACGAGGATCTGTGCGCCGGCACCGTGGCGGCGCCATTGCAGCGCGGTCTCCGGTTCGCGCGACGCCGCCGGACGCTCGAGCCGCTCGAGCGCGGTGCGTGCCTCGTCCGGCTCGTTCAGAATGATCACGACACCCCGGTCCCGCAGCGCGACATGGCGCAGCGCTGCTGCAAGCGGCAGCGCCGCGTCGGTGCGGGCCAGATGCAGCGTGTCGGACAGCGTGTCGCGGACGTGCACGCGTGTCAGCACGGGCGCGCCATCGTCGACCACGCCGCGAACCAGCGCAAAATGCGGCAGTTGCGAGACCGCGTCGCGATAGCCGACCAGGCGAAAGCGGCCGAATTGGGTCTCCACTTCGCGGTCGACGGCGCGCGTGACGGTCTTTTCCGTTTCCATCCGGTAGCGGATCAGGTCGGCGATGCTGCCGATCTTCAGTCCGTGCAGCGCGGCAAATTCTTCCAGCTGCGGGCGCCGCGCCATGCTGCCGTCGTCGTTCATGATCTCGCACAGCACGCCGGCCGGTTGCAGCTGCGCCAGCCGGCACAGGTCGACCGCGGCCTCGGTGTGGCCGGCGCGCGTCAGCACGCCGCCGGCCTGCGCGCGCAGCGGAAAAATGTGCCCGGGTCGCGCGAACTGAGCCGCGCTCGATGCCGCCGACGCCAGCGCCGTGATCGTCGCCGCGCGATCTTCGGACGACACGCCGGTGGTCGTGCCGAAACGGTAGTCGACCGACACGGTGAACGCCGTGCGATACGCGTCGGCATTGTTCTGCACCATCTGCGGCAGTTCAAGACGTGCCAGCTGCGCCTCGTCCATCGGCACGCAGATGATGCCGCTGGTATGACGGATCATGAACGCGACCGCCTCCGCCGTGGCGTGCTCGGCGGCCATGATCAGGTCGCCTTCGTTTTCGCGGTCTTCATCGTCGACGATGACGACCATGCGGCCGGCTCGGACCTCGGCGACGAGTTCGGGGATGGAAGCGAAGGACATGGGCTAATTGTAGCTGTGAGACGGGAGACGAGAGACGTGAGGCGCGAGAGACAAAGGTCTGCACCATTCAACGTGCGGGCAAGTATCCTACCCCAAGGGCCTGGTGTCCCCGCTCTTGCGTCTCTCGTCTCTCGTCTCTCGTCTCTCGTCTCTTATCTCTCGTTTCTCGTTTCTCGTCTCTCGTCTCTCCGCATCGATCACGGCTCTGACTTGAACAGGCGCTCGACATAGCGTGCGATCAGGTCGACCTCGACATTCACCGCATCGCCGGCACGCCTGTGCGCAAAGGTGGTTGCGGCGATCGTGTGCGGAATCAGGTTGACGCCGAAACGATGGCCGGCAACGGCATTGACCGTCAGGCTGACCCCGTCGAGGCAGATCGAGCCTTTTTCCGCGACATAGCGCGACAACGCGTGCGGCACCTCGAACTGCCAGCGCTGCGAACGCGCATCGTCGCCGATCGACAGCACGCGGCCGACACCATCGACATGGCCGGCGACGAGATGGCCGCCGAGGCGGTCGGCGAGGCGCAAGGACTTTTCCAGATTGACGCAATCTCCACTTTTCAAGTTGCCGATCGTCGTGCGCGACAGCGTTTCGACCGAGACGTCGGCGGCGAACCGCCTGCCGTCGAGCACGACTGCCGTCAGGCACACACCGGCCACGCAGATGCTGTCGCCGGGCGCCACGTCGGCGATGCCGAGGCTGCCCGCGTCGACGACGATGCGCCGGTCGGCGCCGTGTGGCGTGACCGCCTCGATCGTGCCGACGGCCTGTACGATTCCGGTGAACATGCGTCCTACTCCCGCAGCAACAGGCGCTGGTCGACACCGACCGTCCGTTGATCGATCACCCGCCATCGCGGTGCGGCAGCGACCGTGTCGATGCCCGACAAGCGCAACAACGGACGCGCCTGGTCACCCAGCAGGATCGGCGCAACGTACAACAGCAGTTCATCGACCAGCTGCATCGCGAACAGCGCGCCACAAAGCGTCGGCCCGGCTTCGACCTGCAGCTCGTTGACCCCGCGCCCGGCCAGCAGTGCAAGTACGGCCGCAAGGTCGATGCGGCTGCCGCGCGACGGCAATGCGGCCAGCTCGGCGCGGGCGAAGCGATCGTCCCGCGGCGACACTGCATCGGCGTGCATGATCAGCGTCGGCACCGAACCGTCCAGCAACCGCGCGCCGCGTGGCGTGCGCAGTTCGCCGTCGAGCACAACGCGCATTGGCGGAGCCTGGCTCTTCCCCTCTTCCGCCGCGGCAGATTGGCCCGCACGGTCAGTCGGGAGACCGGGCAATCCGTTGTGCTTGGCTGCGGCTGAAATCTCAGCCTCGCCGGTCGTCCCGGACAGGGACCCGACAGAGCGCACCGTCAGGCGAGGATCGTCCGCAAGTACGGTGCCGATTGCCGTGAGGATGGCCGAACTGCGTGCGCGCCAAACTTGCACGTCGGCGCGCGACGCGTCGCTGCTGATCCATTTCGATTCGCCGTTCGCCAGCGCCGTACGACCATCCAGGCTCGTCGCGAGCTTGACGCGGACCCATGGGCGGCCGCGCTCGATCCGGCTGAAGAAGCCGCGGTTGAGCTCGCGCGCCGCGTCGTGCAGCAGGCCCGCATCGACCGCGATGCCGGCGCTGCGCAGGGCACGCAAGCCGGCGCCGGCAACTTTCGGATTGGGGTCTTCGCCGGCCGCCACGACGCGCGCGACGCCGGCGGCGACCAGGGCGTCGGCGCACGGCGGCGTGCGGCCGAAATGCGAGCACGGCTCCAGCGTGACGTATGCCGTCGCACCGCGCGCCAACGCGCCCGCCTGGCGCAACGCGAACACTTCGGCATGCGGCTCGCCGGCACGCTGGTGCCAGCCTTCCCCGACCACGGTCTGGCCACGGGCAATCACGCAGCCGACGCGCGGATTGGGCTGCGTCGTAAACAGGCCGTGCCCGGCCAGACGCAACGCACGCGCCATGTGGGCGTGGTCGGTTTCGCTGAAGGGCGTGGTATCGGGAGCTGGAGGCTGGGGAGCGGTCACATCACCGATCGGAGTTGCGGATTGCGGTCAGGCCTTCTTGCGTGGTGATTTCAGCTCACCGAGCAGCGGCAACTGCAAGCCCTCCAGCTCGGGCAGGTCACGTTCGAGCCGCTCGATTTCCTCACGGAAGGCCTGCACATCCTCGAACCGGCGATAGACCGACGCGAAGCGCACGTAGGCGACCTGGTCGAGGCGCTTCAATTCGGTCATGACCCATTCGCCGATCAGACGCGAGAATACTTCGCGCTCGTTGACCGCGCGCAGCTGGCGGATCACTTCGCGCACGACGTTGTCGACCGCGTCCGAGGCGACCGGGCGCTTCTGCAGCGCGCGTTCGACGCCGGTGCGCAGCTTGCGTTCGTCGAATGCCTCGCGCCGCCCGTCGCTCTTGACGATGGCCGGCAGCTTGATCTCGACCGTCTCGAACGTGTTGAAGCGTTCGCTGCAGCGTTCACACTCGCGCCGCCGCCGGATCGTGCTGCCGTCTTCGGCAACGCGCGAGTCGATCACGCGCGTGTCTTCGAATTGGCAGAAGGGGCAATGCATCTAGGAGAGACGTGAGACGTGAGACGTGAGACGGAAGAGCCGCCGAAGCCTGGTCGAGTCAACGCACGCCGCCGAAAGCTGAGATGACGCCTGCTCTTGCGTCTGTCGTCTCTCGTCTCTCGTCTCTCGGCTACTCATATACCGGAAACCGCCGGCATTGCGCCGTGACCTTGTCGCGCACCGAAGCGATCACTGCCGCATCGGCGGGCCTGTCCAGCACGTCGCAGATCCAGCCGGCCAGTTCGATCGCGTCGGCTTCGCGGTAACCGCGCGTCGTGATCGCCGGCGTGCCGATGCGCAGACCCGAGGTGACAAACGGTTTCTGCGGATCGTTCGGCACGGCGTTCTTGTTGACCGTGATGTGGGCGTTGCCGAGCGCGGCCTCGGCATCCTTGCCGGTGATGCCCTTGCCGATCATGTCGACCAGCATCAGGTGGTTCTTCGTGCCGCCGGAAACGATCTTGTAGCCGCGCGCGATGATCGTCGCCGCCATCGCCTGCGCGTTCTTCACCACCTGCTGCTGGTAAGTCTTGAACTCCGGATCGAGCGCTTCCTTGAACGCAACCGCCTTGGCCGCGATCACGTGCATCAGCGGGCCGCCCTGGATGCCCGGAAACACGATCGACTGCAGCTTCTTCTCGATCTCCTCGCCGGTCGGCCCCATGGCCGCGCGTTGCGCGACGATGATGCCGCCGCGCGGTCCGCGCAGCGTCTTGTGCGTGGTCGACGTCACGACATGCGCGTGCGGCAGCGGGCTTGGATAGACGCCGGCCGCGATCAGGCCGGCGACGTGCGCCATGTCGACGAACAGCCACGCGCCGACCTTGTCGGCGATCGTGCGCATGCGCGCCCAGTCGACCACCTGCGAATACGCCGAGAACCCGGCGACGACCATTTTCGGCTTGTGTTCGAGCGCGAGTTTTTCGACCTCGTCGTAGTCGATCAATCCGTTCGCATCGACGCCGTACTGGACCGCGTTGAGAATCTTGCCGGACAGGTTGACCTTCGCGCCGTGCGTCAGGTGACCGCCGTGGGCGAGCGACATGCCCAGGATCGTGTCGCCGGGATTGAGCAGCGCAAAATAGACGGCCTGGTTCGCCTGCGATCCGGAGTGCGGTTGCACATTGGCATAGTCCGCGTCGAACAGTTTCTTCACGCGCTCGAGCGCGAGTTTCTCGGCGATGTCGACGAACTCGCAGCCGCCGTAGTAGCGCTTGCCGGGATAGCCTTCGGCGTACTTGTTGGTCAATACCGAGCCCTGCGCCTCGAGCACGCGCGGACTGGCATAGTTCTCGGACGCGATCAGCTCGACGTGGTCTTCCTGCCGCTGGCGCTCGGCCGCAATCGCGCCGGCCAGTTCCGGGTCGTAGCCTTCGATCTTCATGTCGCGTGGAAACATCTGGCCGCCATCTTTCGCTAAAATAGGGCTGTAGTATAACTTGATACCTGCGCGCGACGCGCGTCCGGCCCGCGTCATTGCTGCGCATCCCGTATTTTCGGTGGACCATGGAAAGCAAGGAAATCGAGCGCGCCTGGGCTGCGCTGCAACACGGCGATGCAGCCGCAGCGGCCGGTCTGTTTGCGCAGATCTGCAGCCGTTACCCGGACAACGCCGAAGCGCACGCCGGGCTCGGCCACGTGCTGCTGCGCCAGGGCCGCGAAGACCCGGCGCTGGCAAGCCTGCAGCGTGCCCGCGAACTGGCGCCGCAGCTGCCGCAGGTCGCGCGCGACCTCGCGCTGATCGCGATGCGCCGATCGGATTTTGCCGGCGCCGAACGCAGCGTCCGCCAGGCCGTGACGCTGCAGCCCAACGATGCCAACGCCTGGTTCCTGCTGGCCCAGGCCCTGTTCGCGCTGGCCCGCTTCGACGAAGCCGAAGACGCGTTCGCGCGCGCCGCCGCGCTGCATCCGAGCTTCATCGATGCGCGCTTTCAACTCGGCAACATGGCGTTCGACCGCAAGGCGTACGGCGCGGCCGCCCGCCATTACCGCGCGTTCGTCGGCGTGCGCACCGGCGACCTCAACGGCTGGATCAATCTCGGCCTGAGCCTGGCCAGCGGCGGCGACCTGGCCAACGCGCGTGCGGCGCTCGAGAACGCGGTCGCGCTGGCGCCCGACCAGATCAAGCCGGTCGCGCTGCTCGCGTCGGTATTGAAGCAGGCCGACACCCCGGCGCACGAACTGGTGCCGGTGCTCAAGCGCGTGCTCGAGCTGTCACCCGAATCGGTCGACATGCGCGTGCAGCTGGCCTGCTCGCTGTTCGACGAACTGGACTACCGCGAAGCGCACGCGAACCTGGCGCGAGCGCTCGAACTGGATCCGGAGAACCTGACCGCGCGCTGGCTGCAGTTGCAGATGCCGCATGCCGTGGTGGCGCCGGACGAGGCCGAGCGCGACGCGTTTCTGTCACGCTGGCGCGACGGCGTTGCATGGTTCGAGGCGCTCGACTGGAACGATCCGCGATTCATGGCGCAAGCCGCCGACGCCGTCACCAGCGCGGCGAACTTCTACCTGGCTTACCTCGGTCGGCCGCTGGTCGAGGAACAGGCGCGCAACGCCACGGTGTTGCGTGCGATGGCGCAGGCCGCCTATCCGCAACATGCCGACGTGCCCGTTCGGCCGATCGGCACGAAGCGTCGCCGCATCGCAGTATTTTCCTCATCGCTCAACGCGCATTCGGTCAGCCGCGTCTGGTCGCCGGCATTGCTGGCGCTCGACCCGGCCGATTTCGAACTCGCCGCCTTCTATCCGGGGACCGTCGAGGACGTCAGCACGCAGCGCTGGCGTGCGCGTGCAGAGGTGTTCGAGGCCGGCATGCGTCCGGTTGCCTCATGGATCGAGGCGCTGCGCGCCTGGGCGCCCGACGTGGTGATCTTTCCCGACATCGGCATGGACCGCTTCGTCCAGGCCGTTGCGAGCCTGCGTCACGCGCCCGTGCAGGTGACGACCTGGGGTCATCCGGTCACCTCGGGCATGGCCACGATCGACTACTTTCTCGGCGCCGACGCCTGCGAGCCGGTCGACGCGGACGCGCACTACTCCGAACGGCTCGTGCGCCTGCCGCGCCTGGGCGCCTTTCTCGACATGCCCGATCCCGTTGCAGCCGATGCCGCCGCGGGCGCGGACAATCGCCCGGTTCGGCTGCTGTGCAGTCAAAGCGCGGACAAGCTGCACCCGGGCCACGACAGCGTGTTCGCGGCCATCCTGCAGGCCAGCCCGGACGCGCGGCTCGACATCCTTTGCAGCATGCGCACGAATGTCGCCGACGCGCTGGCCACGCGCATGCGCGCGGCGTTCACGGCGGCCGGCGTCGACTTCGACGGACGCTGCCGTGTGCATCCACGCCTTCCGGTCGACGATTATTACCGTTTCATCGAGCAAGCCGACCTGTGCCTGGATTCACTGGATTTCTCCGGCTGCGTGACCAGCCTCGACGCGCTGTGGCGTGACAAGCCGATTGTCTCGCTGCCGGGCGCGCTGATGCGCGGCCGGCAGACGTCCGGCATGCTGCGGCTGCTCGGCCTCGACGAACTGATCGCAGCCGATGCCGCCGACTACGTGCGCATTGCCACGAGTCTTGCCGCAGAGCCGGCACGGCGCGCCGCGCTGTCCGCACGCATCCGCTCGCGCAAGGCCGGGCTGTATCGCGACGACAGCGTCCTGAAGGCCGTGGCGGACTTCCTGAGGACGGTTGAGCCGCCGTCGCCCTGACCCACGCCTTGAGCCGCCGCAGGCTCGCCGCAATATCGCCGGTGACCCCTGCAGCAGCCGGCGCGGTCTGTGCGTTCGCCGGCGAAAAGGGATGTCATGCCCGCGCCGATCGGCGATAATCCGCGGCCTTTGCGGCCGCGTCCGACCGGACGCCTGCCGCCTGCCCACGGAGCCGTAATGCAATACATCTACACCATGATCGGGGTGTCGAAGATCGTGCCGCCCAAGCGCGCGATCATCAAGGACATCTCGCTGAGCTTTTTCCCGGGCGCCAAGATCGGGCTGCTCGGCCTGAACGGCGCCGGCAAGTCGACCGTGCTGCGCATCATGGCCGGCGTCGATACCGACTACAACGGCGAGGCGCGGCCGCAGCCGGGCACCAAGATCGGCTACCTCGCGCAGGAGCCGCAGCTCGATCCGGAAAAGACCGTGCGCGAAAGTGTCGAGGAAGGCGTCTCGCACATCACCGATGCGCAGGCGCAACTCGATGCCGTTTACGCCGCCTATGCCGAGGAAGGCGCCGATTTCGACAAGCTTGCGGCCGAACAGGCGCGGCTCGAGGCGATCATCGCGACCAACGACGGCCATGCGCTCGAGCGCACGCTCGAGGTCGCCGCCGATGCACTGCGACTGCCGGCATGGGACGCGAAGATCAAGACACTGTCCGGCGGCGAGAAGCGCCGCGTCGCGCTGTGCCGGCTGCTGCTGTCCAAGCCCGACATGCTGCTGCTCGACGAGCCGACCAATCACCTCGACGCCGAATCGGTCGAATGGCTCGAGCACTTCCTGCAGGACTTCCCGGGCACCGTCGTCGCGGTCACGCATGACCGCTACTTCCTCGACAACGCGGCCGAGTGGATCCTCGAGCTCGACCGCGGCCGCGGCATTCCGTGGAAGGGAAATTACTCGTCGTGGCTCGAGCAGAAGGATGCACGCCTGAAGCAGGAGGAATCGGGTGAAAAGGCGCGGCAGAAGGCGATCCAGCGCGAACTCGAATGGGTGCGGCAGGGCGCCAAGGGCCGCCAGAGCAAGGGCAAGGCGCGCCTGAACCGCTTCGAGGAGCTGAACTCGGTCGAATACCAGAAGCGCAACGAGACCAACGAGATCTACATTCCGCCCGGCGAGCGCCTCGGCGATTCGGTCATCGAATTCAAGAACGTGTCGAAGGCCTTCGGCGACCGCGTGCTGATCGACGACCTGTCGCTGAAGATTCCGCCCGGCGCGATCGTCGGCATCATCGGCCCGAACGGCGCCGGCAAGTCGACGCTGTTCAAGATGATCACGGGCAAGGAAAAACCCGATTCCGGCGAAATCGTGCTCGGCAAGACCGTCAAGCTCGCCTTCGTCGACCAGTCGCGCGACACGCTCGACAGCAGCAAGAGCGTCTGGCAGGAAATCTCCGGCGGCGCCGACATCATCACGATCGGCAAGTATGAAACGCCGTCGCGCGCCTACATCGGCCGCTTCAACTTCAAGGGCGCGGACCAGCAGAAGATCGTCGGCCAACTGTCGGGCGGCGAACGCGGCCGCCTGCACCTGGCCAAGACGCTGATGGACGGCGGCAACGTGCTGCTGCTCGACGAACCGTCCAACGACCTGGACATCGAAACGCTGCGTGCGCTCGAGGAGGCATTGCTGGAATTCCCGGGCTGTGCGATGGTCATCTCGCACGATCGCTGGTTCCTCGATCGCATCGCCACGCACATCCTGGCGTTCGAGGACGAATCGCACGTCGAGTTCTTCACCGGCAACTACGGCGAATACGAGGCGGACAAGAAAGCACGCCTCGGCGAGGAAGCCGCGAAGCCGCATCGGGTACGCTACAAGAAGTTGGGTTGATCCGCGGCTCCGGTGGCCTGTAACACTTGAAGCGGAAGAAGGATCGCGAAGAGATCGGCCACCAAGACAAGGCGCGGCGAGGAGACGTCGTGGGACTACGGCGACGAGGCGCACCGCCGGATTGGCGGTCGAGATCGAGCGAGCCGCTTTCGATTCAAGTGTTACAGGCCACTTAGGGGAGGCCAGCTATGGATTTCGTAAAACGCCTGCAACTGGCGTGGAAGCGCAACAATTCGCTGGTCTGCGTCGGCCTCGATCCCGAGCCGGCGCGGCTGCCGGCGCATCTGCGCAACTCGCCGGATGCGATCTTCGAGTTCTGCCGCGACATCATCGACGCAACGGCGGACATGGTCTGCTGCTTCAAGCCGCAGGTTGCGCACTTCGCTGCGCACGGCGCCGAAGATGCGCTGGAGCGCGTGATCGCGCACCTGCTCGAACATCATCGCGATGTGCCGGTCATCCTCGACGCCAAGCGCGGCGATATCGGCAGCACGGCTGCGCACTACGCCGCCGAGGCATTCGACCGCTATTGCGCCGACGCAGTGACCGTCAACCCCTATCTCGGCCGCGATTCGGTGCAGCCGTTCCTGGATCGCGCCGATCGCGGCGTGATCCTGCTGTGCCGCACGTCCAATCCCGGCGCGCGCGACCTGCAGGATCTCACCGTGCCGGCTCCCGATGGTGGCACCTGGCCGCTGTACCAGCACGTGGCGGCGCTGGTCGCACGCGACTGGAACGCAAACGGCAACTGCGCTCTGGTGGTCGGCGCGACCTACCCGCGGGAGCTGGCCGAGGTTCGCAATATCGTCGGCGACATGCCGCTGCTGGTACCCGGCGTCGGCGCGCAGGGCGGCGATGTAGCGGCCGTCGTCCACAACGGGGCCAACTCCGAGGATGCCGGCCTGATCATCAGCTCGTCACGCGCGATCCTGTATGCCGGTTCGGGAACGGACTTCGCCGACGCGGCACGCGACGCGGCGCGGACGCTGCGCGACGAGATCAACCGCTACCGCTGACGCGGCACACGCCACTGGCGCCAGGAAGATCAGCGGCTGGCGCCGAACCGATCGGCGGCAAGGTGGCCGCCGATCGCATTGCGGATCAGAAGCGCGAACGAAGCGCGTATGTCCCGAACAGGGCGGCGAGCGTCACCAGCAAGGCCAGCAGCCATGGGCCGAGCATTGGCACAGAGGCGGCTTGTGCCGCCTGATCGCTGCCGCCACCGCAGGCAGGCTGGTTCGGCCCGCCGCACACGGACAGTGAGCCTCCGGCGATGAAGACCGCAGAATCGAGCTGGTCATCAGCGGCGTCGGCAATGGCAATCTTGAGAGTATTCGATACTCCCGGATTGACCGGCGCCGTGAAGGTCAACACCGTGGTGAACCCGTCGAGCTGGGTGTTGTGGCTCGGCGGATCATTGTTCACGAACAGATTGCAGTGCACGCCGGGACCCACCGGAGCCACGCCCGAATCGGAAACTCCGCAATTGACGTTGTTGATCGTCACCGGGGTGCTGGTTCCGGGTATCAGGGCATAGTTCGTGCCGTTGACAAAGAAGCCGAAGGCATCGTTGAACTGGTTGACAAATTCGTTGTATTCCTCGGATCCGAACACGTACGAGAACTGGATCTGGCTGCCGGAAGGCACGAAATCGATCATCAGGACGCTGGCGTCGAAGGTGTCGACACCGGCAAGCACCGAAAGATCGCTGTCACCCGCCAAGCCGTTCTCGCCACTGGCGCCCGCATCATTGTTCGGACCAACGACGTTGTTGACCGATCCCGACGTGAGCAGGATGCCGCCAGCGATGTTGATGATGCCCGCGCCGCCGGAAAACGTGCCTGAGGCACCATTGGCTCCGGTGTAGCTTGCGCCGTTGATGACGATTCCCGAATTCGAACCGAGCAGCGAGTTCGCCATCGTATTGGCGCTGACGGTGGAACCGTCGATCGGTGCAACAACCAGCTGCGCGACCGCCAGCCCGGAGAAAAACGTGAACGCGAACCCAGCAATTGCCTTGACCAGAATAGTCTTCATCATGACTCCCCATCATGGACTCAGGACGTGTGCGCACCCCCCGTGCAACACCCGTTCAACCAGCAAAGCGTGTGATTTGTATACTACAGACGCGCGCCGGAAGCAACCGCATTCGGACGGCCCGGATGCGGTTTCAATGCGCACAGACCATAGTCGGAAGACCCCGGCAAACCGGCACTCAGAGCCGCCCCCCGAGCTGACCGCGCCACTGGCGCCAGGCCAGGAACGGCGCCTGTGCGGCGAAGTGCAGCCACAAGCCGGACCAGACCACGCCACGCAGCAGCGGATTGCGCGCCGCCGGATCGAACTTGGCGAACCAGCGCCACATGCCGCGGTGCTTGTGCCGCGCGACGAACAGCGGCCGGTGCCGGCTCGATCCGCCCTTGCCGTGCACGACCGCGATCGAATTGACGCAGGCGACCGCGTAGCCGGCATCGCGAACGCGCCGGCACAGGTCGAAATCCTCCGCGTGCAGGAAGTAGCCTTCGTCGAAGCCGCCGACCTGCTCGAACACGGTGCGCGACACGAGCATCACGGCGCCCGACACGGCGTCCACCACCTCGACTCCCGCTGCGGGCGGCGGCGGCAGAGCGACGCCGGCGAACACGCGCGAACGGCGTTCAAGACGCGATAGCCCGGTCATCGTCATGAGTGACCGGCGCAGGGTCGGATCACGGCGGCGACTGGCCGGCTCGGGCGTGCCGTCCGCATCGACGATCGCGGCGCCCAGCAGGCCGATGCCGCCGGCAAGCTTCGGGCGCAGCGCGCCGATGACGTCGGCTGCGATCATGCAATCGGGGTTGAGGAACAACAGCGCATCTCCCGCTGCGACCGCGGCACCGCGGTTGCAGCCGCCGCCGAAACCCAGATTGGACGCGTTGCGCACGACGCGCAGCCGGCTGTCACCGGCAAAACGCGAAACGACCGCATCGACCGCGGCGTCAGAGGACGCGTTGTCGACGACGATCACCTCGATCGTCGCGGCGCTCGCCAGCACTGCGGCAACGCAGCCGAGCAGCCCGGCGCCGCTGTCTGCGGCGACGATGACGACGCTGGTCAGGCCGGCCCGCGGCGACGATTCCGTGCCCGACGCCGGCGGGAAGGCCTGGCTCACAACCCGGTCAACAGCTTCTCGCCCTGCTCGGCCGCATGCTGCCACAGGCCCGGCCAGTGTTCGAGCGCGTCTGCCATGGCGGTCAGCTCGCCGGCCAGGGCCGTTGCGCAGCCGGACTCGTCGAGTTCCTCGGGCCAGTCGCCGAGTCGCGGCGGTACGTTGCTCAGCAGCACCCTGGCGTTCGCCTGCACGATCGAGCGCACGTCGGCCTGCCAGTAGACCGGCGCCGAGGTGGCCGCCTCGAGCTGGTGCTGCAACCGATCGATCGTGTTCGCGCGCACATAGCCCAGGTACTCGCGCAGATGCGCGACGCGGTCCGCTGCGCTCGCGCCGGCAAGATCGCGCAGCACATTGGCGAGCAGGCTCAGGCGCTGGGTGGTATCGGCAGCCTTGAACAATCCGAATTGGCGCTGTACGTAGTCGCGCA
Source organism: Rudaea sp. (assembly GCA_035606275.1). Taxonomy (GTDB): domain Bacteria; phylum Pseudomonadota; class Gammaproteobacteria; order Xanthomonadales; family Rhodanobacteraceae; genus Rudaea. The sequence goes on from DATNFS010000111.1 coordinate 14,509, forward strand.
GAAAATGGTTGACGCGCGGCAGGTCGGCGGACTGGGTCTTGTCCGAGCGTTTGCGCGCGGTTTCCTGCGCGTGACCGATCGCCTCGGGCAACTCGAACGCAATCGCATCCGGGTGGCAGTATCGAGTCAGCGCGCTGGCCAGGCTGTCTTCGCCGCGGCCGACCGGATTCGTGCAAGGCAGCAGCCGGCTGTTGTCCATCGTGAACGGCGTGAAGCCGGCGACCTCGAGCGCGCGCGCCTGCGCCACGCCGTGCCAGACGAACTGCGCCTCGATATTGCGCAGGTAGCTGGCGCGATCCTGCCAGAAGCGCGCGCGGCTTTCGTCGTCGAGCGAGTAGAGCCAGGTCGCATTCTCGGTGCGCGCGCTGCCGTAGGTGCCCTGATGCGTGGTGACGGCACGCGAACTGCTGGACAGCAGGTCGAGCCGCGTCATGTTCATGCCGCGCAGCGCAGCGCGCTCGAGCGGATATCGCGCCAAAGCGCCGAGCGGCTGGCCGCAGGCCTCCAGGTGCAGTTCGAACGGGTCCTGTTCGATCTCGTTGCCGTCGCGCAGCGCCTCTTCCATGCTCGGATAGAAGCGCGCAACCTGGAACGCGCCGGGATTGGCGTCGAGCCCCTGACGCGCGTAGTCCGGCCGTTTCAACGGCAGGCGCAGATCATCGTCGAGCACCGCGAGGCGAGCGCCGGCACCGAGCAGCAGCGCCATGTTCAGGCCGCGGCCGCCGCCGAAGCGTTGCGCGTGCGGGTGCGCCTCGCGCAGCAGCAGGCGCGCGACGACTTCCCTGCTTTGCGGGCGCGCCCGCACCAGTTTCTCGATCAGCTTGGTGCGCTCGGCGAGGCCGACGTAGCTGGACTTGCAACCGGTCGTGCGCGCGAACTCGCGCAGCAGGTCGCGTTGTTCGTTGACGTGTGCCGGCAACACCGAGTCGTCGAGCACGATGTAGTGGCGGCCGGCGCGGAAGCGACGCTCGTAATCGGTGAGCGAACGCAGCAGCTGCTCGAGCTGGGCCGGCCGATCGCAGGCGCGGATGAACACGGCACGCATCGGTGCCGCCTGCAGCGGGGCACTGCGGGCAAGTTCGAAGAATTGCTGGTCGGATACCAGCAGCCGGCGCTGGGCCAGGCTGTCGAGTACGCGCTTGATCTCGTCGCGCTTGCCGTTGAGGCCGGAGATGGTCGACTGGATGCGCGCGATATGCTCGTCGAGCGTACGAAACTCGCGGCACTGGTCGAGCGCCTGCAGAACCTGAAAGGTCATGACGTGCGATTCGCCGGTGCGCTTGGCGACGAAGATGCACTCGTGGCTGGACAGCGAAGCGACCATGCCGTCTTCGGAAGCGAACAGCGGCGCCGTCGGATCGATCCGCAACGGCATTGCCGGCGCCGGCTGGGCGCCATAGTTGAACTGGTAGTTGAGCGTGTTTTCCATCGGTAATCCAGGAGCGAATGCGTGCCGGCGCTTCAGCGCGCGGATCCGGGCCAGCGGCGCCACCAGGGTCGCGGCGCCGTGGCGATGTTTTCCGTGGCGCCTGCGAGCGCCGTCGCGAGGCGGTCGCGCTCGCGCAGCGCGGCGTCGAGCCCCGCTTCGAGCTCGGCGATGCGCGCGCCGGCTGCCATGTTCTTGCGGACCTCGCCATTGTAATGGCGATAGACCGATTCTTCGCTGTCGCCGAACAGCGCGAGCTGCGGCAGGCCGGGCTCGACCGGCCGCTTCGCACATACGGCGATGAAGTACAACGGATCGTAGGCCAGTCCCTGTTGCACGCCTCGCGGCGTGGCCGTTGCGGTCCGCGCGTCGCCGTGGCCGGTCTGCTGCTCGTCCCAGATCACCGACTGGAACAGCAGCTTCTGGCCGAACAGGCGCACGCAGGGAAACTGCGCCTGCAGCAGTTTCAGCAATTCGTCCCGGTACAGTTCGCGCACGTGGAACTCGTTGCGGAATCCGGTCGCATCGCTGTAGGTGCGCTTGTCGGGCGAGGAGATGACCAGCAACCCGTCGTCGGCCAGCGCGCGTGCGAATCCGGCGACCAGCGCTTCCTGGGCTGCGACATGTTCGAGTGTCTCGAACGACACGATCAGATCGTACGGCGCGTGCACCGGTGCCAGTGCGGTGCAGTCGCCCTGCTCGAACGTCAGATTGGCCAGGCCGCCGTAGCGTTGACGCGCGTGCTGCACGGCGCCGGCGGCGATGTCCATGCCGACGACCGAGCGGGCCACGGCGGCGAGCAGCGCGCTGCCGTAACCCTCGCCGCACGCCGCGTCGAGCACGCGCTTGCCCGCAGCCAGTCCGGCGGCAAACTGGTAGCGGTGCCAGTGCTCGTACCAGATTTCGCGCGCGCACTCCGGCGTGAAGCGCTCACCGGTGAACTCCAGTGCCGGCGCGCCGGGAGAAACGGCGTCACGCGTGGTCATGGCGCTTGCCTCCGCATCAGGCGCTCGAGGAAACGCCGCGCAGGCGCGGGTTGGCCGGCAAGGCGACGCGGCGCCAGGTGTGGGTCAGGCGCACCAGGCCGAATTCGCGCGAATTGCCGCGGATCGTCAGCTGGCGCTCGATCGTGTCGAACAGGCGCACGCCTTCGGAATCGAGCGGATGCGCCTTCACCACGTAGGAACCGGGCAGCAGGCACAGTTCGGGAAATTCGACTTCGACCCGGTATACCGTTGCGCTTTGCGCTTCCGGCTGCACGCCGTCCATCTCGGTGCTGACGCCGTACACCGGCGTGCCGTCGATGCGCGCAATGCCGATCACGACGACCGGCACGCGGCCGTCGCGCGAATGCACGCCGACCGCGACGCGCAGCGTGCCCGCTGATTCGAGCAGCAGCGGCGCTTCCTGTTCGACTTCGTTGAGGCTCAGCTCGAGCAGGCCGAACTCCGCACCGTGCAGCGCGGCCGATTCGCTGCGCACCGCGGGCGCCGCGAGCTTGGCTTCGTGATAGGCCAGATACTTCTGCGTGACGTCGAACACGTCGCCGTATGCCGTGACCTGCCCCTGGCGCAACCAGCACGCGTGGCGGCACAGCTTCTGCACGTGGTACATGCTGTGCGAGACCAGCACCAGGGTGCCGCCGGCGTCGAGATAATCCTCCATCCAGCGCACGCATTTCTTCTGGAATGATTCGTCGCCGACCGCCAGCACCTCGTCGGTGATCAGCACGTCCGGCCGCAGCGCCGCGACCACGGCAAAGCCGAGGCGCACGACCATGCCGGACGAGTAATGCTTGACCGGCTCGTCGATGTAATGGCCGATGTCGGCGAACGCGACGATCTCGTCGAAGCGATCGCGCATTTCCACAGCGCTCAGTCCGTAAAGCGCCGCCGACATGGCGATGTTGTCGCGCCCGGAATATTCCGGATGGAAGCCGGCGCCCAGTTCGAGCAGCGCGCCGAGGCGGCCGCTGACCCGTACGGTGCCGGTGGTCGGCGTCAGCACGCCGGTCAGCAGCTTGAGCAGCGTCGACTTCCCGGCTCCGTTTTCGCCGATCAGGCCGAGCGACTCACCGCGGCGCACCTCGAGATCGACCCCCCGCAGCACGACGGTCGCGTCGGGGTCCGGCATGCCGCGCAGCAGGCGCCACAGCGCGCGCAGGCGGTCGCGCGGACGGAAAACCAGCGGATAGGACTTGCCGAGTCCACGTGCGCTGACCAGCACGTCGGCGCTGACAGGAAATCCTCGAAGTGCGGCGAAAGGCGTCGAAAAACGCCATAGCCGAGCACGAGTACCGCGACGGCGATGATTGCCGAGAGATACCACGGCGTGCCGGTCGCGCCGTAGTCGAACAGCGCCGAACGCAGGTATTCCGGATAGAACGTGAACGGATTGAAATCGAGCCAGCCGCGGAAGCGCTCGGGCAGATAGTCGCGCGGATACAGGACCGGGCCGGCGAACATCCACAGCGGCATCAGCTGCGCCAGGGTCTGGCCGAGATCGCGCACGAATACCTGGATCGCGGAAAACAGCAGCGCAAAGCCGAACGCGAGCACGAACAGTTGCAGGAACGCGGCCAGAGCCAGCGGCACGCCGGCCGGATCGACATGGGTTCCCGTGAGCCAGAAGATCGCCGTGATCAGGCAGAAGCCGAGGCCATGCAGCAGGAAACTCGACGCGACCGACGACAGCACGAGGATTTCGCGCGGCAGCGCGATCTTGCCGATCAGGGCGGCGTTGTCCTGCATTGCCGTCGTGGCGCGCAGCAGCGACTCGGAGAATGCATTCCAGGGCCATACGCCCATGGCCAGGAACGCGACGATGCCGGGGCCGTCCGTGCCGCCCGGCAGGCGCATGCGGAAGACGTAGACCCAGACGAAGCCGTAAACGGCGAGCTGGATCAGCGGCTGGAACAGCGCCCACAGGCCGCCGCTGAAGCTGCCGAGATAGCGATTGCGTATCTCGCGACGGACGAAGTGGGATGTCAGGGCCAATGCGGACATTGTGGAAGGCGATCGGAAGTCTGGTTCGCGCCGCGCACGGCGAATGGCCGGCAAGGCGCGCAGCGGCGCCATTGTAAGGCCTGCCCGGCCGTTGTCGGCATCCTGGAAAGCAAAATCCGGCTTGCGCCGGATTTTGCGGGGTGTTGTTTTCGCTACCGGGTCATGGCTTGGCCGGCGGCGCCGGCGTCGTGCCGCCGCCCTTGGCCGGCGGGCTGGCCGCCGTTTTTTTCACGTTGCCGGCCTCGTCGTAACGATCACGCAGCGTATCGAGCGTGGCTGGATTGACGTCGAGTTTTTCGTTGGTCAGGCCGTTGACGAATTCGCGGCGCTGGTTGGCGATGTACTGCTCGCGTATCGACGCGGTGAGCTGTTCGCGCACTTCGGCGAGCGACTGCTGGCGCTCCGGCGTGCGCGCGACGAGCTTGATCACGTGATAACCGTAGGTCGTCTTCACCACCGGGGAAATCTCGCCGATCGTCTTCAACGCCGCCGAAGCGTCGCGGAATTCCTGCACATAGCTCTTGCTGGTCGCATCCTTCATCAGGCCATGGTTCTCGGCCTTCGAGTTGTCGTCCGAGTATTTCTCGACCAGCGCATCGAAATTCTTCGGATTCGCCAGCGCCTCTGCACGGACTTTTTCGGCGAGGGCCTTCGCCTCGTCGTCCGAGCGGACCTTGTCGGCCGCGATCAGCACCTGGCTGACGTCCACGATGGCCGGAACCTTGTACAGCTCCTTGTGCGCCGCATACTGCTCGGCCACAAGTTCCGACAGATCGGGCACGGTGATTGCGTCCATGAAATCGGCCATGCGTGCGCGCGCCAGAACCTCGTCCTGCGCGGCACGCATCTGGCTGGCGACATCGGCGCGCTGATCGAGGTGCCCGGAACGTGCCTGCGCGGCGAGCTGCTTGGTCAGCATCATGCTGTTCAGCATCTCGCGTATCCGCGCCGGGCTGTCGATGAACTTCTCGCGCTGCTCTTTCGGCACGCGCGTGACATAGGTATCGACGTCCTGCAGGGTGACCGAGACGCCGCCGCGGGTTACGACGACGTCATCCGGCCCGGTTTGCGCGAATGACACAGACGCCGTGGCCAGCAGCAGCCAGCCAGGAAGGTACTTCAGCATGATCTTAGGTCAGTTGCCGTAGCTGTAGACGAGCCAACCGGTCGTACAGGACGACGTGAGGCAGTTCGAAGGATGAGTGCCGAACGAACTTGACATCGATATGTTGAGGTAATAGTCCGTATTCAGGCTCAGTTTGCAGGTCGCGGCGGTGCCGGGTTTCGTCGAGATATTGACGGGCGTCGAGCCGTTGCACAGGCTGGTG
>DATNFS010000112.1:0-10076 GCA_035606275.1 Rudaea sp.
CTGCTGAATGAATCCCAATTTCCTCGAATTCGAACAGCCGATCGCCGAGCTCGAAGCGAAGATCCAGGAGCTGCGCCATGCCAGCCACGGACAGGCATTCAATATCGAAGAGGACATCGGCCGGCTCAAGGACAAGCTCAAGCACAAGACGGCCGAGATCTTCAGGAACCTCACGTCGTGGCAGATCGCGCAACTGGCGCGGCATCCGGCGCGGCCGTACACGCTCGACTACGTGCAGACGATCTGCAGCGAATTCCACGAACTTGCCGGCGACCGCGCGTTCGCCGACGACGCCGCGATCGTCGGCGGACTTGGCCGCATCGACGGCCGCTCGTTCGTGCTGATCGGCCATCAGAAGGGCCGCGACACCAAGTCCAAGATCAAGCGCAATTTCGGCATGCCGCGCCCGGAAGGCTATCGCAAGGCGCTGCGCCTGATGAAGATGGCCGAACGCTTCCGGCTGCCGGTGCTGACCTTCATCGACACCCCCGGCGCCTATCCCGGCGTCGGCGCCGAGGAACGCGGCCAGAGCGAGGCGATCGCGCGCAACCTGCTGGAAATGTCCGAACTGCGCGTGCCGATCATCTGCACCGTGATCGGTGAAGGCGGCTCGGGCGGCGCACTGGCGATCGGCGTCGGCGACCGTACGATCATGCTGCAGTATTCGACCTATTCGGTGATTACGCCGGAAGGCTGCGCCTCGATCCTGTGGAAGAGTACCGAACGAGCCAAGGATGCCGCCGAACAGCTCGGCATCACTGCGCCGCGCCTGCTCGAACTTGGCCTGATCGACAAGATCGTGCGCGAACCCCTCGGCGGCGCGCACCGCGATCCGCGCGCCATGGCGATCCGGCTCAAGGCCGTGCTGCTGAACCAGCTCGATGCGCTCGAGCAGCAGGATGCCGCCGGCCTGGTCGAACAGCGCTATCGCCGCCTGCGTCGCTACGGCGCGTTCAAGGGCTGAAGCCCGCACGTCCCGCGCGCCGCCGCGTAGTCCTTCGTGGCCGTCCGACTATCCGGCAAGCGCGCGCGCATCCAGTTCTGGCACCATGCGCACATGTCCACGGCACTGACCGGCCATCTGCAGACGCAGCTTTCAAGGTTGCCGGCGGGTCCGGTCGCCGTCGCCTTCAGCGGCGGCATGGATTCCACGGTCCTGCTGCACGCGCTCGCCGGGCTGCCTGCCGCGCGCGCGCGCGGCCTGCGTGCCCTGCACATCGACCATGGCTTGCAGGAGCAGAGCGGGCAATGGTCCCGGCAGTGCCGTGAAGTGGCCGGAAGCCTGGGCGTCACGTTCGAATCGGTCGGCATCGATCCGATTGTCGTTTCGGGCCACGGCATCGAGGATGCGGCGCGCGCGGCGCGCTATGCCGCGCTCGCCGGCCGACTGGCCGCCGGCGAGGTGCTTGCCGTCGCGCACCACGCCGACGATCAGACCGAAACGGTGCTGCTGAAGCTGCTGCGCGGTGCCGGCCCGGAAGGCATCGGCGGGATGCGTGCGTTGCGTGCGTTCGGTACCGGCCTGCTCTGGCGGCCACTGCTCGACCTGCCGCGCGCGCAATTGCACGCCTACGCGACGACCCATGCGCTGCACTGGACCGACGATCCCAGCAACAGCAACACGCAGCTTCGACGCAATTTCCTGCGTACCGAGATCCTGCCGCGGATCAGGCAACGCTGGCCCGAAGCAGGCGCCGCGATCGGCCACAGCGCGCGCTGGGCCGTCGCGGCGGCGCAGTTCATCGAACAGCAAGCCGCTGCGGCCCTGGTCCGCCTGCAAGGCGCCGATCCTGCGACACTCGCCTGGCGCGGCTGGCTCGAATTGCCCGAAGCGCTGAAAGATCCGGTCCTGCGCCGTTGGCTGCGTGCGCTGGGCATGGACGAGCCGGCGCACATTCACGTCGCTGAACTCGAACGACTGCTGCGCGACGCCGCCGAAGACAGTACGCCCTGCATCAGCTGGCAGCGCAGCGAAGTGCGGCGCTATCGCGACCGGATCTACGCACTGCATCCACAGGCACCCCTGCCGGTCGACTGGCAAGCCGCCTGGCAAGGCGATCGACTCGCATTGCCCGACGGCGGCCGTCTTGAATGGCGCTCGCACGACAAGAAAGAAAGCCTGGCGGCAAAGGCGCCGTCGCTCAATGTGCGTTATCGGCGCGGCGGTGAACGGATCAAGCCGGTCGACGCCACGCACACACGCGACCTGCGGCTGCTGCTGCAGGAGACAGGCATTCCGCCCTGGCAGCGCAATCGCATTCCGCTGATCCATGCCGACGCGGAATTGATCGCGGTCGGCGACCTGATCCTGGCACGCAAGGGGCGCGAGTTGTGCGATCGATTCGGAGCGGAGATCGTTTGGGTGAGGGGTGGGGGCTGAAGGGCGTGACGCTCCCGGTTTTCTCCCGCCGAATCTTCCCCGCTCGTGTGAATTCGATCCGCGCCTGACTGCCATGAAATGTCACCGAGACCTGCGGTCGCAAGGGCGGCCACGACGACGTCGCAACCACCGGCCATCTCGCATCCGGCGGCGACATACCGTTTCAGTTCCCGGCCTCGGACTTCCGCCCCACCTGACGCTGCCATAAAGCCTTGCTCCCGGCATTGATTCCAGCCCGCCACTACGGTAGCTTTCGCGCCATGCCGCAATCCATGCCGCCCGCTGGTGCACCGGAGTCGAAGATGTCGAACGCGGCTGCCGCGGAGCCGGGCCGCGTCGCCGAATTCGAACAGTCGCTGGATGAACTCGAGCAACTCGTCCAGCGCATGGAACACGGCGACCTGAGCCTGGACGATTCGCTCAAGACCTACGAGCGCGGCATCGCGCTGTACCGCAACTGCCAGGCGGCCCTCGAACAAGCCGAGTTGCGCGTCAAGCTGCTGTACGACCCCGAAGCGCCGGACGACGCGGAAGACTTCAAGCCCGATACGCCTTGAACGTCGGCAACACTCCTTCCACGGCAGCGCACGGCGCGCGGCTGTCGCCCGCGGCCGTCGCCTGGGGCGCGCGCGCCGACAGCGTGCTCGAACGGCTGCTGCCTCCGGACGACCGCACGCCCGAGAACCTGCATCGTGCGATGCGCTACGCCGTGCTCGGCGGCGGCAAGCGCCTGCGCCCGCTGCTCGTCTACGCGACCGGAACCGCGCTCGGCGGAACGCTGGAACGGCTCGACGCTGCCGCAGCCGCCGTCGAGATCATCCACGCCTACTCGCTCGTGCACGACGATCTGCCGGCGATGGACGACGATTCCCTGCGTCGCGGGCGCCCGACCTGCCATGTCGCATTCGGCGAGGCCGCCGCGATCCTCGCCGGCGATGCGCTGCAGGCGGTCGCGTTCGAGGTGCTGGCCGGCGACGCGTTGCTCGCCGCGACGCCTTCCACCCTCGTGGACATGCTGCATTCGCTCGCCGCGGCGTGCGGGTCGCGCGGCATGGCGGGCGGCCAGGCACTGGATCTGGCGGCGGTCGGCAAGACTCTCGACCTGGCCGCGCTCGAGCGCATGCATGTCTACAAGACCGGCGCGCTGATCCGCGCCAGCGTGCGCCTCGGCGCCCTGGCTGCCGGCTGCCACGATACGGTATTGCTCGAAACGCTCGCGCGCTATGGCCATTGCATCGGACTGGCATTCCAGATCCGAGACGACATCCTCGACGTCGAGGCCGACAGCGCGACACTCGGCAAGACTGCCGGCAAGGATGCCGCTGACGCCAAGCCCACCTATCCGGCGCTGCTCGGCATAGCCGGTGCCCGCGCGCAGCTCGCCCAACTCACCGGAAGGGCCATCGACGCGCTCGCGCCGATCGCCGATCGCGCAGGCGAACTTGTTGCGCTGGCCCGCTATGTGGCCGAGCGCGACAGTTGAGGCAGCATCCGCGGCGATCGACCGCGACGCGCCTGCACGCGATGCCTCATTTGATCAGTCGAAAATTGATGGGGTAACGGTAGGCAACGCCTTCGCTGGCCTTGATCGTCGCAATGATCGTCAGTACGAGCCAGGCAATCGCAACCACTATGCCGATCGGCACTGCCACCAGCAACCCGATACCGAGCGTCATGACGACCAGGACCAGCAGTACCACGCTGACGATGGCCAGCGAGATGTTGAAATTCAGTGCTTCCTTGCCCTGATCGTTGACGAACGGCAGCGTATCCTTCTTGATCAACCAGATGATGAGCGGGCCGAGAAAACAGCCCCAGCCGAACCACACGCCGGTAACCAGCGCGCCAAGCAGCGCGGAAAGATGGGCGAACATCGCCCATTGTTTTTCTTCTGCACTCGGAACGTTCGCTCCGGGAGGCGGCGGTGTCGGCGTTTCACTGGGTGGAACACTCATGGCCTTGGCCTCGTTGACGAAGACAGAAGCACTTTGGGCTCGACACGCGACGCTGTCAACATGCCTGGAGCCGGCACCAAGCCATCGCACGGCGGCCACGCCATAGCGGCAGATCAGCTTCCGGCAATCGTCATGCGTTCGACCAGAATCGACCCGGTGAGAATCGACGAGCGCGGATCGACATCGCTGCCGATCGCGACGACGCCGGCAAACATGTCGCGCAGATTCGACGCGATCGTGATCTCCTCGACCGGATAGGCGATCGCACCGTTCTCGACCCAGAATCCCGAAGCGCCACGCGAGTAGTCGCCGGTCACGATCGATACGCCCTGCCCCATCACCTCCGTCACGAGCAGGCCGGTGTCGAGCTTTTCCAGCATCGCGGCGAAGTCGCCGCTGCCGCCCGTCGCCAGCAGATTGTGGATGCCGCCCGCATTGCCCGTGCTTTGCAGGCCGAGCTTGCGCGCCGAATAGCTGCCGAGCACGTACCGCTCGAGCACGCCACCGCGCACCAGATCGCTGTCGACGGTTGCGACGCCCTCGGCATCGAATGCCGACGAACCCTGGCCGCGCCGCAAATGCGGCCGCTCGACGATATCCACAAACTCCGGAAGTATCCTTTTCCCGGCATGATCGAGCAGGAAGCTGGAGCGGCGGTACAGCGCACCGCCACTTACCGCCGAAACCAGATGCCCGATCAGGCCGCGCGCAACTTCCGGCGCGAACAGCACCGCGCTTTCGCGCGTATCGAGTTGCCTCGCATGGAGCCGGGCCAGCGTCCGCTCCGCCGCCTTCCGGCCGATGGAGGAGGCGGCGGGAAAATCACCGGCAGCACGCACGCTCTCGTACCAGTAGTCGCGCTGCATGCCGGCATCGTCCTCGGCGATCAGCGTGCACGCCAGCGAGTGGCGCGTGCCGCGCTCCGAGCCGACGAAACCCTGTGAGGTCGCGTATACCGACAGCGAGCGGCCGGTCTGCACCGAAGCGCCTTCGGAATTGGAGATGCCGGTCCGCGCGCGGCCGGTATCCTCGATTTCAACGCCCAGTGCGATCGCCTCTTGCGGCGTCAAATCCCACGGATGCCACAGGTCCAGGTCGGGAAACTCGCGCGTCAGTCGGGCCGGATCGGCGAGGCCCGCGCATGGATCTTCCTCGGTGTGGCGCGCAATCGCGCAAGCCTGCTCGATCGTCTTGTCGATCGACTCCGGATGCAGATCGGCCGTACTGGCCGACCCCTTGCGCTTGCCGAAGTAGACCGTCACGCCGAATGAGCGATCGCGCGTGTGCTCGATCGTCTCGACCTCACCGAGGCGCACGTTCACGCTCAACCCGCTGTCCACATTGGCGCCTACCTCGGCCTCGCTGGCGCCCGCGGCGCGGCAGCGTCCTATCACGTCCTCGGCAAGAGTCGCCAGACGATCCAGCTGTTCGAGGCTGTCATCAGCGGAAATTCCGTCGTTGCGTACCACAACATCGTTCACTCAGCTTTCCTCGATTTGTGCGCGCTCAGGGTTACGAGCATGGGTGTCCGAAGCAAGACCAGCCAGACGCTCCGGCTGCCGGGCCTTTCATCGGGAAATCCCGTCATTGCATGCCACCACATCATTCACCTGAATTCCCTCGTTCCGTGTACGCGCTCCCCAGTTGATGATATTTCGCCGCCTCGGCTTCGCTTTGCGCTCACCGCAAGCATGGCTCGCGTCCGAAGCAGGACCAGCCAGACGCTCCAACTGGCCCAGCGCTTCATCGCGAAATCCCGTCATTGCGTGGCCATCACATCATTCACCTGAATTCCCTCGTTCCGTGTACGCGCTCCCCAGTTGATGATTTCGCCGCCTCGCCTTCGCTTTGCGCTGACCGCAAGCATGGCTCGCGTCCGAAGCAGGACCAGCCAGACGCTCCGGCTGGCCCAGCCTTTCATCAGGAAATCCCGTCATTGCGTGGCCAGCACGTCATTCACCTGAATTCCCTCGTTCCGTGTACGCGCTCCCCCGGCGTTCAGCCGCAGCTTGTCTGCGGCTGCAACGGCGGGAGTTGCGGCCGCAAGCTCTTCCTGCGGCCGTAACCACATTCGCAGTTGAAGATTTCGCCGCCTCGCCTTCGCTTTGCGCTCACCGCAAGCATGGCTCGCGTCCGAAGCAGGACCAGCCAGACGCTCCAACTGGCCCAGCCCTTCATCGCGAAATCCCGTCATTCCGTGGCCACCACGTCATTCACCAGCATTCCCTCGTTCCGTGTACGCGCTCCCCCGGCGTTCAGCCGCAGCTTGTCTGCGGCTGCAACGGCGGGAGTTACGGCCGCAAGCTCTTCCTGCGGCCGTAACCGCTATTATGGGAGATATGCGGTCCCGTATCGACGAAACCAACAGCCCAGGCGCGCCCGATTCCGACGACGACGGCGAAGTCAGCCGCAGCCAGCGGCGGCGCGAAGCACTCGATGTGCTGCGGCTTGCCCATGCTCTCAGCCAGATGTCCGACGCGCAGTTGAAGTCGGTTCCCCTGACGGACGAACTGCTCGACGAAGTGCGGCGCGCGCGTGCCGTCACGCAGCAGATCGCGCGCAAGCGCCAGGACCAGTTCGTCGCCAAGCAGATGCGCCGGCTCGACGACGGCGAACTCGAGGCGATTCGCGCCGCGATCGAGCACGATCGCGATCGCGGCCGGCGTGAATCGGCACAATTGCACCAGGTCGAAACCTGGCGCGAACGCCTGATCGCGGAAGGCGACGAGGCGCTGGGCGGCTTCCTCTCGGAGTATCCGCGCGCCGACCGCCAGCAATTGCGGACTCTCGCGCGCCTGGCGCGCACCGAGCGCAGCGCCGGCAAGCCGCCGCACGCCTACCGCGAGTTGTTCCGCATGCTGCGCGAGTTGGTCGCGGGCAATGAACCTGCGGCCGGGGCGTAGCACGGCTGCAGCATGGGAGCGAGGATGCAGCACGATGCAACGGGGCGACCGGCAGCAAGGCATGTGTCATGCGCGGAAAAAGACACACGCCGCCGGATTCCCGTCGCGCGAACGACTCGGCGCGGCAAACACTCGGCCCGCGCCGCATTGCTGACGGCGGTGCTGTCCTGGCCCGTTGCTGCGTGTTCCCAGATTCCGTTGTTCGATCACGTCGTCGTGGTCGTGATGGAGAACCACAGCCAGTCGGAAATCATCGGCAATACGGCCAAGGCGCCGTACATCAACAGTCTGGCCTCCGACGGCGCGAATTTCACGCAGTCGTTCGCCGTCGAACATCCGAGCGAGCCGAACTATCTGGACTTGTTTTCCGGTTCGAACCAGGGCGTAACCGACGACAGCTGTCCGCACACGTTTTCGACGGACAATCTCGGCAGCCAGTTGATCGCGGCCAAGCTGACGTTCGTCGGCTTTTCCGAAAGCCTGCCCGTGGCCAATCCGACGGTGTGCACCTACGGCACGCATGGCTACGCCCGCAAGCATAATCCGTGGGTGAATTTCAGCAATGTTCCGGCCGCCAGCAATCAGCCGTTCAGTGCTTTTCCTGCGGATTTTTCCACGCTGCCGACGCTGGCGTTCGTGGTGCCGAATCTTTGCAACGACATGCACGACTGCTCGATAGCGACCGGCGACCAGTGGCTCGCCGACAACCTCAGCGGCTACGCGCAGTGGGCGCGCGCGCACGACAGCCTGCTGGTATTGACCTGGGATGAAGATGACGGCTCGGCGACCAATCAGATCCCGACGGTTTTCGCCGGCGCGCTGGTGATCCCCGGCAACTACACCGGGACGATCAATCACTTCAACGTCCTGGCGACGCTCGAGGCGATGTACGGACTGGATCCGCTCGGCGCTGCCGCCGGCAAAACCGTGATCACCGACGTCTGGGATGCGACCCTGTTCCGCAACGGCTTCGATTGAGACGGCGCTCAGGCCGCCGTGCCGCCCACCGTCATGGCGTCGATGCGCAGGGTCGGCTGGCCGACTCCGACCGGAACGCTCTGGCCTTCCTTGCCGCACACGCCGACGCCCTCGTCGAGCTTCAGGTCATTGCCCACCATCGACACGCGCGTCAGCACTTCCGGACCCGATCCGATCAGCGTTGCGCCCTTGACCGGGCGCGTGATCCTGCCGTTTTCGATCAGGTAGGCCTCGCTCGCCGAAAACACGAACTTGCCGTTGGTGATGTCGACCTGGCCGCCGCCGAAGTTCACTGCGTACAGACCGCGCTCGACCGAGGCGATGATTTCCTGCGGATCGTGCGCACCGGCCAGCATGTAGGTGTTTGTCATGCGCGGCATCGGCAGGTGTGCGAACGATTCGCGCCGGCCGTTGCCGGTCGCGCGCGTGCCCATCAGGCGCGCATTGAGCTTGTCCTGCATGTACCCCTTCAGCACGCCGTTCTCGATCAGCGTCGTGCACTCGGTCGGCACGCCTTCATCGTCGACGCTCAGCGATCCGCGCCGGTTGGCCAGCGTGCCATCGTCGACGACGGTGACGCCGGCAGCGGCAACCTTGTCGCCGACGCGGCCGGAAAACGCCGACGTGCCCTTGCGGTTGAAGTCGCCTTCGAGGCCGTGCCCGATCGCCTCGTGCAGCAGCACGCCGGGCCAGCCCGGGCCGAGCACCACGGTCATGCTGCCGGCTGGCGCCGGTACCGATTCGAGGTTGACCAGCGCCTGGCGCACCGCTTCGTGCGCCAGCGCGCGGGCGCGGCCGTTGGCAAGCAACTCGCGGTAGCCGTAACGCCCGCCGCCGCCGGCGACGCCCTGCTCGCGGCGGCCGTTCTGTTCGGCGATCACCTGCACGTTCAGGCGGACCAGCGGGCGCACGTCGGCAGCCAGCGTGCCATCGGCTGCGGCGATCAGCACGGTATCGACCACGGCAGACAGGCTGACGACGACCTGGCCGATGCGCGGATCGGCGCTGCGGCAGAATTTGTTCACTTCGCGCAAAAGTATAATCTTGTCCTCGTTCGGCAGCGACTCGACCGGATCGATCGGCGGATACAGCACCGGCGTTTGCCGCGCCGCCAGCGCGTGACTGCCGGCATCGCGCCCGCTCTGCGCGATCGCGCGGGCCGACTGTGCCGCCGTCAGCAACTCCGGCAGCACGATCTCGTCGGAGTAGGCAAAGCCGGTCTTCTCGCCGCTGATCGCACGCACGCCGACCCCCTGTTCGATCGAGTGGCTGCCCTCCTTGACAATGCCGTCCTCGAGCACCCAGGACTCGCTGCGCGAGTGCTGGAAATACAGGTCGGCCGCATCGATCGACGGCCCCATCAGGCGCGAAAACACGCGCTCGAGGTCGCCGGCGGCGAGACCGCCGGGGGATAGCAGCCTTTGTTCGGCCAAGGCAAGCAGGGTCATGTCGTTCTTCGCAAGCGGATTTTGTCGATTGAATCTGGGGGCGCGCCGCCGGGACACAACCGACGCGACGCGCGGCGGCCCGGCAGGCATGCCGCCGGTGCAGTCTACCGCACCCGTTTTTTTCGGCTTCCGGCGTTATGAATCCGGCTGCCCTGGGGCAGGCTCCGCCGAACGAGGCATGCGCATGCGCGCGCATCGATCCCTGCCGAACCTCGCGCCGCTTGCCGCCGTTCAGCCGGTTCCGCGCCTGGGTTCGCCGCTGGCGGCCGGGACGGTGCCCGGCGGTTGCGCCGGATCGGCTTTCGGCGCGGGCTTCTTCGGCTTCACGGTTTCCCTGGCCAGCACCGTCACCTTCGGATTGTCCCAGCTGCCGGTGACCTTGTATTGCGCGCGCGCCACGGAATTGATCTGG
>DATNFS010000113.1:0-11605 GCA_035606275.1 Rudaea sp.
CGACCTGCCGTCGACGAGTCCGGCCAATGCGTCGATGCCGCGCGCGGCGAAGTTCGCGCGCTGGCAGGAACTGCTGCGCTGGGTCGGTCGCGCAAGCTGATGCGTGGCGAGTCATTCGGAATTCATCTGCCTTCCGTGACGATGCCGCTTCGCAAAAAGCCGATGGGGTCGGATGTGGAGCCAGATCAGCAGCGCTGCAATCACGCGGCGGCGGTCACCTGTGTCGCCCGGGGGCTCGTGCTGGCTGCAACGTTGATCGCGTCACAGGCGTGGGCCGATGCCGGCCCGCCGATGATCACCGACGATCCCGGCACACCGGGCGACGGCCACTGGGAAATCAATATCGCAACGCTGTCCGAACGCGGCGGTGACACGACGACCTATCTGCTGCCGCTGCTCGACATGAACTACGGCCTCGGCGAACGCGTGCAGCTAAAGTTCGAGATGCCGTGGGAGCTGCAGCGGATCGACGGCGCGCCGGACCGGTCCGGTGCCGGCAACAGCCTGGCCGGCGTCAAGTGGCGTTACTTCGATGGCGGCGACGATGGCTGGCAGATGTCGACCTACCCGCAGCTGCAGTCGCGTTTCCCCGTGTCCGGTTCGCCGGTCGCGGACAGTGGCGCGAGTTACCTGCTGCCGCTCGAGTTCCAGCACAAGCTCGGCGAGTTCGGCGTCAACGTCGAAGTCGGCCGCTGGTTCCGGCCACGCGAGCTGGGCGACACTTGGGTCGGCGGCCTGGTCGTCGGGCGCGAGGTCGTCAAGGGATTCGAGTTGCTCGGTGAATTGCACGAGGAAAAAGACGTGCATTCCGGCCGCAACGAGCTGACCGCGAATTTCGGCGCGCGCTGGGAGTTGTCGCAGCGCTTCAGGCTGCTCGCATCGGCCGGCACCGACCTGCACAACAGCCTCGACCAGAAGGCCGCGCTGCTGACCTACCTCGCCTTGCAGGTAAGTCTGTAAAAGCAGGACGCGATTTTCCGGGTGACTCATGCTACTTGACGGATCGCCCCACTGCGGCGATGTTGCGCATCGGGTTTCGGCGCGCGCGGGGAGCGGACGATGAAATTTCTGGCCATGCTGGCGATCCTGTTCGTCTGTCTGTGCGTCGCGGGACACGCGGCCGCGCCGCCGACGTCACCGACCGCGCGCGATCTGCCGCCCGGCCTGCAGATTCCCGATGCGGCAAAACCCGGTCCGAATTTCAATGTCGACGGCGCAACCGAGGCCTATCTCGATCTATTGTCGCCCGCGCAGCGCGCGCAATCCGACGCCTATTTCGAAGGCGGCTACTGGCTGCAGCTGTGGGACCTGCTGTACGGGCTGGCCGTGGCGCTGCTGCTGCTGCGGGGCGGCATCTCGACGCGCATGCGCAACCTCGCACGCAGCCTCAGCCCGCGGCCATGGCTGTACACATGGCTTTACGTGCTGCTGTTCGTGCTCGTGAGCTTCGTGCTGAACCTGCCGGCGTCGATCTACACCGACTACCTGCGCGAACACCAGTACGGACTGGCGACGCAGGACTTCCCCGGCTGGTTCGGCGACGCGCTGAAGTCGCTGATGGTCAGCGCGATCGTGCTGCCGCTCGTGCTCGTGGCGGTGTACGCCGCGGTACGCCGCACCGGCGAGCGCTGGTGGATCTGGGCCAGCGGCATCGGTTTCGTGTTTTCGCTGTTCGCGATGATGCTCGCGCCGGTCTATGTCGCGCCGCTGTTCAACGACTACAAGCCGCTGCGCGAGGGCAACGTGCGCGAAGCGGTGCTGTCGCTGGCGCGTGCGAACCAGATTCCGACCGATCACGTGGTCGAGTTCGATGCGTCGCGCCAGACCACGCGCATCAGCGCCAACGTGTCGGGTTTCGCCGGCACCACGCGCGTGTCGTTGAACGACAACCTGCTCGACAAGACCTCGGAGCCGGAGATCAAGGCCGTGCTCGGCCACGAAATGGGCCACTACGTGTTGAACCACGGTCTGCGCGGCACGATCTACGTCACGCTGGTGCTCGTGTTCGGCTTCTGGTTCACGCACCGGGTGCTCGATCGCGCGCTGCGGCGCTGGGGTTACGAGCTGGGCCTGGAAGGCCGCGACGATCCGGCGGCGTTGCCGCTGGCCGGCGCGATCCTGTCCGTGTTTTTCTTCCTCGCCACGCCGCTGACCAATTCGATCGTGCGGCAGATGGAAGCCGAGGCCGACGCATTCGGGCTCAACGCGGCGCGCGAGCCGAACGGCTTCGCCATGGCGGCGATGCGCCTGTCGACGTATCGCAAGATCCATCCCGGCACGCTCGAGGAGATCGTGTTCTACGATCATCCCAGCGGCTACGCGCGCGTGCATCGCGCGATGACCTGGCTGAAGGAGAACCAGGACAACGCGACCGCGAATGCGCTGCCGAAACTGGCCGCCGCGGTCGACGAGGCGCCCCGCTAGCGTCCGAATCGGCCGGCGTAGTCCGGATCGCGCCTGCCGGTCATCCGGCATTTGTCGGCGTCGTCAACGCGCGCCGGCGCACTGCGTTGCTTGCAGATCGCAAGTCAACAATCCCAGGGAGAGACATCCATGAAGCGCAGTCTGATCGCATTGGCACTCACGTTGGCGTTTTCGGCCGCCGCTCAGGCACAGCAAGGCGCGGCTGTCGAAACGCAACGCGACGCGAACCAGCAGGATCGCATCGAGCAAGGTCTTCAGTCCGGCCAGTTGTCGACCAAGGAGGCCGGCACGCTCGAGCGCCAGGAGCAGCACATCGACCGGCAGGAGGCGCACGATCTGAGGAGCGGCGGCGCGCTGACGCCGCAGGAGAAGGCGCAGATCAACCGCGAGCAGAACCATGTCAGCAACGACATCTATCGCGACAAGCACAACGGCGCGACCGGCAATCCGAACTCGGCCTCGTCGCGGCGCCTGCAGGCCGACGTGCAGCGCAACGCCAACCAGCAACAGCGCATCGCCAACGGCGTCAATTCCGGGCGCCTGACCAACAGGGAGGCCGGCCACCTCGAGAGCGGCCAGGCGCGGATCAATCGCAATGAAGCCAATGCCGCGGCCAACGGTCACGTCGGCGCGAAGGAGCAGGCGCATATCCAGGGCCGTGAAAACCACCAGAGCCGGCGCATCTACGACAAGAAGCACAACGAGAAGGAACGCGGCGGTTGAGGTTCACGCGCTGATGCGATGCCTTGACTGTGCGCGCCGGGAGCGGCGCGCGCACGGCGGAGCCGGCCCGAAGGGCGAGCGCCATGGATGGCGCGAGTAATGGCATCGCATGCGTGAACCAGGCAGGATGCCGAACGGGAATCGCTCGCATGGATGGCTGCTTGCGAGGACTATCCCGCGCGTTTACCCCCTGGCTGCGCGGGCCGGGAGCGGCGCGCGAACGGCGAAGCCGGGCCGAACGGCGAACGCCAGGGATGGCGTGAGTCCTGGCGTCGCATGCGCAGACCGAAGGTGAGGCGGGATGTGGACCGGACCGACGGCAACGCGGCGAAAAAAACGCGAGGCGTTCGCCACGATCCCACAGCGCGTCGAGGATCGTTTGCGGCCGCCCCGCGTGTCGACGCGAAGATGATTTCGGCGCCAGCGAGTCGCTACTGCAGCGTCGCGCGCATGCGGTTGTCGTCCGACACGCGGTCGACCAGCTTGTTGAACGGATCGATGCCGGCCTCGTACGGCTCGCCGTCGACCGTGACGGTGATGCTGCTGTCGCCGTCGGCGATCGCGCGCTTTTCCAGGTACAGCACTTTCTCGTTCTGCTCGCGGCCGTCCGCCGATTTTGCGAATACGCCGATGTCGACCGGAATGTCGAACGTCGCCCTGGTCTCCTTGCCGACGCCGTCGGCGTAGATCTTGCCGGTGTGCAGCGACAGCGTGACGTCGTACTTGCCGTCGGCGCGCTTCTTCGCCGTCACCGCGGTCACGCGGTCGTCGAAAATCGTGATCTTCTCGAACAGGTCGGTGATCAGCGACGACCACTGCGGGCCGGCGTCCTGCTTCAGGTAATCGAGGAACTCGCGCGAGGTCGTGTACGGCGGCTGCTGGAACGCCTTGTCGTGGTCGAAACGCGCCAGCGTCTTGTCGACCAGCGCCTGGCCGAGGTAATCCTTCAGCGCGTACATGACGACCGAGCCCTTGCGGTAGTGGATGTACTGCTGGTTCTCGTTCAGCGCGAGCGGCATCTCCTCGACCACCTCGCCGCTGCGGCCGCGCAGGTAGCGGTCGAGTTCGTACTTGAGGAACTTGCGCATCTTGGCCGGACCGTATTCCTTCTCCTGCACCATCAGCGCCGAATATTGCGCGAAGGTCTCGTCCAGCATCGTCACGCCCTGCAGGAACGCGCCGATCACCTGGTGCGCCCACCACTGGTGGCCGACTTCGTGCGCCGTCACGTAGAACGCATAGTCGATAGACTCCGGATCACGCAGGTCGGCGGTGAAGCCGATCGACTCGGAAAACGGCACCGTGTTGGCGAAACTCTGCGCGAAGCGCTCGTAGCCGGGGAACTCGAGGATGCGCATCTGGCGGAACTGGAACGGCGCGAACGCGGTGCCGTAATAGGCCAGCGATTTCTTCATCGCGTCCATGATGCGGTCGACGTTGTAGGCGTGCTCCGGATGGTAGTAGATCTCGAGCGAGATGCCGTCGAGCGTGTCCTTCTTCACCGCGTACTTCGCCGACTGGAACGAGAAGAAATCGAGGATCGGCGTGTCCATCTTGTAGTGGAAGTAGCGCCGCGCCTGGCCCGACGCATTTGTTTCGGTCCATTCCTTGTCAAGGTAGCCCGGCGCGAGCGCGATCTGGTCCGGCACGGTCGATATGGTCGTCTCGAACGTGACCCAGTCGGCGTCGCGGCCGAGCAGGTTGAACTGGCGCGCTGCCTCGTCGTCGATCTTCGGCATGCGCGGCGCCGGCGGCAGGCCGTACTCGCGCCGGTCGTTGCGGTCTTCCAGCTGGCCGCCCTCGTCGTAGCCGAAGTGCGGCAGCATGCGGCTGTCGAGCAGCGTGCCGTTGTCGACGATGTGGTAATCGTCCGGCGTGTTGCGGAAGCCGCGGCTCCATCCCTGCAGCGTGTAGTCGAAGTTCATCGTTGCGCCGGGCGCCAGCGGCGTCTTGAGCCTGAAGATCGTGTAGCCGTGCACGCGATCGTCGCTGACCACCTCGTGCGGCGCGAAGTCGAGCGCGATCGCCTTCATCTGGTAAGGCAGGCGCATGTGCAGGTCGCTGATCGCCTTGTCGGTCTTGTTCGCCAGCACGTAGTGCCCGCGCACGTCGACGCGGCGATCGTGCGGATACAGGTCGAGGTCGACCTTGACGTCGGTGATCTTGGGCTGCGGCAGGTCGAGGTATCGGCGATAGAGCTTCTCGTAGTCGGCCTGCTGCCGTTTGGCGGTGTCGCCGGGCACGTAGCGGTTGATCACGTTCGTGTTGTAGTAGATCCAGCCGCCGAGGCCGGCGAACGCAAGCAGCGACGCGGCGAGCAGGGCGCGCGGCGTCGTGCCGAAACGCTGGCGCGCGATGCGCGAGCGTTCCTTCCAGCCCTGCGCCGTGCCGCGCACCCAGAACAGCGCGGCGGCGACCAGCAGCGCGACCGCGAGGCTCGCCCAATAGGCGCGGAACCACAGGTGGCCGGCGAGGAAATGACCGTAGCCGTTCATGTCCGAGTACGGCAGCCCCGGCGCGCTGCCGAAGTTGTACAGGTTGTGATCGAAATGCAGCTGCGTCAGCGCGATGCGGCTGACGAAATAGACCACGATCAGCAGATAGCCGAGGAACTTGTTGTTGGCGATCACCTGCAGGAACAGCGCGAGCGCGCCGACCAGCGCGAAGCGCAGCGTGTTCAGCGCGATGTACGACAGGTACAGGGCCGGCTCGAAATGGGTGTAGCCGCGGATCAGCTGGTAGCCGATGCATTCGAGTGCGCCGGCGGCGAGGAACACGACGATGACCGCGATCATCGCGGTCAGCTTCGACAGCAGCGGGATGAAATCCGGCAGCGAGAACGCATCGGTCACTTCGCTGATGTGCGCGCTGCGCTCGCGCCAGACCAGTTCGCCGGCATAGAACGCGATGATGATGATCAGCAGGAAGTTGTAGCTGCCGTCCATCTGCTCGGTCATCTGGTGCGTGACCGGGTAGATTTTCGTGCCGAACAGTTCCGCGCCGAGTGCGAGGCTGCCGCCGAGGTTGAGCAGCCCGAACGCGAGCATGACCAGGAACGCGACGCCGAACAGCACGCCGCGCATGTCGAACGCCGCCAGCTTGAAGTACTGGCTGAAGCGCGCGGCCGTGCCGCCGTGCAGCGTCACCGCCGGAAGCGCCATGGTGTGATGCGCGGGCTCGCCGGCTGCCGCCGCGATCGCCTTCGGTTTGCGGCGCCACAGACGCAGGCCCTCGCGCTCCGGCCGGAACCAGGCGATCGTCGCCAGCACGAGCGCCATGCCGATCGCCAGCCACAGGGCGCGGTTGAGCAGCAGCAGGCCCACCACGTCGGGCAGGCGCGTATTGCGGTCCTCGGCCGACCAGTAGCGCGTGGCGGCGTCGAATGCGCCGAGACCGAACGGATCGATGATCGCGCCGAGTGTCAGGTGATCCGGGCTGTCGGTCGCGACGGCGGCGATCTGCCAGAGCACGAAGAACGCGATCACGCCGATGTAGGTGCCGAGCATCGAACGCGTCAGTGTCGCGAGCAGGAACATCAGTGCCGACAGGAAGAACATGTCGGGCAGCACGGCCACGCCGAAGCCGTAAAGATAGGTGCCGGGCGAGGTTGGCCCGAGCCGGGCCGGATCGACCCACGGCATCAGCACGCCGGTCAGCAGGCCGAGTGCGACGACGACGAGCACGCCGACCGCGGCAACGTAGCCGGCGGCAAAGCGTCCGCCGAGATAGGCGCCGCGCGACAGCGGCGTGGCGAAGAACAGCTCCGCCGTGCCGGCATCGTAGTCGCGCAGCGCGGCACCGGCCACGAAAACCGTGACCAGGAACATGCCCAGGATCGTGAAGATCGTCAGCATCTGCACCACCACGAACGGTGCGTTGCGATGCGTGTTGCCGATGCCGCCGCCGAGGCGGATGTGATCGGAGCCGGCCGCGGCGAACGCAAGCGCGCCGAACGCGAATGCGATCATCCAGAACAGCGGGCTCCTGAGCTGCTGGCGCAGTTCGAAGCGGAAGATTTCGGAGAACATCGTCATCGTCGTCAGGCCGCACGCGCGGCGGCGTGCATCCGCAACTGGCCGAAATAGACGTCTTCCAGATCCGGCGTCACCGCCTCGAAGCCGCCCTCCGGAATGGCGTCGGCGAGCACGTGCAGGACCGTCTTGCCGCCGGCCAGGCGCGTCGACAGCACGGTCATGCGCTGGCGGTAGTCCTCGATCGCGGCGTTGGCGATGGTCTTGCGCCAGACGCGGCCGTCGAGCGCGCGGATCGCCTCGGACGGCTGACCGGTCAGGCGCACCTGGCCCTGCGCGATGATCGCCATGCGCGGGCACAGGTCGGTGACGTCCTCGACGATGTGCGTCGACAGGATCACGACGACGTTCTCGCCGATTTCGGCGAGCAGGTTGAGGAAACGGTTGCGTTCCTCCGGATCGAGGCCTGCGGTCGGCTCATCGACGATGATCAGCTTCGGGTTGCCGATCAGCGCCTGCGCGATGCCGAAGCGCTGGCGCATGCCGCCGGAAAACGTGCCGAGCTTGCGCTTGCGCACGTCCCACAGGTTGACCTGCTTGAGCAATGCCTCGACCAGCGCCTTGCGTTCGCCGCGCGCGACGACGCCCTTGAGCACGGCGAAATGATCGAGCATCGCCTCGGCGCTGACTTTCGGATAGACGCCGAACTCCTGCGGCAGGTAGCCGAGCAGGCGCCGCGCCGCCGGCTTGTCGGCGAGCACGTCCAGATCGTTGAGATGGATGCTGCCGCTGTCGGCATCCTGCAGCGTCGCGATCGTGCGCATCAGCGTGGACTTGCCGGCGCCGTTGGGCCCGAGCAGGCCGAACATGCCGTTCGGGATGTCGAGCGACACATTCGTGAGGGCCCGCACGCCGTTGGCGTAGGTCTTGGACAATTCGCGGATCGTGAGCATCGAACGGGAACCCCTTGTCGAAAGTCTGAAGGTGTAATACCTATATATAACACCAGCACGCAGACCCGCCGAATGGGCCGAAAGTCATGCGCGTTCGGACGCCGTTGCGTCGGCGCGCACCCGCGCGCTGCCGGTTGGCCCCGACGAAACCCGATCGCCCCGGCCCATGGCCATGCGTTATCCTCGCCGTTCGCCACACGCGCCGCGGCAAGCGCAACGGACACGAGGACACCATGGGTCAGGTCAGTGAGGTAAAAGTCCCCGACATCGGCAACTACACCAATGTCCCGGTGATCGAGGTTCTGGTCAAGGCCGGTGACACAGTAGCGAAAGATCAGGGCCTGGTCACGCTGGAATCCGACAAGGCGACGATGGAAGTGCCGTCGAGCATGGCCGGCGTGGTCAAGGAGGTCAGGGTCAAGCTCAACGACGAAGTATCGGAAGGCACCGTTGTTGCGCTGATCGAGGCGGAAGGCCAAGGCGCTGCCGCCCCCGCGAACGCCAACGCACCGAACAGGACCGAGGCGCCGGCTTCTTCTCCGAATCCCCCGGTGGGAGAGGGTCAGGGAGAGGGGAAGGCGCCGAAGGCGCCCGCCGAGACCGCTGCGGCGCCCCCTACAGCCGTTGCAGCTTCCTCCGCAAGCGG
Organism: Rudaea sp.; assembly: GCA_035606275.1. Classification (GTDB taxonomy): domain Bacteria; phylum Pseudomonadota; class Gammaproteobacteria; order Xanthomonadales; family Rhodanobacteraceae; genus Rudaea. The sequence goes on from DATNFS010000113.1 coordinate 8,718, forward strand.
GCGAAGCCAGCCCGATGCGCCGCGTTCGCCGCCGGTGAACTTCGGTGCCGAAACGGTCATGCCGGACAAGGTGCCGTACGCCAGCCCGGCGATCCGCCTGTTCGCACGCGAGCTCGGCGTGGACCTCGGCAAGGTCAGCGGCAGCGGCCGCAAGAACCGCATCACCAAGGACGACGTGCAGAACTTCGTCAAGCAGGCCCTGGCCACGGGCGCCGCACCGCGCGCGGCAGCCGGCGGCAGCACCGGGCTCAATCTGCTGCCTTGGCCACAAGTGGATTTTTCCAAATTTGGCGAAGTGGAAACCAGGCCGCTGCCGAAGATCAAGAAGATCTCCGGCGCGAACCTGGCGCGCAACTGGGTCATGATCCCGCACGTCACGCAGCACGACGATGCCGACGTGACCGAGCTCGAAGCGCTGCGCGTCGCGCTGAACAAGGAGAACGAGAAGGCGGGCATCAAGTTCACGATGCTCGGCTTCATCATCAAGGCGGTCGTCGCCGCCTTGAAGAAATACCCGGATTTCAATGCATCGCTCGATGCGAGCGGCGAGAACCTGATACTGAAGAAATACTTCCATATCGGCTTTGCGGCCGACACGCCGAACGGGCTGGTTGTGCCGGTGCTCAAGGATGCCGACAAGAAGGGCATCGTCGCGATCACCCAGGAGACCGGCGCACTGGCGGCGCGGGCGCGCGAGGGCAAGCTCGGGCCGGCCGACATGTCCGGCGGCTGCTTTTCGATCTCGTCGCTCGGCGGCATCGGCGGCACGGCGTTCACGCCGATCGTCAACGCGCCGGAAGTGGCGATCCTGGGCGTGTCGAAGTCGGCGATGAAGCCGGTCTGGGACGGCAAGGCGTTCGCGCCGCGCCTGATCCTGCCGCTGTCGCTGAGCTACGACCACCGCGTCATCGACGGTGCGTCGGCCGCGCGCTTCACCGCCTACCTGGCGACCTTGCTGGCCGACATGCGGCGCAGCTTGCTGTAGAAACCAGGGAGCTCGAGATAATCCGGGGCCAAGGCACGCCCGCAATCGGCAGGAGTCAAGACGTGGCAACAACTGAAGTCAAGGTCCCGGACATCGGCAACTACACGAACGTCCCGGTCATCGAGGTGCTGGTGAAGGCCGGTGACGCGGTCGCCAAGGACCAGGGCCTGGTCACGCTCGAATCGGACAAGGCTACGATGGAAGTGCCGTCGACGATCGACGGCGTGGTCAAGGAGGTCAGGGTCAAGCTGGGCGACGAGATCTCGGAAGGAACCGTGGTTGCCGTAATCGAGGCGGCTGGTGCGGCAGCCTCGCCGGCGCAGACGTCTCCTTCGCTCGCGGAGCGGGGAAAGGTGGCGCAGGCGGATGGCGGCAAATCTGCCGATGCGGTCGCACCTTCGGCGTCGCTCCCTCCAGCCCTTCGGGCAGCTTCCCCCGCGGGCGGGGGAAGCCAAGCAAGCGCGCCGCAGGCCGCCGCGGGCATCGGGCGCAAGGCCGACGTCGAATGCCAGGTCGTCGTGCTCGGCTCGGGCCCCGGCGGCTACACGGCCGCGTTCCGCGCGGCGGATCTGGGCCAGAACACCGTGCTGATCGAGCGCTACGCCACGCTCGGCGGCGTCTGCCTCAACGTCGGCTGCATCCCGTCGAAGGCGCTGCTGCACGCCGCCCGGCTGATCGACGAGGCGGCGCACTCGGCCGATATCGGCATCGCGTTCGGCGAACCGAAAATCGACATCGGCAAGCTCGGCGCCTTCAAGGACAAGGTCGTCGCGCAGCTGACCGGCGGCCTGGCCGGCATGAGCAAGCAGCGCAAGGTCGCGATCGTGCAGGGCACCGGCAAGTTCGTCTCGGCGAACGAGATCGAGGTCGAAGGCAACGGCGGAAAAAAACTGGTGCGCTTCGAGAAGTGCATCATCGCGGCCGGCTCGCAGGCGGTGAAGCTGCCGGGTTTCCCGTGGGACGACCCGCGCATGATGGATTCGACCGACGCGCTGCTGCTCAAGGACGTGCCGAAAAGACTGCTGGTCGTCGGCGGCGGCATCATCGGCCTGGAGATGGCCTGCGTCTACGACGCGCTCGGCAGCCAAGTCACGGTCGTCGAACTGCTCGACCAGCTGATGCCGGGCGCCGATCCGGATCTCGTGCGGCCGCTCGCCCAGCGCCTGACCAAGCGTTACGCCGGCATCCACCTCAAGGTGAAAGTCGCGAAGATCGAGGCGACGAAGGCCGGCATGAAGGCGACATTCGAGGGCGACAAGGCGCCCGAGCCGCAACTCTATGACCGCGTGCTCGTCGCGGTCGGCCGCACGCCGAACGGCAGGAAGATCGACGCCGACAAGGCCGGCGTCGCGGTGACCGAGCGCGGCTTCATTCCGGTCGACAAGCAGATGCGCACGAACGTGCCGCACATCTTCGCGATCGGCGACATCGTCGGCAATCCGATGCTGGCGCACAAGGCGACGCACGAGGGCAAGGTCGCGGCCGAAGTCTGCGCCGGCGAAAAGAGCGAGTTCGTCGCGCGCGTGATCCCGAGCGTGGCCTATACCGATCCGGAAGTCGCCTGGGTCGGCGTGACCGAGGGCGAGGCGAAAAAGGACGGCATCCGGTACGGCATCGGCAAGTTCCCGTACGCGGCATCCGGCCGCGCGATCGGCATCGGCCGCACCGAAGGCTTCACCAAGCTGATCTTCGACGAAGCAACGCATCGCGTCATCGGCGCCGGCATCGTTGGTCCGAACGCCGGCGACCTGATTTCCGAAGTCGCGCTCGCGATCGAGATGGGCTGCGAGGCGGCCGACATCGGCCTGACCGTGCATCCGCACCCGACCTTGTCCGAGTCGGTCGGCATGGCCGCGGAAGTATACGAAGGTACAATTACCGACCTGTACATTCCGAAGAAAAA
>DATNFS010000114.1:0-9992 GCA_035606275.1 Rudaea sp.
GCCGGCCAGGAACTGATGGTGTCGCCGATCGGCCTGCGCCTGCTGATGATCCTGATGCGCGAGTCGCCGCGCGTGGTCAGCCGCCGCGACATCGAGCGCGAAGTATGGGGTGACCTGCTGCCCGACTCGGATACGTTGCGCAGCCATTTGTATAATTTGCGCAAAATTATCGACAAGCCGTTCCAGAAGCCGCTGCTGCACACGATTCACAGCGCCGGCTACCGCCTGGCCGATCTCGACGCCGAGATCGCCGCGAGCCGCGCGGGCTGACGCCGGGCCAAGGCCGCTTCACGGAAGCCGCGGCAAGGGCGCCACCACGAAGGACGGCAAGCACACGAAGGGACACGAAGAAGCCGGAGGGAAGCCGACGCGTTGCCTTTTTGCATTCCCGGCTGGCGCACGGTTGTGCGCTTGCGTTGAATCGGGAAGTTTTCCCTCGCGTCCTTTGTGTCCTTCGTGGCGAGTCTTTAAGCTCCGCCTACGGCCGAGCTTCGGCGCTGACGAATTCCGGGGATGTAGAAAAAAATGCGCCTGCGCACCGGCATTCGCCGCAAACTCTGGGTCGTGTTCGTCCTGCAGGTCGCCGCGATCAGCTTTGCGACGATCCTCGGTGTCTACGGCGCCGCGACCGTGCTCGAAGACGTGTTGATCCGCCGGGCGCTGACCGGCGAGGCGGCGTTCTACTGGCAACGCCTCGCGCGCGACCCGCAGGCACCGGTGCCGCTGACCAACAACATGACCGGCTACCTCGTGCACGGCGAGCAGGAGCGGGCGCAGCTGCCGTCGGTGTTGCGCGAGCTCACTCCGGGCTATCACCGCGTCGCGGGCGATGCCGGCGAGATCGTCGTGTTCGTGTCGGACGGGTCGGCCGGGCGCCTGTACCTCGTGTTCAACCAGGAGCAGGTCGGGCGGCTCGCCTTCCTGTTCGGCTTCGTGCCGCTGATCCTGGTGCTCATCATCATCTACATCACCACCTGGCTGACCTATCGCGCCTCGCGCCGCGCCTTGTCGCCGGTGATCGCATTGGCCAAGGTCGTGCGCGACTGGGACCCGAAACAGCCGAACCTGGCGGCGCTCGATCCCGGAACGAGCCAGAACCGCGACGGCGACGTCGAGACGCTGGCGCGCGCACTGCACGGCTTCGCCAGCCGCATCGAGGATTTCGTCGAACGCGAGCGCAACTTCACGCGTGACGCGAGCCACGAGCTGCGCAGTCCGTTGACGGTGATCAAGGTCGCCGCGGAGGTGTTGCAGGAAGAAGAGCTGTCGCCGTTCGCGCATCGCACGCTGGCGCGCATCGAGCGGTCCGCGCGCGACATGGAGGCACTGATGGAGGCCTTGTTGCTGCTCGCGCGCGAGTCGGACACCGGCTTGCCGGAGGAGGAATTCCTCGCCAACGATATCGCGCGCGAGGAAGTCGAGCGCGCCCAGCCGCTCGTTGCGGGCCGGCCGATCGACCTGCGCATCGAGGAAGAGGGGAGTTTCCTGCTGAACGCGTCGCCGCGCGTGTTTGCAGTGATGGTCGGCAACCTCGTGCGCAACGCCTGCCTGTACACCGAGTACGGCGAAGTCTGCGTCAGTGTCGGCAACGATTTCGTGCAGGTGCAGGACAGCGGCATCGGCATGAGCGACGAGGAAGTCGCGCAGGCATTCCAGGCCTATTTCCGCGGCGGCCGCAGCCAGCGCGGCGGTCACGGCGTCGGCCTTACCATCGTCAAGCGCCTGTCCGACCGCTTTGCCTGGCCGGTCGAGATTGCCAGCGAGCTCGGCATCGGCACGACGGTCACGATTCGTTTCCCGCTGGCGCAGCCGCAACCGCTGCCGCCGCAGTGAGGCGCGCGGCCGGCGCACTGGCTATACTCGACCGATGCCCCAAACCGGAGATTTTTCGCCATGCTGCAAGCCGCACGACTGTTGTTTTCCGCCGCCCTGGTATTGGCGATGAGCTCGCTGACGGGTACAGGGCAGGCGCGTGCCGTTGTGCCGGTATTCGTCATCCACGGTGGCGCCGGGGTGGTTGCGAAGGAGGTCACCGCGGACAAGGAAAAGGCGATGCGGGCCGAGCTGCAGAAGGCGCTTCAGAGCGGCTATGCCGTGCTCAAGTCCGGCGGCAGCGGGCTCGACGCAGTCAGCAAGGCGATCGTGCTGATGGAAGATTCGCCGCTGTTCAACGCCGGCAAGGGCGCCGTGTTCAATCATGACGGCAAGAACGAGCTGGATGCCTCGATCATGGACGGCGCAACACAGCGCGCCGGCAGCGTCGCCAACGTGCACCGCGTCAAGAACCCGATCCTGCTCGCGCGCGCAGTAATGGAGAAATCGCAGCACGTCATGCTGGTCGGCGACGGCGCCGAGACGTTTGCCGAATCGATCGGCATGACGCTGGTCGATCCGAAGTACTTCTACACCGAGGCGCGCTGGCAGGAACTGCAGAACGCGTTGAAGGAAGAGCGGCAACAGGCGGTCGATCCGGCCAAGGCGCCGCACCACGGCACGGTCGGCGCGGTTGCGCTCGACATGGCCGGGCATCTGGCGGCAGGCACCTCGACCGGCGGCATGACGAACAAGCGCTTCGGCCGCGTGGGCGATTCGCCGATCATCGGTGCCGGCACCTACGCCAACGCCAAGTGCGCCGTGTCGGCGACTGGCTGGGGCGAATTCTACATTCGCGCCAACGCCGCGCATGACATCTGCGCACGCGTCGAATACAAGGGAGAATCCATCGCTCAGGCTGCCGACGACGTGGTCATGGGGATCGTGCCGAAACTCGGCGGCGACGGCGGCGTGATCGCGCTCGATGCCGAAGGCAACATCGCCACACCATTCAACACCGAAGGCATGTATCGAGGCTGGATCGACCGGGACGGCAAGATGCACATCGCGATCTTCGCCGAGAAAAAGTAGCTCGGCGCGGGGCATGCTTGTCGGCATTGCCGGCAAGCGCAGCAGAACCCGGATTCACCGTCCGCCAGGATATTTTTCCCCCGGGTCGCCCATCGTGCTGCGATCGGCGTACAGTGGCGCTGTCGCGACAGCGGGGCGGGAGAACGCCATGGTTCTGTGTCCGGTTGCATTGGCCGTCGGCTGCAAGGGTTGTCCGGTCTTCAACGTCTGCCCGCTGAAGGGCGTCATCGGCGACTACAAGCCGGACGAAGCGGCGGCGAAATCCAAAGACGGCGGCAGCGCCGGCAAGAAGTAGCGCTGGCTGGAGGCATGCGAGCCGGCGCTTCGGCTCCCGGCCCTGGCTCCATCTAGAAAATGTAGTGCAGCCCGACCGAGGCGAGCCAGGTCGCCTCGATCTGCAGGCCGTTGACGCGCTGGTAGATCGGCGCCTGCACGAACGCGTACGCGGAAAACCGCCGTGAAACATTCCAGTTGATGCCGGGACTCAGGTAGACCAGCGACGCACCGCTGTTTTCGACGTCCGCATTGGCGCCGCTTTCGCGCTTTTCAAAGCGCGCGTTGATCTGGAGCTGCGGCTGCAATGTCTCGCTGGCCGTATAGCGCGTGCCGAAGTTGAGGTTGATGCCGGTGCCCGGGCGGAAGTCCTCGCGCGAATCCAGCGGCTGCGACAGCAGCGCGTGCGCGAAATAGCCCCAGTCCGGCGCGAACATGCCGAATTTGTATACTCCGAGCAGCAGGTCGGTCGTGCCGGTGCCGAGCTGCAGGCCGCGGTCCAGCACTTCGCCGGCCTGCGGGCCGGTGCGGAAGTCGCTGCCGAACGAACCGGTCGGCAACTTCAGGCCGAACTCGATGCCGGTGCTGCGCTGCTCATCCAGGCCCGTGTAGCGGCCGATCACGCGCAGGTCGCCGATGCCGGTGTCGTGCGAGGTCGAAACGTCGCTGTCGCCTTCGGCGATCGTTGCATGCGAACGGTCGTACCACGGCAGCATGAAGTTGACGCCCCAGTCCTTGTTCGGGCTGTAATCCAGATCGAAGCCGTAGTTGCGGTTGATCGTGTATTGCTGGATTTCCGTTTCGTTCGGCAACTGCAGGCTCGAGCGGGCGACGCTGCCGGTGCCGGAGCGCAGCTGGTCCTGGTCGAAGTAATCGAAGCGCACGTCGGCACGCCAGCCGCCGCTGACGGCGAAGCCCTGGCTGGCCCAATCCGAACTGAGCGTGCAGCCGCAGGCGGAGCAGGCCCATGCCTGCAGCGGAGCGCCGGCGAACAAGAGGAAGAGAGCGAGAGCGACTTTCTGCATGGACGACTTCCGGGAGGCGCGAGCTGGTTAATTCGCCAACGGGGCTTGCGGGTTCACCGCACTGCCACGGAAGACCACGCCGCACGCGTCGCTTCGAGGGCACCGCCCATTCTGCCATCGTCTCGAGTTTCGCGCTTTACATCGTTTTACCGCGTTTTACCGGCGAGCAACCGTGGTTAAACGACGCGCGGGCTAAGTTGCGGCTGTCTCACGAAATTCCGATATCCTTGACTTGGCGCCGGATAATCTTGTGTCCGACGGCGCCGTGTCGCGAGCCTTCTTTGGCCGCTGCGACACACTCCTTCGACTCCTACAACAAGAAAAGCCATGAGCATGGACTCAAAAGATCCCACGTTCGGCCGTCCGCGGCCGGCCAAGACGCGACGGCTGCCGTTCCTGATCGTCGTCGTCGCCGCGCTGGTCATCGCCGCGATCGCCTGGTGGTTCGCGCATGCCACACCGGCGCAGGCGCCGGGTGGCGGCCGTTTCGGTGGCGCACGCGGCGGCCAGGGCGGGCCCGGCGGCGGGCTGCCGATGCCGGTCGGCGCCGCCAAGGTCGAGAATGGCGACATCAACATCGTGCTCAATGCACTCGGTACCGTGACGCCGTTGCGTGTCGTGACGGTCAGTGCGCAGGTCAGCGGGCAGTTGCAGACGGTCAACTTCAAGGAAGGCCAGCGTGTGAAGCAGGGTGACCTGCTCGCCGAGATCGATCCGCGACCGTTCCAGGCGGCGTTGACCCAGGCCGAAGGCACTGCGGCGCGCGACCAGGCGCTGCTCGCCAACGCACGCATCGACCTGGAGCGCTACCGCACGCTGTTCCAGCAGGATTCGATCGCCAAGCAGCAACTCGACTCGCAAGCGTCGCTGGTACGCCAGTACGAAGGCACCGTGAGCTCGGATCGCGGTCCGGTGGAGACCGCCAAGGTCAACCTGGGCTATACCAAGATCGTCGCGCCGGTGAGCGGGCGCGTCGGCCTGCGCCAGGTCGATGCCGGCAACAACGTGCAGAACGGCGGCAGCATCGTCGTCATCACGCAACTCCTGCCGATCGACGTGCTGTTCACGATACCCGAGGACAACCTGCCTGCCGTGCTTGCCAAGCAGCACGCCGGAACCGCGCTGAGCGTCGATGTCTACGACCGCGGCGGCCAGACCAGGCTCGCCAGCGGTTCGCTGGCCAGCCTCGACAACCAGATCGACACGACCACCGGCACGGTCAAGGCCAAGGCGGAATTCGCGAATGCCGACGAGAGCCTGTTTCCCAACCAGTTCGTCAACGTGCGGCTGCAGCTCGACGTGATGCATGACGCCACCGTCATTCCGACTTCATCGCTGGAGCGCGGATCCGACGGGTTGTTCGTCTATGTCGTGCAGCCGGATCACACCGTCGCGGTGCGCAACATCAAGACCGGACCGACCGAAGGCGAACGCGTTGCCGTGACCGAGGGCCTGAAGGTCGGCGAGGAAGTCGTGACGAGCGGAGCCGACCGCCTGCGCGAAGGCAGCAAGGTGGAGTTGCCCGGCGAGAATCCGCAGAACGCGGGAGCGAGCGGTGAAAAGGCTTCGGCAAGCGCCAAACCCGGCGAAGGCGATCCATCGAAGCGCACCGGAAATCGCGGCGACGGCCAACAAGGGCAGGGACGCGGACAAGGCGAGCATCGTCGCCGTGACAGCTCCGGCACCGGTACGGGTGCCCCTGGCAGCAATCCGGCCGACGGCGCGCCGGCCACGCCTGCAGATGCAAAGCCTGCTGATGCGAAGCCGGCAGATAGCGGCAAGCAATGATGTCGCGTTCGTGCCAAGTCGAAACCAAGCCCGCTCCCCCGAAGTCTCTCGGGAGAGACGGTTGGGTGAGGGGCCGGCGCGGCGTCTTGCTGCGCGGCTGCCGAAGTGCAATGCGTTTCCCCGTCACCGCGGCCCTCTTCCCCAACGGTAAGGCTGTTGGAGGAGAGGGAGCGCGCTCGTTGCGGAACTGGATCGGCAATCGTCGTTCGGGTGCAGCGCTGCAGCCCTCGGCCCCTAGCCCCCAGCCCTGCGCTTCCAGCCGTCAGGCCACGCACGCAGTTCGCACGCAATGAACCCGTCACGCATCTTCATCCTGCGGCCAGTCGCCACATCGTTGCTGATGCTGGCGATCCTGCTGGTCGGCATTCTCGCCTACCGCTATCTGCCGCTGTCGGCGCTGCCCGAAGTCGACTACCCGACGATCCAGATCACGACGCTGTATCCCGGCGCGAGTCCGGAGGTCATGACTTCGTCGGTGACGGCGCCGCTGGAGCGCCAGCTCGGCCAGATGCCGGGCCTGAACCAGATGTCGTCGACGAGTTCGGCCGGCGCGTCGGTCGTGACGCTGCAATTCAGCCTCGAGCTCACCCTCGACATCGCCGAGCAGGAAGTGCAGGCCGCGATCAATGCGGCCGGAACATTCCTGCCGAGCGACCTGCCGTCGCAGCCGATCTACAGCAAGGTCAACCCGGCCGACGCGCCGATCCTCGCGTTGGCGCTCACCTCCAAGACCATGCCGTTGACGCAGCTCGAGGACCTGGCCGACACGCGCCTGGCGCAGAAGATCTCGCAGATCGACGGCGTCGGCCTCGTGACCTTGTCCGGCGGCCAGCGCCCGGCGGTGCGCGTGCAGGCCAACCCGACCGCGCTGGCCGCCTACGGCATGAGCCTGGAAGACCTGCGCAATGCGATCAGCAGCGCCAACGTCAATTCGTCGAAAGGCAGTTTCGACGGACCGACGCGCTCCTACACGATCGACGCCAACGACCAGTTGAAATCCGCCGACGCCTACCGCGACATCGTCATCGCCTACAAGAACGGCGCTCCGGTGCACCTGCGCGACGTCGCCGACATCGTCGACGGCGCCGAGAACAACAAGGTCGCCGCGTGGAAGGACACGGTGCCGGGCATCATCATGAACATCCAGCGCCAGCCCGGCGCGAACGTGATCCAGGTCGTCGACCTGATCAAGCAGAAGCTGCCGGCGCTGACCCAGTCGATGCCGGCGTCGGTCGACATCGGCGTGCTGACCGACCGCACCGTGACCGTGCGCGCGTCGGTCGCCGACGTGCAGTTCGAGCTGCTGCTCGCCGTCGCGCTCGTGGTCGCCGTGATCTTCGTCTTCCTGCGCAATCTTCCGGCGACAGTGATCCCGAGTTTCTCCGTGCCGCTGTCGCTGGTCGGCACGTTCGGCGTGATGTACCTGTGCGGCTTCAGCCTCAACAACCTGACGATGATGGCGCTCACCATCTCGACCGGGTTCGTCGTCGACGATGCGATCGTCATGATCGAGAACATCTCGCGCTACCTCGAGGAGGGCGACAAGCCGCTCGACGCCGCGCTCAAGGGCTCGAGCCAGATCGGCTTCACCATCATCTCGCTGACGATCTCGCTGCTCGCCGTGCTGATCCCGCTGCTGTTCATGGGCGATGTCGTCGGCCGCCTGTTCCGCCAGTTCGCGATCACGCTGGCCGTGACGATCGTGATCTCGGCGATCGTGTCGCTGACGCTGGTGCCGATGCTGTGCGCGAAGATCCTGCGCCATCACACGCCGGAGCAGGAAAGCCGCTTCGCGCGCAAGAGCCACGAACTGATCGACCGCCTGATCGCCGCGTACGGACGCTGGCTCAACTGGGTGCTCGACCGCCAGTTCGCCACGCTGCTGGTCGCGATCGGCACGCTGGTGCTGACGGTGATCCTGTACATCGTCATCCCCAAAGGTTTTTTCCCGATCCAGGACACCGGCCTGATCCAGGGGATTTCCGAAGCCTCGCAGTCGATCTCGTTCGCGGCGATGGCCGAACGCCAGCAGGCGCTCGGCAAGGAGATACTGAAGGATCCCGCGGTCGAATCGCTGTCGTCGTTCATCGGCGTCGACGGCACCAACACGACCTTGAACAGCGGCCGCTTCCTGATCAACCTCAAGCGGCACGGCACGCGCGACGATGTCGAGACGGTCATCGCGCGCCTGCAGAAGTCCGCGCGCAACGTGACCGGCATTGCGCTGTACCTGCAGCCGGTGCAGGATCTGACGATCGAGGACCGCGTCAGCCGCACGCAGTACCAGTTCACGCTCGGCTCGCCGAACATCGACGATCTCAATACATGGGTGCCCAAGCTGGTCGATGCGCTGAACAAGCGGCCCGAACTGTCCGACGTCGCCAGCGACCTGCAGTCGCGCGGGCTGCAGGCCTACCTGACGATCGACCGCGACACGGCCGGGCGCCTGGGCATCACGCCGGCGGCGATCGACCAGATCCTGTACGACGCATTCGGTCAGCGCCTGATCTCGACGATCTACACCGAGTCGAACCAGTATCGGGTCGTGCTCGAGGTGCAACCGGAACTGCAGCGCGGGCCGAAGGCGCTGAGCAAGATCTACATCCCGGGCCTGAGCAATGCCAACAGCGTGACGCAGACACCGCAGGGCTCGATCGCCTCGGCCGGCAGCACCGGCGGCCAGACGGCCGGCGGCACGCCGCAAGGTGCGACGCCCGGCGTCACGTCCGGCACGACGCAAGCGGCAGTGGCAAACGGACAACTGCCGCTGGAGACGTTGACGACCTTGAGCGAACGCGCCTCGCCGCTGCTGATCAGCCATATCGGCCAGTTCCCGGCGACGACGATCTCGTTCAACATCGCGCCGGGCGCGTCGCTCGGCGCGGCGGTCGAGGCGATCAAGCAGACCGAAGCGGACCTGAAACTCCCGCAGAGCATCGACACGAATTTCCAGGGCGCCGCGCTCGCGTTCCAGGCCTCGCTGACCAACACGATCCTGCTGATCCTCGCGGCGATCGTGACCATGTATATCGTGCTGGGCGTGCTGTACGAAAGCTTCATCCATCCGATCACGATCCTGTCGACGCTGCCGTCGGCCGGCATCGGCGCGCTGCTCGCGCTGATGCTGTCGCGCAACGACCTGGGCATCGTCGCGATCATCGGCATCATCCTGCTGATCGGCATCGTCAAGAAGAACGCGATCATGATGGTCGACTTCGCTCTCGACGCCGAACGCAACGAAGGCAAGCCGCCGCGCGAGGCGATCTACCAGGCCTGCCTGCTGCGCTTCCGGCCGATCCTGATGACCACGCTCGCCGCGCTGTTCGGCGCGCTGCCGCTGATGCTCGGCACCGGCGTCGGCTCCGAGCTGCGCCATCCGCTCGGCATCACGATCGTCGGCGGCATGATCGTCAGCCAGGTGCTGACGCTGTTCACGACGCCGGTGATCTACCTCGCCTTCGACCGGCTGGCGCTGCGCCTGCGCAAGCGCTTCGGCGGCGACGCGTCAACGCATGACGCGGAGGCGCCGGCATGACGTCGCATCTCTCTTTTTCTCTCGTCGGGTTCGCGCTGTCTTGCGGCCAGCGTGTAACTTTCGAAGAGCCAGAGCTTTCGCTGTCCTGCGGCCAGCGTTCAATTCTGGGAAAGCCAGAGCTTCCGCTGTCCTGCGGCCAGCGTTCAATTCTGGGAAAGCCAGAGCTTCCGCTGTCCTGCGGCCAGCGGGTAACTTTCTTTGCCGGTGCAAAGAAAGTCACCAAAGAAACACCTTCGAGAGCGGAGCCAGCCCAGGAGGACCCGGTCGGGCTTCGGAGAAGGTGCGCAGAATCGCACGCACAACTCAGCCTTCGCATGCTGATATGCACGCTCTTGGACAGCGGGATCGAGGCGGAGTTGGGCGACAGCTCTGCGCTCAATGAAGGCCGGCTTTTCAGGTTGCGACGGACGAGCTGCCTGGCGCACCGCTCGCCAGTTCGAAAAATTTCAGCGCGTCGAATCTGCGAA
>DATNFS010000115.1:0-4628 GCA_035606275.1 Rudaea sp.
CCACGATCACGCTCATGGCGTAATCGAGGTAGCTCTTGCGCATTTCGTCTTCGATATTGACGCGAATGACTTCTTTGGCCAGCTCAGCCATCGTATTTTTTCTTCCGATTCATGTGGTGCGGACGGAGGCCCGGCAGCGTCGGCCAGACAAGCGCAAATTGTACCACATCAGGCGGCCTCGGGACCTCTGAAAAATCAATGTTTTCTATTGACTTAGCAGGATTTTCGCGGCGCTTTCCGGCCCTGCCGCGGGCCGCTGCAGAAGGGCGGTTTTGAACGACGGCAAACAGGCGGAACCCGGCTTTTGTATATTTATATACCGAGCCGGCAATCAATGCGTGCGCCGGTAGACCCAGTAGCGCGAGGCCAGGAAATTCACGCCGAGCCCGGCGATCGAACCGGCGGCAACGCCGAGGATCAGGTACTGCCGGTCGAGGTTGAACCACAGCACCAGGGTCGAATAGGTGGCGAAATTGCAGGCAAAACCGCCGCTCATGGCGAAGATGTAACGCGCCCATTCTCCGAGCAGCGAATGCCGGCGGATGCCGCGAAACGTGTAGTGGCGATTGAAGAACCAGGTCGCCGTCGCCGCGCAGACGAACGAAATCAGGCGGCCGCTGAAGCGGTCCCAGGCCAGTCCCGAGACCAGCAGCTGCAGTACGCCGGCGTCGACGATGAAACCGATCGTACCGCCAATGCCGAACAGGACGAGCTGGCGCGCGACCTTCACTTGGAACGCCGCTCGTGGCGGGCGCAAGGGACGCCGGACGGGACCGTCATGCCGGCGCGCCGAACATCGCGCGCATGCTTGCTGCATTCGGCTTTTCGATGACGCCCCGCTCCGAGACGAACGCGTCTATGAGCTGCGCCGGCGTGACGTCGAACACCGGGTTCCACGCGTCGGCGCCTTCGACCACGTTGCGCCTGCCGCCGAGGCCGAACAATTCGGCCGGATCACGCAATTCGATTTCTATGCCCGCTCCCTCGGCCGTATGCATGTCGACCGTCGACGACGGCGCGACGACCATGAACCGGACGCCGTGATGGCGCGCGGAAATCGCCAGCTGGTAGGTGCCGATCTTGTTCGCTGCGTCGCCGTTCGCGGCGACGCGGTCGGCACCGACGATCACCCACTGCACGGCACCGGATTTCATCAGATGCGCGGCCGCGGAGTCGGCGATCAGCTTGGACGGAATGTGGTCGCGTGCCAGTTCCCACATGGTCAGGCGCGCACCCTGCTGCCACGGACGCGTCTCGCCCGCGAACACGCGCGCGATCCGGCCGCTGGCGTAGCCGGCGCGGATCACACCCAGTGCCGTACCGAAGCCTGCTGTTGCCAGAGAACCGGTATTGCAGTGCGTGAGTACACCCGATCCCGCAGCGATGAGACCGGCTCCCAACTGCCCCATGTGCCGGTTCGCTGCCAGGTCTTCATCCTGGATCTTGCGCGCTTCCCGTGCCAACGCGACCGCGATATCGCCCGTCGCGCCTGAGGCGACGACGCGCATGCGTTGCAAGGCCCAGGCGAGGTTCACCGCGGTCGGCCGCGCCGCGTTCAGGCGCTGCAGGGCCGGATCGAGCGCTCGCGCCGAGACTTCGGCGGCCGCAGCGGACAGGCGCCTGGCCTCGAGCACGACGCCCCAGGCTGCCGCAATGCCGATCGCCGGCGCGCCCCGCACCACGAGGTCGCGGATCGCATCGGCAACGGCGTCTGCATCGCGACACTCCAGATAGACTTCCTCGAATGGCAGCCGGCGTTGATCGAGCAGGCGCAGCACGCCGTCGGCGTACGCGACGGCGCGAATGGTGTCGTGGCGATCGAAGTCAGGCATTGACGGTGGATGCTGCGAAGAGCCGCGCAGGATAACTCAGGATACACGTTCCGGCACGCCGCCTCCGGCGCCCGCCCGATTTGCTAGCATCGGCGCATCATGGCGACGATCCGGCGCAAACCCAGGGCACCCAGAACAGCCAGCACGCAGATCGTCGCCGGCAGGTCCCGCGACGCCGAATTCATGGCCCTGCTGCGGCGCAAGTGCCTGCGCGCCGCCAGCGTGGGCGCCCTGACTGCCGCCGGGGAAGCGATCCCGGGCCTCTCGCGCGTGCTCGGTTTCGTGTTCGGCGAGCTGCTCGATGCCAGCTTTCTTGCACGCATCCAGCGTGAGCTGATCGAGGAGACCCTGGTCCTGTACGACGTCGACCTGCCCAAACCGGTGCTCGACGCGCTGGTCGGCAAGGTGCAGCTGCTCGGAACCAGCGCCAGCGTCGCCAGCGACACGGTCGTGCGGCAGGTGCTGCGGCAGAGCATCGGGCGCATCGGCGGTGTGGTCGCGCTGCGTGTGCTGCCGCTGGTTTCGATCGCATCTTCGGCATTCAGCAACGCCATGGTCACCTACGCGGTCGGCAAGCGCGCCCAGGCCGTTGCCAAGCTGCACGGCGAGCCAATCACCGCCCTGCCTGACGCACTGCGCGCGTTCAGCGGGCTGGATGAGCGGCGCGTGCTCGAGTGGACTGTCGAAGCCACCAGGTCGGCGCTTGGCCAGATCGGCCACGCACTGAAACGCTTGACCTTGCGCCGAGCCGAAGCCCCCGCCAAGCCTGCCGCCAGACGCAAATACAGGCGCACCTAACACCGTTTGCAGCTGTTGCTTACATCGTCCGCAGAAAATTGCCCGGGTCCCGATTCGGAGCAACGCAGGCGATGGCGACTGTGGCAGACGCGATACCCGCCGGCCCGGTGCGGTTGCAGACCCGGCACGCCGTCGTCGCGGCCGCACTCGTCGGGCTGCTGGTGCTGCGCGTCTGGCTGGCGCTGACGCTGCGCGTCAATTCGGACGAGACACAGCACCTGCATGTCGTCTGGAGCTGGACGCAGGGCATCCTGCCGTACCGCGACCTGTTCGACAATCACGCGCCGCTGTTCCACATCCTCTACGCGCCATTGCTGGCGGCACTCGGCGAGCGCGCGGACATCGTGCCGCTGATGCGCCTGGCGGTGCTTCCCTGGTACGCGTTGACCCTCTGGCTGACCTATCGCCTGGCCGCGCGGCTGTTCGACCGGCACATCGCCTGGATCGCCGTTGCGGTCACGGCCTTGCACCCGACGTTCTTCGTCCGCTCCGTCGAGTTCCGCCCGGACGACGCCTGGGCCACGGCCTGGATCGCGACGCTTCTCGTGGCGGTCAGCGGGCCGCCGACGCTGCGACGCGCGCTCCAGTGCGGCCTCCTGGCCGGGCTGGCGCTGGCATTCTCGATCAAATCCGCCGTGCTGATCACCTCGGCCCTGCTGGCGGCAGCACTGATCCTTGCCCTGCTGATCTGGCAGCGACGGCCGCCGGGAGCATGGATCACGCTGCGCGTTGCCGCAATGACGGCGGTCGGCGGCGCGGTGCTGCCGGCGACGATCGCCCTTGCATTCGCTGCCGCCGGTGCGTGGGAGGCGATCCGTTATTGTTTATTTGTCCACAATGTTGCACCCGGGCTCGGCCGATGGGCGCATGCCGGCTTCAGGCTCGCGGCGTTTCCGTTGCTGCTGCCGCTACTGGCAGCGGTCATGTGGTGGATGCTGCGTGTCCGCAGTGATGCATACAAGATCGCGCTGCGCGCCTGGGTCCTGGGCGTCGCGCTGATCTACGCGGCGCTGCGCGTCAGCTATCAGCCGCTGCTCGACAAGCAGGATGTGCTGCCGCTGATACCGATGCTGGCACCGTTTGCCGCGATGCTGCTGGCGCACCTGACCGGGCGGCAGCGCACGCGAACCGCAGTGGCGGTTGTCCTGCTGGCCGAACTGGCCCTGACCCTGCACAATGCACGCCCGTGGCGTGCCGAGGCGCGCCAATACGAAAGCGAATTGCACACGCTGCTGCAGCTGAGCGCGCCGGGCGACTACGTCATGGATGACAAGGCCGAATCGATCTTCCGCCAGCGCCCTTCGTACTGGCTGCTCGAAAACGTCACGCTGTACCGCCTGAACGAAGGATCGATAGCCGACGACATTCCGGCGCGGCTGGTCAACGATCGCGTCGGCGTAGGGGTATTCGAGCGCGAGCGCGGCACCGACCTGGATTTCGTGCGGCGCAACTACGTCGCCATCGCGCCGCATGTCGAGGTCACCGGCAAACTGCTCGGCGCGGCAGACACGGGTGCTGCGATCGACTTCGACCTGGCGGTGCCGAACCGCTACGCGATCGTTTCGGATTCCGGCAACGTCGCAGGGACGCTCGACGGCAAACCCTATACGGCGCCGCGCGAACTGGACGCCGGCCCGCACGAATTTGTCCCGCAACGAAACGACGTGTGGGCGCTGGAATCCGCACGCGCCGCCGCGCTGGGTTATTCGCCGCTCGGCGGCCACGGCCCATGATCGGCGCTGCGCTGCCACGGGCCTGATCGCCGGGCTTCGGGATAGAGAAAATGGTGGGCGATAGTGGGATCGAACCACTGACCCCTGCCGTGTGAAAGCAGTGCTCTACCGCTGAGCTAATCGCCCTGAAAATGGTGCCGGAGAAGGGAATCGAACCCCCGACCCACGCATTACGAATGCGTTGCTCTACCAGCTGAGCTACTCCGGCGCGAGGGGCGCGGAGTATAGCCGCGCATGCCCGAAATCGACAAGCCGCGGCCCGGGC
>DATNFS010000116.1:0-14404 GCA_035606275.1 Rudaea sp.
AGATCCTCGCCGCGATGCTCGCCCAGCGCGGGCACTCCGATGCGCGCATCGGCAAGATCCTCGGCGGCAATTTCGCGCGGCTGTTCCGCGAGGTGATCGCCTAGCCGCCTGCAACACTTGCAGCGGGAGCCGGATCGGCGACGCAAGCCTCGAAGGATCGAGGACCCGTCGAGGTCACAGGCAGCGACGGATGCGTGAGTAGACCTTGCTGCTGTCGAGCAGGTCGAGGTGGTGCATGCCGTAACCGATCCACTGCTGCGACTTGGCAAAAGCCAGGCTGCGCCGCGGATCCTTGTGCCGGCCGAGCGCGCTGGCGACCGGCACGAGACCGTCGCCGAGCAGCCGGCCGGCAACGCCGCCGGACTTGCCTGAAGTCGAAGCGGCAAGCGCATGGCAGTCGACGTCCACCGGCAACGACAGTGCCGCCGCCCCGCGCCGCGTGCGCGCGAAACGGTCGCGTCGTTCCCAGTCCTCGTCGAGCATGCTGCCGTGCCGCAGGTCGGTGATGCCGGCACTGCGGATCTTGCCGAGCCGCGCGAACGCCGTCGTGTAGGGGCTGGCGTCGAGCGCCGCATCGATCCAGTTGCCGCCGCGTTCGAGCGGCGCGCCATGGTGCGGCGTGCCGAGAAATACCATGCTGCGCAGCCGGCGCCGCCAGTCATGTCGGGCGAGTTCGCCGTAGTGGCAGGCGCTGCGCGCGACGAGGCCGCCCATGCTGTGTGCAAGTATCACCAGCTCTTCGATCGGGACCGGCCATGCGCGCAACAGCGCTTCGAGCCGGCCAGCCAATTCGCGTCCGTTCGAAGAGACATGCAAGCCACTGTTGTAATGCAGGTAGACAGGCGTGAAGCCGGCGTCGAGCGCAAGTGCGGCGCCGTGGTCATGGCCATTGCGCCGCCACAGCAGATCGTTCATGCACAGGCCGTGCACCAGCAGCAGCACCTTGCCGGTTGCCTGCGGAATCGCCGCGGCCAGCCGTTGCGGTGCCAGATCGAGCGCCCGGCCGTCGCGTCGAAAGCGCAGCGGAATCGCCAGCGGATTCGCGCTGTCCCGAAGATGATCGCCGAGCACGCCATTGAGTGCCGCCAGCACCGCTTCGCGCTCGGCCGACGATGTTCCTTCGCTGGAGCTGGAAAACGACGGGGCGAATCGCGCAAGCACCGCGTCGATGCCACCGCCGACCAGGCGCGTCACGCCGCGAATGGATTTGTATACGAAACCGGTGAGCCCGCGCGCAGGCTGCTGTGTTGCCTCGCCCAATACACCGGGCGTGCGCAGGATGTTGTGGTGCATCGTTTCGACCAGGCTCGTCAGGCCGATCGTGGCGTCGATCGCGAGGCGGCTCGCGCCGCGCAGGTCGGCAGCCCGCACATGGGATTTTGGCATGCTCTTCCGCTTTCTCGCCAAGGGGCGGATCAACGGCTCAAGGCTTACCACAACGACACGAAGGACACAAAGAAAAACGCAATCTCCTTCCTTCGCGCCTGCGTCCTTTGCGCCCATCGCCGTGAATGTCCGGTCTTCCTGCCGGATCCTGGGCAAGGCGGACAGACATCGATCGTGGCGTCAGGTCGACGGCGGCAACCGGATCGACCTCGCGGTACCCAGCGCCTCGACTTCGGCCGGAGTCAATGCCCTCCATTTGCCTTGTGCGAGGGTGCCCAGCTCCAGCGGCCCGATCGCGACACGCACGAGTCGCAACACGTTGATGTCGAATGCCGCGAGCAGGCGCCGGATCTGCCGGTTGCGGCCTTCGTCGAGCACGATCTGCAGCCATGCGTTTTTTGCGCCGCGACGCAGCTCCCGCGCCGATTTCGCGGCCAGGTGCTCGCCGGCGTCCTCGATGCCGGCCAGCAGCCGCGCCGGCAGACTTTCTTCCGGCAACGTGTCGACCTGCACGTGATAGGTCTTGTCCAGGTGCGTGGCCGGATCGGTCAGGCGCGCGGCCCACGCGCCATCGTTGCTCAGCAGCAGCAGGCCTTCGCTGGCCTTGTCGAGGCGTCCTGCCGGCCCCAGCCACGGCAGGCCGGCGCCCTGCAGCAATGTATACACCGTATCGCGGCCGCGCTCGTCGCGGGCCGTCGTGACATAGCCACGCGGCTTGTTCAACATCAGGTATATTTTTTCCGCCGCGGCGACCGGCACGCCGTCGAGCGTGATATTCGCCGAGCCGGCGTCGGTCGGCGTTTCCGGGTCGCTGACGACGCAGCCGTCCACGCGCACGCGGCCGGCACGAATCAGCGCCTGCGCCTGCGTGCGCGAACAGACGCCGAATTTCGACAGCACGCGTGCCAACCCGTGCCGCGGCGGCCGCGCGGCGATCGATGCTGCGGCGCCGCTTGCGCCACGATGACGCCATCGCGGCGATGGTTTACGCTTGACGGCCATGCGCCTACCATGCCGGAGCGCAGCCGTGCCGTCAAAGCGAGGAGCATCGTCATGTCGGAACATCGCATCGGATTGCACTGGTCGCGCGACGGCGGTCCGTTCGCACGCGGCAACTACCGCTCGAATCACCAAATCCGCTACTCCGGCGGGCAGACGCTGAAGGTAGGGCCATCACCGGACCTGGGCGGCGATCCGGCCCTCGCCGACCCCGAGCAGATGCTGTTGTCGGCACTGTCGTCCTGCCACATGCTCACGTTTCTCGCCGTCGCGGCGAACCGCGGTTACATCATCGACAGCTACAGCGATGACGCGGTCGCCCTGCTCGGCAAGAATGAAGAAGGCAAGACCGCGGTGGTACAGGCGACGCTGGCGCCGAAGGTCACGTTCTCGGGGGACCGGCAGCCGACGGCCGACGAGTACGCGAAGCTGCACGAGCGCGCGCACGCGGGATGCTTCATCGCCAACTCGGTCAAGGCGCGCGTCGACGTTCACCCGACCTGATCGCTGCACGCTGTCGTCATGGATGTCGATTTCGGATGAAGGCTCGCGCGGTCTGCCTTCACCATGATGTCACCGGGCGGTGTCCAGACTGCTTGTGTCATGAGCCAGACCATTCAAGTTTCCGCGGATGCCGGTACCACGTGCCGGCATACGGCGGCCTCAACGCGACCGTGCAGCACGCGCGGCCGGGTGGTCGCGGTCGTGCGCTGGCTGGACTCGGCAGCGATGCAGGAAGGCCCCGAACCCGACGACGAGCGCATCGACTGGCTGCGCGTGGCGCCGTTCATCGGCATGCACCTGGCCTGCGTCGGCGTGATCCGGGTCGGCTTTTCCTGGTTGGCGCTGTGGACTGCGCTGGCCCTCTACGCCGTGCGCATGTTCGCGCTGACCGGCTTCTACCATCGCTATTTTTCGCACAAGGCGTTCAAGACCTCACGCGCCATGCAATTTGCTTTCGCGCTGGTCGGTGCCAGCTGCGTGCAGCGCGGCCCGTTGTGGTGGGCCGCGCATCACCGCGACCATCATCGCCACGCCGACAGCGAACACGATATCCACTCGCCGCTGCACCGTGGATTCCTGTGGAGCCACATGGGCTGGTTCCTGACTCCGCGCGGCTTCCGCACGCGCTGGGCGGCCATCGGCGATCTGCAGCGCTATCCCGAGCTGCGCTGGCTCGATCGTTACGACATCGTCGTGCCGGTGCTGCTGGCGACCGGCCTGTACTGCATCGGCCGCTGGCTCGGCCCCGCTGCGGGAACATCGGGTCCGCAGTTGCTGGTCTGGGGTTTCTTCGTTTCCACCGTCGTGTTGTTCCACGCGACCGTGACGATCAACTCGTTCGCCCACCGCTTCGGTACGCGCCGCTTCGCCACGCGCGACAACAGCCGCAACAACTGGCTGCTCGCCGTGTTGACGTTCGGCGAAGGCTGGCACAACAACCACCACCATTTTCCCGGATCGGCACGCCAGGGTTTCCGCTGGTGGGAAGTCGACCTCACCTACTACGGGCTGCGCGCGCTTGCGCTTTGTGGCCTGGTCTGGGATCTCAGGCCGGTTCCGGCCGGCCTGCGGCGCGCGGGAGGCACGGCCGATGCAAAGGTGCGCGAGCAGGGTTTCGTCTTGCCGCGGAAGCCATCGGTGGCCGGGAAGGGCCGCGCGTGAAAATTGCCGTGATCGGATCAGGTATCTCGGGTCTGGCGTCGAGCTTGCTGCTCAGCCGCGCACACGACGTCACGCTGTTCGAGGCCGGCGAGTATCTCGGCGGCCATACGCACACGCACGACATCGAACTGGGCGAGCGGCGCCATGCCGTGGACACCGGGTTCATCGTCTTCAATCCGCGCAACTACCCTCTGCTGTGCAGGTTGCTCGACGAACTCGGCGTCGAGTCGCAGCCGACCACGATGAGCTTCGCCGTCAGGAACGACCGCAGCGGCCTGGAATACAACGCCAGCGATCTTGGCGGACTGTTCTGCCGCCGGCGCAACCTCGTTTCGCCGCGCTTCCTGGGCATGCTGCGCGACATCGGCCGCTTCTACCGCGCGGCGCCGGCATTGCTCGAGCTGTCCGGCGACGGACCGACCCTCGGCGACTACGTTGGCGAGCACGGTTACGGCGATGCATTCCGCGACGATCACCTCGTGCCGATGGCCTCCGCGCTGTGGTCGTCGGCAGCGGCGCAGGTGCTGCAGTTTCCGGCGAAATACCTGGTGCGGTTCATGGCCAACCATCACATGCTCGAGCTGAGCGGCCGGCCGCAATGGCGCGTGATCAAGGGCGGCTCGCAGAGTTACGTGCGCGCGCTGCGCCGGTCCTGGACTGTGCGCGAGCGCATTGCCTGCGCCGTGACCGGCATCCATCGCCAGGCCGATGCCGTGAGCGTGACCAGCATGGCCGGCACCGAACGCTACGACCATGCGGTGCTTGCCTGCCACAGCAACCAGGCCATTGCGCTGCTCGGCGACGCCAGCGAGCGCGAACGCGACATCCTCGGGGCGATCCACTACCAGCCCAACGACACCGTCCTGCATACCGACGCGAACCTGCTGCCGAAGCGGCGCCGGGCATGGGCGGCATGGAACGCCCTGATACCGACGACGCCGGGCGAACAGTGCACCGTCAGCTATTGCATGAACCACCTGCAAGCGCTCGACGCGGCCGAGCCGATCGTCGTGTCGTTGAACAGCACGGCGCGCATCGCGCCGGAAAAAATCCTGCGCCGCATGCGCTACGAGCATCCGCTCTACACGCACGCGGCGGTTCGTGCACAGCGCAGGATCGGCGAGATCCAGGGCGCCCGGCGAACCTGGTTTGCCGGCGCCTACTGGGGCTGGGGATTCCATGAGGACGGCATGCGCAGCGCGGTCGCGGTGGCCGATGGTCTGGGAGTGCGCTGGCAGTGAAGGCGTTTCCTGCCCCTTGCGTACTCGGCCCGGTCGCCGCCGCGATCCACGCGAACGCGGTCGTGCCGCGCCTGCGTGATCCGGATACAGGCCCCGCGCCATACCCGGCGAGCACCCTGCGCGAATGCGATGCGACAACCACCGCCGGACTGAAGCTGCACAGTGCGATCTACGAAGGCTGGGTGCGCCATCGCCGCCATGCGCCACGCGCGTACGCCTTCCGCTATCGCATCTGCATGCTGCACCTGGATCTCGACGAACTCGACCACGTTTTCGCCGGTCGCTGGCTGTGGTCGATCGGCCGTCCCAACATCGCGCAGTTCCGGCGCAGCGACTACCTGGGCGACCCGCAGATGCCCCTCGCCGATGCCGTGCGCGAGCGCGTGCGTCAGGAAACCGGACGCACGCCCGCAGGGCCGATCCGCCTGCTGACACATCTGCGCTACTTCGGCCACTGCTTCAACCCGGTCAGCTTCTACTACTGCTACGAGCCTGATGGCGTGACGCTCGACTGCATCGTCGCCGAGATCACCAACACGCCGTGGCAGGAACGCCACGCCTATGTGCTGCCCGCCGGCAGCGCCGCGCGTCACGGACGGGCGTTTGCCTGGGCCTTTCGCAAGGCATTCCACGTGTCGCCGTTCCTGCCCATGGATCGCGACTACGCCTGGCGCTTCACGACGCCGCAGGCGTCGCTGCACGCACACATGGACGTCATGCGGGATGGCAGGGTCGAGGTCGACGCGACCCTCGTGCTCGAGCGCCGCGAAATGAGCGCGGCGAACCTGGCGCGCGTGCTGCTGCGTTTTCCGGCGATGACAGTGCGCGTCGTCGCGGCAATCCACTGGCAGGCATTGCGGCTCTGGCTGCGCCGAACACCCGTCCACGACCATCCGAACCGGCAGGAACACTGAGCATGTCCACATCGATGAGCCGCGCCGCACCGCTGCCGGGAATCGCCTTCAGCACATTGGATCGTGTCCTGCGCAAGCGCCTGCTCGGCCGCATGCAAACATTGCGCGAATGCCGGCTGACGATCATCGACGCGCTCGGCGAATCGGTACTGGGCCATGCCGCCGCCGATTCATCCGCCACGCTGTGCGCCGTGCTGCGCGTACATGACCCCGCGTTCTACCGGGCGATTGCAGCCAACGGCAGCGTCGGTGCCGGCGAGGCCTACATCGACGGCTGCTGGGACTGCGACGACCTGGTTGCGCTGATCCGCATGCTGGTGCGCAACCGCGACCTGCTCGATGCGATGGAGACCGGGCCGGCGCGCCTCGGCGGCATGGCGTTGCGCGCGTGGCACGCGCTGCGCCGCAACACCCGCAGCGGCAGCCGCGGCAACATTGCCGCGCACTATGACCTGGGCAACGACTTCTTCCGCGCGTTCCTCGACGACGACCTGATGTATTCGTCGGCGATCTTCGCCGGCGAAGACGAGCCGCTCGCAAGCGCGTCGCTGCGCAAGCTCGACCGGATCTGCCGCAAGCTCGGGCTGACGCCGGGCGATCGCGTGGTCGAGATCGGCGGCGGCTGGGGCGGCTTCGCGCTGCATGCCGCGCGCCACTTCGGCTGCCACGTGACGACCACGACGATCTCGCGTGCGCAATACGACCTGGCGCGCGAACGCGTGCACGCCGCCGGCCTGGATGATCGCGTCGAGGTGCTGCGCGAGGATTATCGCGACCTGCGCGGACGCTACGACAAGCTCGTGTCGATCGAGATGATCGAGGCGATCGGACATCAGTACCTGGATACCTATTTCGCCAAGGTCGGCGCGCTGCTGCAACCGCACGGCATGGCGCTGATCCAGGCAATCACGATCGAGGACCACCGCTACGCGCGGGCGCTGCGTGCGGTCGACTTCATCAAGCGCCATGTCTTCCCGGGCAGTTTCATTCCGTCGATCAGCGCGATGCTCGGCGCGTCCGCGCGCAGCAGCGACCTCAAGCTGTCCCACCTCGAGGACATCGGCCCGAGCTATGCGCTGACGCTCGCAGCCTGGCGCGAGCGTTTCCATCGTGCCGCCGGCAAGATCCGCGCGCTCGGCTACGACGAACGCTTCCTGCGCCTGTGGGATTTCTACTTCACCTACTGCGAGGGCGGCTTCCGCGAGCGTTCGATCGGCACCGTGCAGATGCTGCTCGCCAAGCCGGGCTGCCGCCGCGCTCAGTTCGTGCCCGGTTGCGAAGCGGTGTCGTGAGCAACTGGATCAACCTGGTGTTCTACCAGGCGACATGGATCGCCGCCGTCGCCGGCGCCGGCAACGGACGCTGGTGGCCCGGATTGATCGTCTTGTTCGCCTTTGCGGCATGGCAGCTGAGCGTGAGCCGTTGGCGCCGCGCCGACATCGTGCTCGTGGTTGCCGTGAGCGTCATCGGCTTCGGCATCGATTCGCTGTTCCTGCAGCGCGGACTGGTGCATTTCTCGGCGCCGGACGCATGGCCGGATGTCGCGCCGCTGTGGATGATCGGGCTGTGGACCAGTTTCGCGCTGGCGCTGAACCATTCGCTGGCATTCCTGCAGGAGCGGCCGCTGCTGGCGGCGTTGCTCGGCTTCATCGGCGCGCCGCTGGCATACTGGGTCGCCGGCAACAGCTGGCACGCCTTGTCGCTCGGCAGTCGTCCCTTCTGGAGCATGGCGATGATCGCGATCGCAT
Organism: Rudaea sp.; assembly: GCA_035606275.1. Classification (GTDB taxonomy): domain Bacteria; phylum Pseudomonadota; class Gammaproteobacteria; order Xanthomonadales; family Rhodanobacteraceae; genus Rudaea. Next base: position 7,954 of record DATNFS010000116.1, read on the forward strand.
GGGCCGTGCTGATGCCGCTGTTCGCGCACCTTGCGCACGATTGGCGCCGCTTCGATGCCCCGACGCGGCGCTCGCTGGCGCGCAGCGCGTGATGGACGTCTGGCCGATCATTGCCGTGTGGGCTGTCGCCGCGATTGCCATGCTGTTCGGCTGGCTCGTGCAGCGGCGCACACGCAATGCCGGCATCGTCGACGTGATCTGGGCGCTCGGCATGGGTTGCAGCGCGCTGTTCTATGCCACCGTTGGCGACGGCAGCCTGATCGCGCGCCTCGGCGTTGCAATGCTTGGCGGCGCGTGGGGCTTCCGCCTTTGCCTGCACATCCTGGCGCGCGTGCTGAGCGAAAACGAAGACGGTCGCTATCACCACCTGCGCGAGCATTGGCGCGACAGCCAGGCCAGGTTCTTCGCTTTCTTCCAGGCGCAGGCGCTGCTGACGGCTTTGCTGTCGCTGCCGTTCTATGTCGTCGCACAGAATCCCAAGGAAGGCATGACGCGGTGGTGCTTCATCGGCCTGGCGATCTGGATTGTCAGCATTGCCGGCGAATCGATCGCGGACCTGCAGCTCGCCCGCTTTCGGCGTGATCCGGAAAATCGCGGCCGCACCTGCCGCGACGGCCTGTGGCGGTATTCGCGCCATCCGAACTATTTCTTCGAGTGGCTGCACTGGTTCGTCTATGTCTTTCTCGCGATCGGCCTGCCGCTGAACGTCTGGGCACTGAGCCTGACCGGCCCCGTCCTGATGCTGATTTCGCTGTACTGGGTGACCGGCATTCCGTTCGTCGAGGCCCAGGCGCTGCGTTCGCGCGGCGCGGATTACCTCGACTATCAGCGCACGACGAGCAAGTTCATCCCGTGGTTTCCGAAGCGCCAGAATGCTGGACGAGGGCTGAGGGCTGAGGGCTGAGGTTGAAAGCGCCGCGTTGACGCGATGCGCTGAAGCGCATCGCGTGCGGCGCTTGAGGGTGAGACAGGGATGTCGATCGGAGGGCTCACCAGGGAAGGTTTGGCGCATTGGGCGGCGACGGCTGCCTGTTCAAATCGCTAAAGCATCCAGAGGGCGTATCGTGACTATCGAAGTAGCCAAGCCGTTGTCTCGCGCGATGAAAGGATCAAGCGCGCCGACTCTCGACCAGCCCTCGGTCCGCAGTCCCCGGTCCTCGCCTTCAATCGGCCCTCGCCGCTTTTCCCTGATCGGCCTCGCCGAGCGCGGGCTGCTGCCGGACATGCTGATTCGCGCCGGCATCCGTCGCCTGTGCGAGCAGCGACTCGACGAAGAACGCGCAGGCGACGCCATTGCGGCATGGGCGAAGTTCCAATGCCGGCTCGACGAACTTCGCGCAAGTCCGGTAGCAATCCACACAGATGCCGCGAACGAACAGCACTACGAATTGCCGGCGCACTTCTTCGAGCTGTGCCTGGGCCGTCGCCTCAAGTATTCGAGCTGTTATTTCCCGCGCGGCGACGAAACACTCGACCAGGCCGAGGAGGCCATGCTGGCCCTGTACGGCGAACGCGCGCAGCTCGCCGACGGCCAGGACGTCCTCGAACTCGGTTGCGGCTGGGGTTCCCTGACATTGTGGATGGCGCAGCATTTTCCACAAAGCCGCATCACTGCCGTATCCAATTCTCGGCCGCAGCGTGAATTCATCGAGGCGCGCTGCCGCGCCGGCGGATTCGGCAACGTCAACGTGATCACGCGCGACGTCAACCAGCTCGAACTGGAACCCGCCCGATTCGATCGCGTCGTGTCGGTGGAGATGTTCGAACACATGCGCAACTACGAGCGCCTGCTGCGCGGCATCGCCCGCTGGCTGCGGCCCGGCGGAAAGTTGTTCGTGCACATCTTCTGCCATCGCGAACTGATGTATCCGTTCGAGAGCGAAGGCGACGGCAACTGGATGGGCCGCCACTTTTTCACCGGCGGCCTGATGCCGTCCGCAGAAACGCTGCTGTGGTTCCAGCGCGACCTGACCATCGAGCAGCAATGGCGCCTGTCCGGGACGCACTATGAAAAAACCGCGAATGCTTGGCTGGCAAACCAGGATGCGCATCGCAGCGAGGCGCTCGATGTGCTGCGCGCGGCCTACGGCGATCTCGCACCGCTGTGGCACCAGCGCTGGCGCATGTTCTGGATGGCGTGTGCCGAACTGTTCGGCTATCGCGACGGCAATGAATGGCTGGTCGCGCACTATCGCTTCGCCAAGCCCGGGTGATCGCCCACGGCACGGCGGATAGCGTGCCCGTCCCTGGTGCGCCTGCAATCCAGTATCCGCCTGCAGACCGAGAAGGCACAGCCTGCAGACGTAGCCCCAACGGCTCTAGGCAGCATCGCGTCGCGCTGTCATAAAGCGAGCCGCGCCGGCGGTCTTTAGGCCGCCCTTGTTTCAGCCCGGGGTCCACAGATGAATACCAAGAAGAAGACGCCAGTCGCACTGGCGATCAGCGTGGCTTTTGCCTTTTCGCTGTCCGCGTCGGCGCAGGATGCCGGCACTGTGCAGGGCACGCAGACGCTCGAGCCGGTCAATGTCAAGGAAAAGCGCTCGCAGGACGACACGCGGCCGAAGCTGCAGCACATCATGAAGGAAGTCGACGGGCCGCTGATCACGGTGACGAAGAAGACGTCGATCACCAAGCTCGACAACATCCCGACCGTGGTCGACAACAACCTGCGCGACCTGTTTGCGCAGACGCCGGGACTTTACGTGTCCGAGCAGCAGACGGCGAGCCAGTTCAACCTGAGCTACCGCGGCATCGGCAATCCGCAGGAATCCGAGTTCGTCTCGGTGATGCAGGACGGCATTCCGCTCGAGGGCGACTGGGTCGGCTTCCCGACGCTGTACGTGCTGCCGCTGCCGCAGACGATTTCCGAAGTCCAGTTGATTCGCGGCGGCAGCTCGCTGCTGTACGGACCCGAGCCCGGGCCGGTCGTCAACTTCATCACGCGCAAGCCCGATCCGGGCCGCGCGTTCGGCGGCTACAGCGAGAACATCGTCGGCAGCAACGGCCTCGGCGCAACCTTCAACAGCATCTCCGGAACGGTCGGAGCCTGGGACTATCTGCTCGACGCACACTACCGCAGCGGGCAGGGGCAGCGCGAGAACGGCGGCGCGATTCTCAAGGGCGCGGATTTCCACGTCGGCTACCATCCGAACGACGACGGTTACTGGGCCGTGGACTTCCACGGCTACGAACTGGCCGCAGGCGATCCGGGCAAGTACGGCTATCCCATTTTTGTACGCGATCCCGACTTCACTCCGACGCCGTACAACAAGGACTGGGTCGACCGCTACGTGATGACCCTGAGCAACCAGCAGAAGATCGGCACCGATATCGTCTGGACGACCAAGGTCTGGCGCGGTTACCAGGACCAGACGACGCGCGCCGCCGCCGCGCTGCAGGACGTCGCGGTACCCAGCTATCCGGGCATCACGACGCTGCAGGACGCGACATTCCGCTTTACCGGAATCGACTCGCGCATGGTCGATCACTGGGGCCGGGGCAACGCACTGACTGCCGGCTTCGTCTACTACACGTCGGATTCGCCGCTGCGCCAGTGGAACGATGCCGACATCCATACCGACCGCTACGACCGTTTCGACACGGTCTGCGTGAAAACGACGACGCCGAACTGCGTCAAGCTCAGCCAGGACCGCGGTACCGACTACGGCGCCGTTTTCGCCGAAAACGTGTTCCGCTGGGGTGAATGGCACCTGGTGCCGTCGGTGCGCATCGAACGTGAAAACGTCGATATCGACGAATCCGTGCATGTGCGCGCAGTCAACAACTTCCCGCTGGTGGATCGCTCGGTCGATCACACCGTGCCGCTGTTCGGCCTGGGTTTCGGCAACGACTTCGGTCACGCCAATGAAACGTACTTCAATGTCTCGCAAGGCTGGCGCCCGGTGCGCTACTTCGATGTCGGCTCGCCGTTCGGCAACCTGGCGCCGACGCCCGTCAACGATCCGACGCCGACGCACGTGCTGTCGTTCGAGGCCGGCGTGCACGGCACGCCATTGCCGGGCCTGTTCTACGACGCAAGCCTGTTCTGGGTCAACGTCAAGGACCGTATCGAATCGCAACCCATCATCGGCGATCCGCTCGGCGAAACGATCAACGTCAATACCGGCAACACGCGCCATCGCGGCTTCGAAGGCCAGGTCGACTACGATTTCCTTGCGGCGTTCGATCCGCAGTCAGCGCGGCATTTCTCGATGTTCCTCAACCTGAGCCTGCTCAACGCACGCTTCACCGCGTCGCGCAACCCGACCCAGGTCGGCAAGACTCCGGCATTTTCGCCCGACTATCTGGCGCGCGGCGGACTGGTCTATCGCGAGGACAAGAACTTCAAGCTCGCGCTCTCGGTGGTTTCGGTAGCCAGTCAGTACGCGCAGGATTCCAACCTGCCGTTCGGTGCGGCCGGCACCGATTCGTTCATTCCGGCGAAGGTTCCGCAATACACCATCGCCGACTTCTCTGCCGACTACTGGATGTTCCCGCAGGTGCGCCTGCTGGCCGGCGTGTCGAATCTGGGCGACAAGAAGTACTACAACCGCATCTTCTCCAGCGGCATCGAGCCGGGGCTGTCGCGCACGTGGTACGCCGGGTTTTCGTACGAGTTCTGAGCACGAGCCGAGACCCGAAACGAACGGGCAGCCGGCCACGGCCGGTTGCCCGCGAGTTGCGGACGCTCGCGTTCCCACGGGACGCTCATGGCGTCGGCCCGACGCGCCTTCGGGATTCCGGCGCGCCGGCGCCTGCGGCAACCACGTGCCGATTGCCGCTATGCTGGACTTCCGTCATCCGTCGATTCGTTGCGCATGAAACCGCTGCGTCCCCAGCTTCGCGGCCTGATCTCGAAACTGACGCTGTTCTACGTGCTGCTGTCGCTGCCGAGCCTGTTCCTGGTCGAGTCGGCGATCATGACGTTCGAGTACGAAACCTTCAGCGCCAGCGTGGAGCGCGGCTCGCTGCTGCATGCCAGCGATCGCGCCAGCAGCGAACTGGCTGCCGCGTGGCCCAGCACCCGCGCCGATGAGGCCAGCGGGCTCGGCTATTGGGCGCAGGCCTGGATCCTGCGGCTGCAGCGGCCGCACGGGGGCCTGGTCGAGGGCGAATCGTATCTGCTGCTGGAACTGGCCATCGTACCGCTGGCCGCTGCCGTGCTCGACGTCGACGGGCGGCTGCTTGCGCAGGCGCCGACCCAGGCCGACTGGAAGCCGGAACTGCCGGTGCCGGGCGCCGAAGAATTCCGCCGGGCTGCTGCGGCCCGTGCTTCGATCCAGCTTCCCGGCAACGACTCCCCGTTCAAGATCCGGCGCGTGCTGGCGCCGGTGTTCGCGGCCGACGGCACGCTGCACGGCTTCCTGTTCACCGAGTTGCGCCTGCCGGTGCCATGGCACCGCTTCCTGCTCGACCTGAGCCTGGAGTGGCCGATCGTGCTCGGCTACCTTCTGGTGTTCGGCATTGCCTCGTCGATCTTCCTCGCGACGTGGGTGACGCGGCGCCTGAACCGTGTCGCCGGCGCCGCAACCGCGTGGAGCCGCGGCGACTTCAGCAATCGCATCGACGATCGCTCGAACGACGAACTGGGTCACCTGTCAGCGTTGCTCGACCGCATGGCGCTGGAGCTCAAGGCCCTGATGCAATCGCGCGCGCAGCTGGCGACGCTCGGCGAGCGCCAGCGCCTCGCGCGCGACCTGCACGACACGGTCAAGCAGCAGGCGTTCGCGCTGAACCTGCAACTGGCGACGCTGCGGCGCCAGCTGCCGCCGGGGCCGGCCGCCGATCGCGCTGCGCAAGCGGAGCTTCTGAGCGGCCAGATCCAGCAGGAACTGGCGCAGATTCTCGACGAGCTGCGCGCTTCGGACAGCGCACTGCCGTTTGTCGAACGGCTGCGCATGCGTGCGCTGGGCTGGGCGCAGGTCAGTGGCATCATCCTGGACGCGCAGCTGGCCGACGCGCCGACGCTGGCGCCTGCCGACCAGGAAACCCTGCTGCGCATTGCCGACGAGGCGCTGGCCAATGTCTTGCGTCACAGCGGCGCCACGCGCGTGAGCGTGGCGCTGCGGCGCGAGGCCGACATGCTGACGCTCGACATCGCCGACAACGGCCGCGGCGGCATCGCCGATGCAACGCCGGGCATGGGTATCGCCAACATGCGCGAACGCGCCGCCTCGCTGCCGCACGGACGCTTTTTGATCGAAAGCGAAGCGCACGAGGGCACCGTGGTCCGCATCAGCTTTTCGATTGCCGCGTAAACTCCGCGAAACAGTTACCGGGCCGACAGCAGGAAATCTTGCGCATGAATGCCGAACCGATCCGCCTCGTCATCGTCGACGACCATGTGCTCGTACGCCAGGGCATCCGCGCGTTCCTCGAAACGCACACCGACCTCGCCATCGTCGGCGAGGCCGAGGATGCCGCCGGCGCGACCGCCGTCTGCGCCGCGCAG
>DATNFS010000117.1:0-4883 GCA_035606275.1 Rudaea sp.
GCTGCTCGACCGCGCCGACGCCTTGCGCAACGCAAGCCGTGGCGGCACGCGCCCGCTCGACCTGCTCGCCGGCCGCACCGTGATCAACCTGTTCTTCGAGCCGTCGACACGCACGCGCACCTCGTTCGACCTCGCGGCGCAGCGCCTCGGCGCACAGGTCATCAACTTCGACATCGCCAGTTCGTCGACGGTGAAGGGCGAAACGCTGCTCGACACGGTGCACACGCTCGAGGCGATGCACTGCGATGCATTCGTGGTGCGCCACAAGGAGTCGGGTACGCCCGGATTCATCGCGCGCCACCTGCACTCGCGCGCGGCCGTGCTCAATGCCGGCGACGGCAACCGGGCGCATCCGACCCAGGGCCTGCTCGACGTGCTCACGCTGCGCCGGCACCGGCCGGATTTCTCCGAACTGCGGATCGTGATCTGCGGCGATATCCGCCACTCGCGCGTCGCGCGTTCGGACATCCATGCGTTGCGCACGCTCGGCGTGGCCGACCTGCGCCTGTGCGCGCCACCGCAACTGCTGCCGGCGACGGACGAATTCCCCGGCTGCCGCATTTTCCACAATTTCGACGAGGCCATCGCCGGCGCCGACGTCGCGATCATGCTGCGCCTGCAGAAGGAGCGCATGGAGCACGCGGAGATTCCCTCCGAAGCCGGCTATTTCGAACGCTATGGCCTGTCGGAGCAGCGCCTGCGCCGCGCCGCAGCCGGCTGCCTCGTGATGCACCCCGGCCCGATCAACCGCGGCGTGGAAATCGCGGCCGGGGTCGCCGACGGCCAGCATTCGCTGATTCTCGAACAGGTCGCCAACGGCGTGTTCGTGCGCATGGCCGTGCTGGCCGAATTGCTGGCACCGGACGCGGTGCCTTCCATGACGGCATAATTGCGTCATCGCCGCAACGCGCGGCGCACCGCTCAAGGAAGGACCATGCGTCGAATCCATCGTCTTGCGGCGCTTGCCGCAGTCGCCTGCCTGATGGCCGCCTGCGGCAAGGCGCCGGTACCGAACGATACGCCGCTGGCGTTCGCGCCGGCCGATACGCCGTATGCATATGCGAACCTCGAGCCGATGCCGGCGGCGGTGACCGAGCAGTGGTCGAAGCCGATGCAGGACTACTGGCCGACGCTGTTCGCGATGTACGAGTCGATGCTGCAGGACTCGAAGCTCGGCCTCGACGAGCACACGCGCCACATCGCCGTCGCGCTGCTCGACGAACTCAAGACGCACGGCAGCTGGGACAGGCTGCGCATGATCGGCTTCAAGCCCGATGCACGCATCGCCTTGTATGGCGTCGGCATCGTGCCGGTGCTGCGCCTGGAACTCGACGATCCGGCCGCGTTCCGTGCCGAGGTCGCGCGCGTCGAGCAGAACGCCGGCGCCGCCATGCCGAAGGCAAAGGTCGGCGACCAGGAATACTGGCAGGTCGGCAACGACACCATCGCAGCCGCCATCGCCATCCAGGGCAGGCACCTGGTCGTGACGATGCTGCCGCCGAAGGCCGGCGATGCGCTCAAGCAGGCGCTGCTGGGCATCACGCGACCGGCGCAAAGCCTCGCCACGGCCGGCACGCTCGAAGCGCTGGCAAAGGACAAGGGCTATTCGACCTATGGCGAAGGGTTCGTCGATTTCGTGCGCCTGGCCGAGCGGCTCGGCAAGCCGCTCGCCGGCAGCGACGCGGACTTTGCGCGCGCACTCGACCTGCCGGCCGCCGGCAACGATGAAACCTGCCGGCGCGAATACCTGGAAATCGCCCATCGCTTCCCGCGCATGACGATCGGCGCCGCGGAGCTGTCGGCGCAGCGCATGCGGGTAGTCACGCAACTGGAGATCGAGGCCGGCCTCGCCGCTCGCATCGCTGCAGCCGTCGGCGCGGCTCCGGGCAGCGGCGATGCCACCGTCGGCGTCGTGGATTTCAGTATCGCGACACCGGTGCTCAAGCTGAAGGATTTCTGGATTGCGCAGGCTGCGGCCGTCGCCGCGAAGCCGTACGCCTGCGCCAGCCTGGCCTCGATCAACGAGGCCTTCGCGAAATCGTCGGCCAAGCTCGACGTCACCGTGCCTCCGCCGCTGAGCGACCTGACCGGGTTGCGTTTCGCCCTGTCCCGCTTTGCGCTCGGCACCGCACCCGGAGCCGTGCCCGAAATCTCCGGCAAGGTGCTGATGGCGACGAACAACCCGCTGGCCGCATTGGCCATGGCCCAGCTGGCGATGCCGGCGCTGCAGAAGGTGAAGGTCGCGACCGACGGCAAGCCGGTTGCCATTCCTGCCGACGCATTGCCGCCGATGGTCCCACCGATCTCGGTAGCCATGTCCGACAAGGCAATTGCCGTTGCCACCGGCGCCGACGACATCGCAACGCTCGGCGCATTCCTGGCAGCGCCGGCCGCCTCGCCAGCGGTTTTCATGCGCATGCATTTCAGCGGCGCGCTCTACGGCTGGATGGCGCACTCGTTCGAGAAGATGCGGGCGGCGATGCCGGCCGATGCGCAGAACCATCTGGCGCAGCAGGAAAAGCTGTTTGCGCTCTACGAAAAATGGCTGCGCTCGAGCCAGATCACGCTGACGGCCGCGCCGACCGGCATCGTGATGGAACAGGTGATCGAACTCAACGCGCCGTGAGTCCGCTTGGCGGCGCGAATTTCGAAGGGACTTTTTTGGACGCGGGTCGGAAAAATGCGTGCCTTTGTGGCAAGCCGGCGCGCCTAGAAGCCCCAGCGCTTGCGTGCGACGACCCAGATCGCCGCGCTGAAGGCGCGCAGCGGCCAGATGCGCTCGGCCACGTGCAGGGGCTGCGTCGCGCGCACGGCGCCGCGCAGGACCGCGACATCCTCGCCGCGCGCCGGCAGCGTGGTCGGCGGGAAGTGGTGGTAACCCCAGCGCTCCACCTCGAAGCCGTGATCGAGCAGCGTCCGCTGCAATGCGGCGGGCCGGAAGCGGCGCATGTGCGCCATTTCCGGAGCCGTGCGCCGCGACAGCCATTCGCTCCAGGACCACGCGTTCGGCAGGTGCGTCAGCAGCAGCGCGCCGTCGACGCGCACGATGCGCCACAGTTCGGTCAGCGACGCGCCGATGTTCGCCACGTGCTCGAGCACGCCGGCGCCGATCACCGCATCGAAGTGACCTTCCGGATAATCGATCCGCCACGGATGCGCAAGCTGCCGGTACTCCAGGCGTGACAGTGCGTAGAAAGGCGCGTACGTCTGCGGCTCGCAGAAATCGGTGCCATGCAGCTCGACCGCGTCGCCGAAGTCGGCGCGCACGAGCTGCGCCGACGCGCCGTGCCGGCAGCCCCAATCGAGCACCCGCTGCGTGCCGGCCAGGCCTTCGCGAATGCGCAGATAGCTGCGCACGCGCTCGGCGCGCGCGAGCGGCGATTCCTTCGCGTCGAGAAACGTGTCTTCGCCGGGGGCCCGCAGCTGCGAGAATTCGGCCAGTGCCGCGGCGAGCCGGGCAGTATCGGCCGCCGGCATCGCGGGTGCGAAACTGACTTTCAGTGAGTTTTCCACCAAGGGTGTTTTGCCGTCATTGCCGCGAAGGCGGACTGCGAAGGCGGGATGCCGGAGCGAACATGCGCACAGCGTATGACCCGAAGGGCGAGCCGCCGGTGCGGCGAGTCGATCCATCCTGCACGTTCGACGAGCCGACAGGATGAAAATTGATCCCCGCGTTCGCGGGGATGGCGAGGATTTTCACGCTGAATCGGCGCGCAGCTTCGGGCCGCGGGCACGAAAGGTCACGTTTCGACGAGTTCGACGCCATCCATGCCCTGCGACAGCGTGTGCGCATCGCCGCCCTGGGCGAGCTTGATCTTCAGGCGCACTTCGTTCGACGAGTCGGCAAAGCGCAGCGCATCCTCGTAGGAGATCTCGCCGGCCTGGTACAGCTCGAACAGCGCCTGGTCGAACGTCTTCATGCCGAGGTTGGTCGATTCCTTCATCACGTCCTTGAGCTTGTGCACCTCGCCCTTGCGGATGTAGTCCTGCACCAGCGGCGTGCCGAGCATGACTTCGACCGCGACGCGGCGCGCCTTGCCGTCCGGCGTCGGAATCAGCTGCTGCGCGACGACGCCCTTGAGGTTCAGCGACAGGTCCATGAACAGCTGCGGATGCCGGTCTTCCGGGAAGAAATGGATGATGCGGTCCATCGCCTGGTTGGCGTTGTTCGCGTGCAGCGTGCACAGGCACAAATGACCGGTCTCGGAGAAGTTGACCGCGTGCTCCATCGTCTCGCGCGTGCGCACCTCGCCGATCATGATGACGTCCGGCGCCTGGCGCAGCGTGTTCTTCAGCGCGTTCTCCCACGAATCGGTGTCGATGCCGAGCTCGCGCTGCGTGATGATGCAGCCTTCGTGCTTGTGCACGAATTCGATCGGATCCTCGATCGTGATGATGTGCCCGGTCGAGTTCTGGTTGCGGTAGCCGACCATCGCCGCCAGCGAGGTCGATTTGCCGGTGCCGGTGGCGCCGACGAAGATGATGATGACGCGCTTGGTCATCGCAAGCGTCTTGATGATCGGCGGCAGGCTCAGTTCCTCGATCGTCGGGATGCGTGTCTCGATCCGGCGCAGCACCATGCCGACGTTGTTGCGCTGGTAGAAGCAGCTGACGCGGAAGCGGCCGACCGCCGACACGCCGATCGCGAACTGGCACTCGTGCGTTTTCTCGAACTCCTCGCGCTGCGACGGCGTCATCACGTTCAGCACCATATCGCGCGACTGCTGCGGCGTCAGGGGCGACTGCGTGATCGGCACGATGCGCCCCTGCACCTTCATCGACGGCGCCACGCCCGCGGTGATGAACAGGTCCGAGGCCTGCTTGTGCACCATCAGCTTGAGGAAGGAGGTGAAGTCGAATTCGCTCATGGTCTGGTCTCCTCC
>DATNFS010000118.1:0-3796 GCA_035606275.1 Rudaea sp.
CGCCGGCCGACCAGAACCTGCCGACGATCGTCGTGACGGCAACGCGCACCGCGCAATCGTCGTTCGAGATTCCGGCATCAGTCGATGCGGTGACGGTCAACGAACCGGGCGCCAACACGCCGAACGTCAACGTCTCGGAATACCTCGACGGCATCCCCGGCCTGGTCGCGCGCAACCGCCAGAACTATGCGCAGGACGAACAGATCTCGATCCGCGGTTTCGGCGCGCGCTCGACCTTCGGCGTGCGCGGCGTGCGCCTGTACACCGACGGGATTCCCGCCACCATGCCGGACGGCCAGGGTCAGGTCTCGAACTTCAGCCTCGACTCGGCCGAGCGCATCGAGGTGCTGCGCGGGCCATTTTCGGCGCTGTATGGAAATTCCTCCGGCGGCGTGATCCAGATCTTCACGGCCGACGGCAGCGCGACGCCGGAATGGACCGGCAGCGTCGGCGGCGGCAGCTACGGCACCTATCGCGTGGCAGGCGATGCGCGCGGAACGGCCGCGGCGATCGACTACAACGTGGCGGTATCGCAGTTCTACATGGACGGCTATCGCGGCCACGGCCGCGCGCAGCGCGAGAACGGCAACGCCAAGGTCAATATCCATATCGACGGTGATCGCAAGCTGACGTTGCTGCTCAACACGGTTGCGTTGCCGAACGCCGACGACGCGCTCGGCCTGACGCGTGCCCAATTCAATGCCGATCCGCGCCAGCCGCAGGCCGTGGCGGTCCAGTTCGACACGCGCAAGACCGTGCACCAGGCGCAGGCCGGCGCAATCTACGACCAGACCATCGATGGCAACCAGGCGATCCGCATCCTCACCTACTACGGCCAGCGCGACGTGCAGCAGTTCCAGTCCATCCCGATCAGCACGCAAGTGCGGCCGACCAGCCCGGGCGGCGTGATCGACCTCGCCGGCAGCTATGCCGGCAGCGACGCGCGCTGGACGTACAGCGGCGGCCTCGCGCAGCGTCCGTTCGACGTGACGGTCGGCATCAGCTACGACCAGCAGAACCAGCACCGCCTCGGCTACAACAACTTCGTCGGCAGCCGGCTCGGCGTGCAGGGCGACCTGCGCCGCGACGAGCAGGATGACGAGCACAACCTGGACGAATACGTGCAGGCCGACTGGCGCTTCTCCGATGCCTGGTCGCTGTCGGCCGGTGTGCGCCACAGCGACGTGAAATTCGAATCGAACGACAACTACATCACGCCGACCAACGGCAACGACAGCGGCGCGGCCAGCTACGGAGCCACCTCGCCGGTCGCCGGGCTGATGTTCCGCGCCTCCGAGCGCTGGCACCTGTACGCGTCGTACGGCAACGGCTTCGAAACGCCGACGTTCAACGAGCTGGGCTACCGCCCCGACGGCACCGCCGGCATCAACTTCAACCTGGTGCCGGCGCGCAGCCGCAACGGCGAGCTCGGCTCGAAATTCCGCGTCGGCAACGGCGGCGAGTTCGACTTCGCGGTGTTTCAGGCGAACACGCGCCACGAACTCGCGGTCGAGACGTCATCGGGCGGCCGCACGACCTACCAGAACATCGACCGTGCCCGCCGCCGCGGCGCGGAAGCCAAGTTGATCCAGCCGCTCGCGGCCGGCTGGCGTCTCGAAGCGGCGTACACGTATCTGGATGCCACCTTCGCCTCGTCGTTCCTGACCTGCCCGGCTGCCTCGACCTGCACGACACCGAACACGCCGGTCGCCGCCGGGTCGCGCATTCCGGGTGTGCCGGAGCAGCAACTGTTCGCCGGCCTTCGCTACGGCGGCGACCTGGGCTGGAACGCCAGCGTCGAGGCGAACGCGGCCAGCAATGTCGCTGTCAATGACCAGAACACGCAATACGCACCGGGCTATGGCGTACTCGGCGCGAGCGTTGGCTACGCCTTCGACATGGCCGATGCGCACGTGTCGACGTTCCTGCGCCTGGACAACCTGCTCGATCACAGCTATGTCGGCTCGGTGATCGTCAACGAGAGCAACGGCCGCTACTTCGAACCGGCGCCGGACCGCACCGTTTTCGCCGGCGTGAAGGTCACCTGGAAATAGCGCGCGAAGCTGGTTGCCGCCGCTATTCTTCGGGCTTGCTGCGCAGCTCGACGCGGAACTCGCGCAACTCGCGCAGCAGCGTTTCGATATTGACCTCGTTCTTCAGGTTGACGCGGAAGTCGGTGTCGGCGCGCGCGCGGTCCATGCGCGCCTGGCGGTTCTGGCTCATCACGATCAACGGTCCCTGCAGTGCCACCAGGAGCGCCAGCGCGAGGTTGAAGAACTGGTACGGATACGGATCCGGCGGCGGAGTAATCATCACGTCACTGTTGATGAGGCACCACAGTGCCGAAATGATGATGATCATCACGATGAACATCCAGCTGCCGTTGAGCTCGGCGACCGTGTCGGCCAGCCGGTCGGTCCATTTCATCCTGCGCGCAAACTCGGCATCCACATTCGTTGCCGCGCGCGTGGACAGCAACGCATTGGTCCGGCGCACATAACCGCTGATCGCACGCAGCAGCGCGATGGCCGCGCGCGGCCGCCCTTCCAGGAAGGCCTCGAGCTTGTCGTGCTGCAGCTCCAGCAGCACGGTGTTGGACACAGCGACGGCGCTGGCGCTGCGCGGCTTGTCGTCGAACAGGGCGAGCTCGCCGAAAAATTCACCAAATTCTAGATGCCGCAGCAGGATGGTGCCCTTGCCATCTCCAGGCAGCCGGATGTCGACGCCGCCCTGCTCGATGATGAACATCGTGCGGCCCGAATCCCCCTGCGAAAAAATGACCTGGCCCTCGTTGAAGGTGCGCGCGCGCGTTTCATGCGAGAGCGCAGACAGGTCATCGTTGGAAAGTCCGTCGAACAGCGGTACGGCACGAAGCAGCTGGGTGGAATCCACGAAGGTACTCCGGTTGCGGTGGCAGGTCCATGACGATGACGAGCCAAAAAAATGGGGCCGGCGAACCGGCCCCTCTTTTCGATGACCAGCGATCCGTCAGGACGTTTTCAGGATTTCAGTACACCCGACATTTTAGCAGCATGTGTCGCGAGCGCGTCCATCAGCGGCGGGCTCAGGCAATCGTACGGCTCCAGGCCGATTTCCTTGATGCGCGCACGCACCGCGCCCATGTTGTTCGGGTCGGCGCCGCCCTCGATGATCGACGAGACGAACGCGGCAAACTGGGGTTCCTGCCATCCGCTCTGCGGCGACAGTTCGACGTGCACGAAGTCCAGACCGTAGAACGCATGCTTGTTGTTCTCGATACGGCCGTACATGTGCACGCCGCAGCCGGTGCACGCATGACGCTGGATCGTCGCGTTCGAGTCGACCACCTTGAGCTTGTCGCCGTTCTTCGTGACCTTGACCTTGTCCTTCGGGATCACGGCCACCACCGAGAACGTCGCGCCTTTCGGCTTCCAGCATTTCGTGCAGCCGCACGCGTGGTTATGCACCACGTTGGAGCCGAGACTGACCTCGACCGGGTTCGATGTGCATTTGCACACCAAAGTGCCACCGGCGAAATTGGGATTGCCTTTCTTGAGACCATTGTCGATCGACGGATGAAGCGAGACTGCCATGATTTTCCCTCCGCTATTGTTTTCGAACCGCCGTTGGGAACGGCGGCATCACTCACGCAAATCCTTGACTTGAGCCGGTCAGAACCGGATGACCGAACGAACCACCTTGCCCTCGTGCATCAGGTCGAACGCATGATTGATCTGGTCCAGCGGCAGAGTCTCGGTCACGAACTCGTCGACCTTCAACTCGCCGGCCAGGTAGCGCTCGACGTAACCGGGCAGCT
>DATNFS010000119.1:0-20354 GCA_035606275.1 Rudaea sp.
TAGCCGCAGCGTTCGACCACCTCGTCGAAACTCAATTGCGTCGCCTCGAGCAGGGCCTTGGCGCGTTCGACGCGCAGATGCTGGATGTAGCCCAGCGGACTGGTGCCGTAGTTCGCGCGGAAATGCCGCAGCAGGCTGCGCTCGCTCGTGCCGCAATGCGACGCGAGCCGCGCGACCGTGATCTGGTTGTGCAATTGCTTGTCGAGGAAGTGCGTGATCTTCTCCGACAGCGAATGGCGCGGCTTCTCGAGCAGGGCCTGGCTGACGTACGGCGCCTGGCTCTGGCGCTCGCCGTCGAGCAGCATCATGCGGCTGGTCTGCTGTGCGAGTTCTTCGCCGCCGACCTGCGCGATCAGGCGCAGCACGAACGAATACACAGCCGTGGATGCCCCCGTCGTGATGATGTTGCCGTCCTCGACCATCAGCGCCTGCTCCTCGAGCAGCACGGCTGGAAAATGCCGCCGGAACGAGCCGGCCATCCACCAGCTCGTCGTCGCCCGATGGCCATCGAGCAGCCCGGCCAGGGCCAGCAGATAGGTGCCGCTGCAGGTTGCCGCGATCCGCGTACCGCGCAAGTGCATCATGCGCAGCGCAGCGAATTCGGGTTCGAATTCGGCGCGCCGATGCCACAGTTCGCCGGGGCGGTGATGGTTGATGCCCGGCACCAGCACGAGGTCGAATTTCGGGTCGCGCCCGAGCGGTTTGATGTTGCCGATCTCGATGCCCGACTCGGTGCGAACGCGCCTGGCATTGCGCGGGCTGAAAACGACGCTCTCGAACCGCGGCGCATTGTTCGGCGAGCGAATCTCGCCCAGGGTTTGTGCCACGCGCAGCGCGTCCGCCGGCCCGGAAAGGCTCGACAGCATGCAGCCGTCGAGCGCCATCAGGCCGAGGCGGAAGGTCTTCCTGGTCATCGGCCTAGTCATCGATCAGCACCGTGCCGACGTTCGCGTTGATCCATGCCAGTGCGACGGCAGGGACGAACAGCGCATCGCCGTCGACTTTCTCGCCGCACGCGGCCAGCGCGACGTGCTGTGGAAATCCGGCCGGCAGCGCCGTCACCGAAGGAGCGACCAGCTGTGGCTTGCCGGTCGCGTCCTGGCTGACGAACCATAGTCCGTTCGGAATCGGCTTGCGGCTGCCGCAGTCCTTTGCGTGATCGATGACGTCGACCTCGTCGCCGCGCAGCGGCTGCAGATGCCAATGGTGCGAGTGCTGCTGCAGCGTGGCCGTGTATTGGCCGTCGAAGATGTAGAGCGGCTCGTAGGTCGGCGTGGCGGCGGCCAGGGTGCCGGCGCCGAATGCCGCGGAGACAATCAAGGCAAACAACCACTGCTTGGACATGGCATGCTCTCCGTATCGAACTGATGCACCCGGCCGTCGCGGGCCGGGGTTACAGCGTCGGGAGAAACGAATTCCCGGATCGGTTACGCCGTCTCGCCGCCACTGCTCACGCTGCGAACTGTGCGCCCGAAAGCGTAACAAAGGCAGTGGCGGATTTGCTACTTCTATGGCGAAATCAGACAAGACCCGTCTGCATGCTTATCCCGTTTGTCGACCATCGGGAAGGACCCGGATTCACCACTTCGGACGGCAAGTGGATAGCCAGCAAGCCACGAATCACCACAAAGGACACGCAGGAAACGCAGGCACGAAGGAAGAAAACCAGCTGTCCTTCGTGTCTCTTGTGTCTTTCGTGGCGAGTCTCCAGCAGTGGTCTTGCCGTTGGCGGCGCCCAACCCCGGGACGCCTACGGTGTGGCGCTGATCCGCTCGTCTGCAGCGCCCACGCTGCGCGACGGCATTTGGCGTGATCGGGGCGTGGACGACGGCAGGACGGCGCTGCGCGATCGCATCAGCGCGCGCGCCATGCGCCGAACGGCTTCGTTCAATTCATCCTCGTCGAGGTAGCAGAAGGGCAGGCGCAGGAACGGCTGCTGGCGTTGCATCAGGTCATAGCACCGCGCATCGTGGAACAGCACGCCTTCACGTTCGCCGGCGTCCTGCCAGCCGACCGGATCGATCGAGTCGTCGGCACGTGCCCAGATCGCCATGCCGCCATCGGGAATGTGGAATGTCAGCGCGCCGCCGAGGTGATGCTTCAGCGCGGCAGCGAGAACCTCGCGCCGGGTCGCGTAAACGCGCCGCATGCGCCGCATGTGACGCAGCAGTTCGCCGTCCTCGAACAGTTCGGCGATCGCGCATTCCATCGCGACGTCGCTGCGCGCGTCGCTTGCCTGGCGCAGGCTGCGCAGCCGTTCGAAGACCGGTGCCGGCGCCGCGACGAAGCCGGTGCTGATGCCCGGCGCGAGCAGGTTGGCGAGCGAGCCGATGTATACGGTATTGGCGCGGCCGCTGCCGGCGGCGATCGGCAGCACCGGCTTTCCGTGGTAGTGGAACTCGTGGTCGTAGTCGTCTTCGATGATGGCGAAGCGGTGACGCAGCGCCAGTTCGGCCAGCCGCGCCCGGCGTTGCGCCGACATGACCGAGGTCGTCGGGAACTGGTGATGCGGCGTCAGGAAGACGGCGCGGACGTCGCGCTGCGACAGCAGCGTCTCGAGCGCGCCGACATCGAGGCCATCCCCATCCAGCGGCAATGGCACCAGCAGTGCACCGGCCAGCCGCAGGACGTTCCACGCCGGCGGATATCCGAACGCCTCGACCGCGACCACGTCGCCGGGTGCCAGCAGCGTGCGCGCGACAAGGTCGATTGCCTGTTCGATGCTGCGCGTGACCATCAGATTGTCAGCCGTCATGGCCAGCCCGCGTGAACGTGCCAGCATCATCGCCAGCTCGCGCCGCAGCCGCAGCAGGCCGCAGGGCTCGGCATAACTGAGCGACGCCCGGCTGCGCGGACTGATCGCGCGGCGAAACGCGCGTGCGAGTGCCGCCGCCGGAAACAGGCGCACATCCGGCAGGCCCAGTGCGAGATTGAGCGTGCCGGGAATTGCCGCAGCACGCTGCGCCGGAAGCTCCATCGGGCGCGCGAGCGGATAGGTCGGCACCTCGGACCCTCTGGCGCGTGCGGTCGCGGGGTGGCCGGTTCCAGGTGTCGGCTCGCTGACGAAAGTACCGCCGCCGACGCGCGTATCGACCAGCCCTTCGGCCGCCAGTTCGCCGTAGCTGGCCATGACGGTATTGCGGTTGATGCCGAGTTGTGCGGCCAGTTCGCGTGAACCGGGCAACGGCTCGCCCGGCTTGAGCCGTCCGCTGCGAATCTCGTCGGCGACCGCGTTGGCCAGCTGCAGGAACAGCGGCTGATCGCGGGTCGCGTCCAGCGCCACGCTCAGGTCCCATCGGCGCATCGTCGTCTCCGGTTGTCCGATGTTCAGGACGCAACTGGACCAGCCAGCGTCGCAGAAGTGGAGCTCCCGATGCGCGCCGGCCCTGGCCAAGCTTCCCGTCGCCTTGCACCACAACTCACGAGGAGAAGCTCATGCGCAAGATATCGTCCGTCGCCATCGCCATTGCCACCGCGGCGTGTGCCGCTGCTGCCGGAACCGCGTTTGCCGATGCGGCAAGCTACAGCGTCAGCGACCTGCCGACCCTCGGCGGAACGCGCACCCAGGGCAACAGCATCAACGATCGCGGCTGGGTCGCCGGATTCTCGACCAACAGCGGCTCTTCGCCTCGGCATGCGGTCGCGTGGTACGGCGGCCAGATCCACGACCTCGGCACGCTGGGCGGTCCCAACAGCGACGTCGCGTGGCCGGTGAAGAACGTGACCGGCCTGATCGCCGGCATCGCGCAGACTGCGCTGCCGGAACCGCTCGGCGAAAACTGGAGTTGCGCCGGATTCCTTGCCGGCTCGACCGGCTACATCTGCCGCGGGTTCGCCTGGAGCGGCGGCCGCATGCGCATGTTGCCGACGCTCGGCGGCAACAACGGTTTTGCGGCCGGCGCGAACAACCGCGGGCAGATCACCGGTTGGGCCGAGACCAGCCGACTCGATCCCTCCTGCGAAGGCGCCGGACCGGGCCTGAGCGGGCAGGTGCTGCAGTTCCTGCCGGTGATCTACGGGCCCGGCGACGATGCGATCCAGGCGTTGCCGCTGATCGAGGGCGACAGCTCCGGCGCTGCCACCGCGATCAACGATCATGGCCAGGCGGTCGGCATCTCCGGTTCGTGCGACCAGGCGGTCGGCCGCCGCAGCGCCGCGCATGCGGTGCTTTGGGATCGTGGAACCGTTACCGATATCGGCGCCGGCGTGCTGACGGCGCCGTTCTGGAATACGCCGATGGCGATCAACGAGCATGGCGACATCGTCGGGTTCGCCGGGGATCCCGGCGACGACACCGGGGGCATCACGCACGCGTTCATCTGGACTCGCGCGGGCGGCATGCAGTTGCTCGACACCGATCCCGGCGACAACAGCACGGCGACCGGCATCAACGCACAGCGCCAGGTGGTCGGTTACTTCGTCGCCGGCGACGGCAGCCTGCACGCATTCGTCTGGGATTCCGGCAACGGCATGCGTGACCTCAACGATTTCAAGGGCAGCTATCCGAATGTCATCGCACTCGCCGACGACATCAATGATGCCGGCGTGATCACCGGTCGCGCGACGCGACCGGACAGCACGCGGGTGGCGATCGTCGCGGTACCGTCACCTCACTGAACGAAACGGATACGCAAAAAATCCGGCAAGGTCTCGTTCATGGGCCGCGCGGCAAAGTGCAGGTGCAGAAAACGATGCAGAGGAGAATCGGAATGTTCGACAAACTTCCCAGCGACCGGCAGAACGTAGAAGTGCGTTTCGACAATCGCGACTGGCAACCGGCCATGTATGTCGATGGCGAATTCGTGGACGCCTACGGCATGCCGCTGGATTCAGGCAGGATTTCAAGCTGGCGCGCGCCGAACGGCACACCGCACAATACAGCCGTCGCAAACGGCAGGTCGACGCAGGTTACTCGTCCGACGCCTCGCCTGAACTAGCTGACCGTCCGCCCCGAAGCGAGGCCGAAAGCAAGGATTGTTTTCGGCCTCGCTGCATTTTTTGGCGCGCGGCAATTTCTGGTTGACGCCAGCCCATCGACGCTCTGCTTCGTCGGCTTCCGTTCGGCGCCGAGCCGCTCACGAACGACGCGCGTTCGCTTGCATGCACGTTTTCGTCTTGAATGGCGCCCATCGGCTGCCGTGGAGTATCTCGGCAGCGCGCGACATGCGCGCCGCAATCCATCACGCGCGCCGCCGGGGCGGTCATGAAGCCGAAGCCGCGCATGGCAGGCTAGGGCGATCGCGCGGCGATGTTTTTTTCCAGCCGGACGAATTGCTCGAGCATCTCCGAGTAGATGCGGTCGGTCTTTTCGTGCAGGTGGGCGATTTCAAGCTCGGCCTTGATGTTGATCTCGTACTCGATATCGGAACGCAGGCGGTCTTTTTCGGCCTGGCGGTTCTGGCTGATCAGCACGAAGCAGGACAGGAAGATGGCCTCGAGCGAAACGATCATGGTCAGCAGGCCGAACGGAAACGGATCGAACTGCGGCACGCCGAACGGCAAGACATTGATGGCGATCCAGATGCCGAACCAGGCCGCATTGAGAACCAGGAAAAGCATGCTGCCGCTGAACCACGAGATCCAGTCCGCGACGCGCTGCAGCGGGCTGATGCGTTCCTCGACTTCCTCGTTGACATTGCGTGAAACGCGCGTGCGCAACAACTCGTCGGCCTTGCGTGTCATGCGGCTCATCGCGGCGAGCACGCGCAACGCTGCACGCGGGCTCTTCTGGAACAGCAGCAGAAGGTCATCGCGTTTCAGCGCGAGCAGGTGCGTATCGACCACGGCAAGCGCGGTTGCGGTGCGCGGCCCCTCGTCGAGCAATGCCAGCTCGCCGAACACTTCGTCGGCGCCGGCAACGGCCAGCACGATCTTCTGTCCGGCGGTGTCCTTGATGAACAGCTCCACTTCGCCGGAGCGAACGACATAAAGCGACTCGCCCGGTTCGCCTGCCTGGAACAGCGTCTGGCCGGCGATCAGCCGGCGTTCGTGGATGAACCGGGCAAGGTGTTCGCGGTCAGGCTCCTCGAGATGCTCGAAGAGCGAGACGTTGGCCAGCAGCAGCGGTTCGCAGGCCATCGGCGGTGAGATACGGCTCGTGGGCGCCTGGGCAGTCAGCCCATGCAGAACGCATTGAGCTTGTTGCCGTCGGGATCGCGGAAATAGCCGGCGTAGAAGCCGTCGCCGCGCGGGCCGGCCGGGCCCTCGTCCGTACCACCGAGTTCGAGCGCCTTCCTGTGCAGGGCATCGACCTTGGCGCGGCTGTCGACTACCAGTGCCACCATCGTTCCGTTGCCGACCGTTGCCGCGTTGCCGTCGTATGGCAGCGCTACGCCGAGTGATGGCGCGGTCGGCGATACGGCCCAGGCGATGAACCGGTCGGACTCCATGTAGCGCGACGCTCCGATCGTGCCGAGCAACGCATCGTAGAAAGCGGCCGCCCGTGCAAGGTCTTTCGTGCCCAGTGTTACGTAGCCGATCATGTGGATTCCTCGGGTTGGCTTGGCGGAGCAGGAACGACGCTGGTCGAGTCGGCAGATTGCGGACGCATGGCCCGCAGCGGCGCGCCTGCGCCAAAGGCAAAATCGCCGCGATCAGCCGCCGCCATCTTTCGTCTTGTTCGCATCCTTCGCAACCGGTGCTGGCCTGGTTTGCGCAGGACTCGTGGCCGGCCGCTGTGGCTTGCCCGGTGCCGGGCGCGTCATCACCGGTTGCGGTTTCGGCTGCGGCCGTGCCACCGGTGGTTGCGGTTTCGGCTGCGGCCGCGTGACGGGTGGCCGGGGCTTCGGCGGCGGCCGGGTAATCGGCGGCTTGGGTCTCGGCGGCGGCCGCGTGACCGGCGGCTTCGGCTTTGGCGGCGGTCGCGTGACTGGCGGTTTTGGCTGGGGCGGCCGATTGTGATGGGGCGGCCGTGGCGGCGGCCTGTGCCAGGTGGGCGGCCGGTGGCCCCAATAGTCGCGACGGCCGTACCACGATCGATTGCGGTAGTAATTGTCCCAGTAGGCTGCAACCGCAAACGTGACGATCGGTATGCCGATGCGCGCGCCGTAGGCGTCGATGTAGACGCGCCGATTGTTGTAGGTGTACTGCAGATATTCGCCCGCGACCCAGCCGCGATCGGGGCCGGCGACGACGTCGCACCAGTAGTAATTGTCGATGCAGCCCTGTACCGAAACGGTGCTGCCGGCCGGCAGCACCGTGATGCGCGGAAACTCCGGGTCAGGACCGGCGCGCAACGACAGGTTGACGGTCACGAATGCATCGGCAGCCCCGGCGAAGGTCGGAATCAGGAACAGCAGCGACGCGAACAAGAGCGCTGGCCAGCGTTTCATGGGGTCCTCCCTCGGCTCGGGCCAATATCTACTCGCACGCGCGGAAAAGATCAATCCGCGAATGCGGCGCCAGGGTCGCGTTGCTGGTGGCCGTTCGCATCGGCTGGATTGACCTGGGCCTGCGCCTTCATGTGACAATCGCCATGCGCATACGGGTATGGGACGTGGGGCATCGTCGGCATTTGCATGGCGGCCTGCGACCGTCGCCGATTGCCCGTTCGCGGACGCGCCAGCCAGACACGAAGACGAAATGATCACGGTCCATCACCTGAACAACTCGCGCTCGCAGCGCGTGCTGTGGCTGCTCGAGGAACTGGACGTCGAATACCGGATCGTGCGCTACCGGCGCGATCCGCAGACCCTGCTCGCGCCACCTGAATTGCGTGCCGTCCATCCGCTCGGCAAGTCGCCGGTGATCAGCGATGGCGATGTCACGATCGCCGAGTCCGGCGCGATCATCGAGTACCTGATCGGGCGCTACGGCGGCGGCCGGCTCGTGCCGTCGCCGGATTCACCGGAGCGGCTGCGCTATACCTACTGGCTGCACTACGCGGAAGGCTCGGCAATGTCGCCGCTGCTGCTGAGCCTGGTCTTTCGCCGGATGCCGAACGCGCCGATGCCGTTCTTCGCGCGCCCGATCGTGCGCAGGCTCGCGCAAAACGTGCAGGCGGCGTACGTCGATCCGCAGCTCAAGCTGCATTTCGACTACATGGAAAGCGAATTGGAGCGGGGCGAGTGGTTCGCCGGCGACCAGTTCAGTGCTGCCGACATCCAGATGAGTTTTCCGGTCGAGGCAGGAAAGGCGCGCGGAGTTGTCGGCGACGCGCGGCCGCGACTGGCGGCATTTCTCGATCGCATACATGTGCGGCCGGCATATCAGCGCGCGCTGGAGCAGGGCGGCGCGTTTGCGATCCAGGGTTGAAGCCGTTGCCGCGACAGTCTGCAGCAAGCATCCGGGAGGCAAGCATGGCCACACGAGATCCAAGGGTTGATGCGTACATCGCCAACGCCCCGGACTTTGCCAAGCCGATACTGGTTCACCTGCGCGAACTGGTGCACCGCAATTGTCCACAAGTGGAAGAAACGCTGAAATGGAGAATGCCAACGTTCATGCATCACGGCATGCTCGCGGGCATGGCGGCTTTCAGGCAGCACTGCAGCTTCGGCTTCTGGAAGCACGAGCTGGTCGTCGGCAAGGAACTGGCCGGCAGTCCGCAAGGCATGGGCCAGTTCGGCAAGGTGACGAAGATTTCCGAGCTGCCGTCGGCAAGTGCGCTCGCCGCCTACATCAAGCGGGCGATGAAACTCAACGAGGAGGGCGTGAAGGCGCCGCGTGCGACGCCGAAGAAGCGCGCGCTGACGATGCCGCCCGATCTGGCAGCCGCGCTGAAGAAGAATCGAAGGGCAGCGGCGGCATTCGCCGCATTCAGTCCGAGCAACCAGCGCGAGTACATCGAGTGGCTGGTCGAAGCCAAGCGCGACGAGACGCGCGCCAGGCGGCTCAGTCAGGCGATCGAATGGATCGCCGAGGGCAAGCCGCGCAACTGGAAATACATGAACTGCTGATCGACCGTGCCGGCGGGTGGTGGAGGCCCGGCTCAGAACCACTTCTTCCATTTGAACCAGGCCAGCGGCAGCAGCATGCTCAACACGATCATCGCCCAGGCGAAACCGTAGCCGTTGGCCCAGTTGTATTCGGGGATCGACTTGAAGTTCATGCCCCAGATGCCGGCCAGGATCATCGGCGGGATCGTGACGACCGAGGCAATGGTCAGCACCTTTATCAGGTCGTTCTGGTCGTTGTTGATGAAGCCGAGCGTCGCGTCGAGCAGGAACTGGACCTTGTCGTCCATCTGCTGGTCGAACTCCGACATGGCATGCAGGTCGGTGAGCACGACCTGAAGCCGCGCAATATGCGCGCGCTCGATCCACTTCGGCGCGCCGTCGCACAGGTGGGCAAGGCCGCGTTGCACGCCCAGCTGGGCCGTGCGGATCTGGCTGAGCTGGCGCTGGATGCGCCCGACCTGGAACAGCACGCCGCGCAACATCTGCGAGTGGCCGGGCCGGTCGGAGAACACGTCGCGCGACAGCTGCGACAGTTCACCCGACAGGACCTGCATGCGGTCCGCCGCGGTTTCCGCGACCGACTCGAACAGGCCGACGAAGGTTTCGATGCTCGATTCGCCCGCGGCGTTGGCCGCGACGCCGGTGGCCAGCCGTTCGAACGCAATCGACTCCGCATAACGCAGTGTCACCAGCAGTTTCGGCGTCAACAGCACGCCCAGCGGTGTCAGCACACCCTGGCCGCCGTCGGCACGGACAAAGCCCGGAATGTTGATGCGCAGTATTTCTTCGCTGGCACGAACCCGGCTCGACAGCGCGATATCGGCGACCTGCCTGCGCGTCGGCAGTTGCGTGCCCAGCAAGGCGGCCGCCTGCCGCTGCTCCTGGTCGGTCGGGTCGACCAGATCGAGCCAGGTCGCCGCACTTGCGTCGTGTTCGGCGCTGCTCTTCGGGTACGATGTCAGCATCGCTTGACTCCATCAATGCACAATCAGCTTAGCGCATCCCACCGCATACGCCGTGAACAACACCCTAAGTCTCATCGTCATCGCCGCCACCTGCGTCGTCTCGTTCGTTGCGTTCAACAACGCGCGCCTGCTCGAACGCCTGATTCTGTGGCCGCCGGCGATCAGCCGTCAGCACCAGTATGACCGGCTCGTCACCTATGGCCTGGTCCATGCGAGCCCGACGCACCTGTTCGTCAACATGTTCACGCTGTTCTTCTTCAGTCCGCTGATCGAGCAGGCTTACGCGATTTTCCTCGGCAGGTTCGGCTTCGTCATTTTCTACGCCGCGGCCCTGGTTGTTTCGATATTGCCGACATTCCTCGCCAACCGCGACAACCCGGACTATCGCAGCCTCGGCGCGTCCGGCGCCGTCTCGGCGGTGGTTTTCGCGTTCGTGCTGCTGCGGCCGTGGGCCACGATCTACCTGTACTTCATTCCGGTGCCGGCCATCGTCTACGCCGTGCTCTACGTCGCCTATTCGATCTACATGGACCGGCGCTCGAGCGACAATGTCAACCACAGCGCGCATCTGTGGGGTGCGGCGTTCGGCGTGTCGTTCACGCTGCTGATGAATCCGCATGTGTTCTCGCTGTTCATGGGGGCCTTGACGCATCCGGAGTATCGTCTCGGCCATTGAAACCCGAGGATCTGTCCATGGTTGCATTGAAGGTAGCCGTCCTGATCGGAAGCCTGCGGCGCGAGTCACTGAACCGGAAGATGGCGCACGCGCTGATCGCCCTGGCTCCCGCCGCGCTGCAGATGGAAATCGTGCCGATCGGCGACCTGCCGCTCTACAACCAGGATATGGAAGAGCAGGCGCCGCCGGCATGGGAGGCGTTTCGCGAGCAGATCCGCGGTGTGCAGGCGGTGCTGTTTGTGACGCCCGAGTACAACCGATCGGTGCCGGCGCCGCTGAAGAACGCGATCGACGTCGCGTCGCGGCCTTCCGGCAAGAGTGCATGGGCGGGAAAGCCGTGCGCGGTGGTCAGTGTATCGCCGGGCGCGATCGGCGGTTTCGGCGCCAATCACCACCTGCGCCAGTCACTGGTGTTCCTCAACATGCCGGCGCTGCCGCGGGAAGCCTATGTCGGCGGCGCCGACAAGCTGTTCGATGCGGCCGGTCAGCTGTCGAATGCATCGACGCGCGAGTTTCTCGACAAGTTCATGCAGGCATTTGCAGCCTGGGTCGACTTGCACGCCGGCCGGTAATCTGGCGTTCAGCCAGTCAGGCTCGATTTACCCGGTTCGCGCTATGCTTTGTCGCAACAATGGCAGGAGAAGACTCATGAAGCGCTTTATCGGTCGCTTTCCGCGAATCGCACTGGCAGCGTCTGCGCTGGCATTGCTCGGCGGTTGCGTCTACGGTCCCGGATATTACGCACGGCCCGGCGTTGTCTACGACGACGGTACCGTCGTGTCGGGTCCGGCGTATTCGACCAATGGCTACTACGCGGACCCGGGCTACTATGCCGGCCCGTACTACGGGCCTGCCTACTATGGACCCGGCTACGGTTACTACAGTCCCTGGTGGCCGCTCGGAGTAGGCCTCGGTTTCTATGGCGGCTATTACTACGGCGGCCATTACGGGCACGGCGGATCGTGGCATGGCCATGGCGGCCACAGTAGTGGCGGTTCGCACCACACGCACTGATCGTCCGTCTGAGCTGTTGAAGCCAACGCGCCGCCGATGAAGCGGCGCGTTTTTCATTTGAGGATGCTGGCCAGGCGCTGATCTAGCACCTCGGGCAGGAAGCCCAGGCCCAGCGTGACACGTTCGAGAAACTGCCGCTCGCCCGGCCGGATGCGACGGTCGGCGGCGGCCAGGCGCACCAGGCTTTCATACAGCCGGTCGACCTCGACCGAGCCGTGCGGGAACGAAATGAGGAAGCGCTGGATTTCCTTTTCCAGATCCATCTGCCGGCGCCGGCCAAGCTGGAACGCCTCGGCTGCGAGCTGGCGCGCACGCGCGCCGAGTTCGAGTTCCTCCATCAGTTCGTTCGTGTAGTCGGCTTCCTCGGTCGATACCAGGCCGTCGGCCTGCGCCAGCGCGCCGAGCATGCCGAACAGCACCTGCAGCATCAGTTCATGCGACGGATCGAGCTTGCCGCCGACGAAATCACCGAGCGCAAGCCTGACTTCGCGCATCACGGCGCGCAGGCCGCCGGAACGAGGCGGCGCATTTCCGCTGATGACCATCTTCCCCTCCGCGCGAACGAATGCCCATGCTGCAGCATTCGCGCGCTGCTGAAAAGAGCCATGTTCGCGCGGTCGCCGAGGCCCCCGGCCCGCTGCCGCGCGACGTCAGGCAGGGGCCTTTGCGTATCCCGATGTCACTTGTAATCCCAGCGCGCGTACATCGCGGGGGTGACTCCCTTGGCGTGATGCACCAGGTCGTCGTAGTCGTTCAACAGCGGCATGAAAGCCTGCGCCTCGTTGCGGCTGATGATGCCGTCGTGGTCGGTATCGAGCTGTTCGAACGGCGGCTTCGGGCCATAGGAGCGCGGCTTGGGCTGCCCCGAAGTCAGCGTCACCTTCGTGCCGTCGGACGCCGTATAGGTGGTGACCTGGTCGTCGGATTTTTGCGCGAATGCCGTGGCGCATGCGAAGAGGCTGCAGGCTGCCAGCAGCGCGACTGTGCTTGACCGGTAGTTCATCGTCAATCTCCTCTGTGGAAATGTTTCCGCGGGCTTGCACCGCCCGCACCCTCGACTCGCCATATGCGACCCGCCTAGCCTAACCGAGTTCCGCCGCGGCGCGTAGTGTGCTGAAATCGGCGTTTCGCCTCCAGTCAGGCAAATCGCGGCAGCCACGAACGCAATGCACGACGTATCGCCAATCACCGTCCAGCAGGCCCGCAACCTCCATCTTGCGGCACAAGGACTGCTGCGGCCGCCGCGTGGCCGTGCCACGCGCCGCCGGCTGCTGGTCGCGATCGAGGCGATGCAACTGCTGCAGATCGACACGATCCATGTCGTTGCGCGCAGCCCGTATCTGGTGCTGTTCTCGCGCCTCGGCACCTACCCGACGCAATGGCTCGATCACGCCCTTGCGGCGGGCGACATATTCGAATGCTGGGCGCACGAAGCCTGCTTCGCGCCGATCGCGGACTACGCATTGCACCGGCACGGTACCAACCCGCGCGAGCACCACTGGGCCTATCGGCGGGCCGTGCGCATGCATCGCGAAGAGCGCGCGCAGATGGATCGCCTGCTCGCCCATGTGCGCGACAACGGGCCGGTCAAGTCGTCGGATTTCGAGCGTGAGCAGAAAGTGCCGGCGGGCTGGTGGGGCTGGAAGGACGAGAAGCGCTGGCTCGAGGCGTGGTTCGCGCTGGGCGAGCTGATGATCCTGCGCCGCGAGAACTTCCAGCGCGTCTACGACCTGACCGAACGCGTGCTCGACGGCATCGGCCTGCAGATGCCCGAAGCGCTCGATCCGGCCGAGATCCGGCGCGCACAGATGCTGCGCGCGGTGCGCGCGCTCGGCGTCAGCCAGGCGCGCTGGGTCGCCGACTATTTTCGCAGCGGCAAGCGCTTCAGCGACGATGACCTGCAGCCGCTGGTCGACAGCGGCGAACTGATGCGCGTGCCCGTCAGGGGTTGGGCGGAGTCCGGCTACGTGCATCGCGATCACGGCGCACTGCTCGAACAGGCCCGCAATGGCCGCCTGCGCGCGACTCATACGACACTGCTGTCGCCGTTCGATCCGGTGGTCTGGGACCGCGAACGCGCCAGTGCCATGTTCGGCTTCGACTACACGATCGAATGCTATACGCCGCAGCCGAAGCGCCGCTACGGCTACTTCGTGCTGCCGATCCTGCGCCGCGGGCGTCTGGTCGGGCGGCTCGACGCCAAGGCGCACCGCGAGGCCGGCACGTTCGAGGTCAAAAAGCTGTTCCTCGAGCCGGGCATCAGGATCGAGGCGGGCCTGGTCGACGACGTTGCCGCTGCCATCCGTGCCTGCGCGGACTGGCACGAGACGCCGCGCGTCGTGCTCGGCGGCAGCGATCCCGCCGCGCTGCTGGCGCCGATGCGTGCCGCGCTCGCCCAGGACCGGCTGGTCGGGCTGACGACCGCATCCGTCTGACCTGCACGAAGCGGCGCCACGCGCGCGTGCGGCAGGGTGCGGATTTTCATGCCAACATAGTCGCCGAATCCGCAGCGCAAGCGAGGCCGTATGGAAAGCAAACCGCCATTCCCGCCTTTCACCCTCGAAACCGCCCGGCAGAAAGTGCGCATGGCCGAAGATGCCTGGAACACGCGCGACCCGGAGCGTGTCGCGCTGGCCTACAGTGTCGACACGCGCTGGCGCAATCGCGCCGAGTTTCTCTCCGGGCGCGACGAGGTCAAGGCGTTCCTGCGCCGCAAATGGGCGAAGGAACTCGACTATCGGCTGATCAAGGAGCTGTGGGCGCACGACGGCGCACGCGTCGCCGTGCGCTTCGCGTACGAATGGCATGACGATTCCGGCAGCTGGTTTCGTGCCTACGGCAACGAGAACTGGGAATTCAACGAGGCCGGCCTGATGGTCCGCCGTCACGCCTCGATCAACGATCTGCCGATCGCCGCGGCCGAGCGCAAGTACCACTGGCCGCTCGGCCGGCGTCCGGACGATCACCCGTCGTTGAGCGAACTGGGCCTTTGATCGGCTGCCGCAGTGGCTTGCGTCTCGCGAATCCGGCGCGCCGCCTTGCGCGCCTGCAGATAACGCACCAGCAAGCCGATGCCGATCCACGCCGCGACCAGTGACAGCGGCCACGCGAGCAAGCGCGGCCAGACGAACCCCACCAATGCAAGGCCGAGGGCGACGGCAAAAAAGCCGGGCAGGGCGCTCGTCTCGCCAGGTTCGAGCACGCGCCGGTTGCCGAGCGCGCTGCCGACCGAATGGGCGAGGCGCAGCGCGCTGGCGGCGGCGCGACCGGCACTGCCGCCGGAGCGACGCGTGCGCGCGCGGTACCGGTCGCGGCGCACGCGGTTCGAGCGCAGCACGACTTCGGTGGTGTTCTGCAGGTCGGCCTGGTACTGGTCTTCCATGCACTTGGCAAACGCGCTGTCCTCGACCGCGACGTCCAGTTCGCAGTTGCCGATCCAGCTGGCGATATTGAGGTTGCTCGACCCGACCCGTGCCCAGCGGCCGTCGGCGACGGCGGTCTTGGCATGCATCATCGCGCCGTTCCATTCGAACACGCGCACGCCGGCCTCGAGCAGTGGGCGGTAACCCGAGCGCGACATCGAGCGCACGACCGGCAGATCGCTCGCGCCGGGAACGAGCAGACGCACGTCGACACCGTCGCGCGCGGCCGCAATCAAGGCCTGGACATACGGCGCAAGGCCGACGAAGTAGGCATCGGCGATCCACAGCGAGCGCTGCGCCAGCGCGGCGATCAGCTGGTCGAGGCGGAACATGCCGGCCGTGTCCGGCTGGGTCGCGATCACGCGCACATCCGTCGTGCCCTGGTCGCCCGGCGGCGCCGTGTTCGCCGTCGCCAGCGGCGCGCCGAGCTGCGCCCAGACGTCGGCGAAGGCCTGCTCCAATTCCAGCAGCGCCGGTCCGCGCAGCGCCACAGCGGTGTCGCGCCATGGCGCAATGCCGCGCGCCTTGTCGCCCAGCCACTTCGCGCTGATGCAGATGCCGCCGATGAAGGCCACGTCGCGATCGATCAGCAGCAGCTTGCGATGGTCGCGATTGATCCAGCCGAACGGACTGGCGAGGCGAAACGGATTGTAGCTGCGCACCTCGCCGCCGGCTTCGGTCAGTGCATGCCAGAATCCCGCGCCGGACTGGCCGAGGCAGCCGAGCCAGTCGGCGGCAACACAGACCTGCACGCCGGCCCGTGCGCGCTCGGCCAGCGCGGCGACGAATTCCCGGCCGACGGCGTCGTCGCGAATAATGTAATTTTCGAGCAGGACGCTGCACTTCGCCGTGCGGATCGCCGCGAGCCATGCGGCGTAGTTCGCCTCGGCGTCGATCAGCAGCTCGACACGATTGCCGCCGACCAGAGCCGCACCGCCAGCACGGCAGAACGCCTGCTGGGCCAACCGGCGAACTTCCGCGCTGTACGAATAACGTCGATCGTGATTGTCGCCGCTGTCCATGGATGCATTCTACTCGCCGCGACAGCATCGGCGGGCGTGGCGCGCAACCGCGCCTGAACGCCGGGCCGGATTGCTCCGGCTGCACGGCGCCGGATGCTCGCCGCCGGCAGTTTTCGGGCTATGCTCGACAATGGACGGCGCTGACGCAGGCGCGTCGATGCCGCGCCGTGCATGGCGGCCCGACCTTCGCGTGTCAGCATCAGTGGAGGCAGAAGACATGGCGACGCAACCGGAAACCAGGAACCTGGCGCTGTTCTGCGATTTCGAAAACGTCGCGCTCGGCGTGCGCGACGCGCGCTATGCGCAGTTCGACATCAACAAGGTGCTCGAGCGCCTGCTGCTCAAGGGCAGCATCGTCGTGAAGAAGGCGTACTGCGACTGGGAGCGCTACAAGGAATTCCGCGCGGCGATGCACTACGCCTCGTTCGAGCTGATCGAGGTGCCGCACGTCAGCCAGTCAGGCAAGAATTCCGCCGATATCCGCATGGTCGTCGACGCGCTCGATCTGTGCTACACGAAAGAGCACGTCGACACGTTCGTCATCATCAGCGGTGATTCGGACTTCTCTCCGCTGGTCAGCAAGCTGCGCGAGAACAACAAGACCGTGATCGGTGTCGGGGTGAAGAATTCAACGTCGGAACTGCTGATCGCAAACTGCGACGAGTTCATCTACTACGACGACCTGGTGCGCGCGCAGAAGGCCCGGCAGGCGCCGAAGAAGCAGGCTGCCGAAGGCGCCGCGGCGGCTGCGGGCGGTGCGAAGAAGGGCGAGTCGAAGAAGAGCGAAGCGGCGAAGAAGCAGGAGGCGCTCGACCTGGTCCACGAAACCGTGGAGGCGCTGATCGCCGAGCGCGGCGAGGACGAAAAGATCTGGGGCTCGATGGTCAAGCAGGCGTTGAAGCGGCGCAAGCCGGGCTTCAACGAAAGCTACTACGGGTTCAAGTCGTTCCGCGCGCTGCTCGAGGAGGCCAGGGCGCGCAACCTGCTCGAGCTGGAAGGGGACGAGAAAACCGCCAACTACCTGGTCCGGGTTGCCGCCGAAAAATAGCTGCGCTGCGGCGGCGCAGCGTACGGATTCAGGCTGCCGGCGCGCGGGTCGTCGCTGCGGGAGCGGTCGCCGGCGCTGCCTGTGCAGCGACTTCCCGGCAGATGGTCTCGATCGAAGCCAGTGCGGCCGGCTTGACGAGGTGATAGTCGAAGCCGGCTTCTTCGGAGCGTCGCCGGTCCTCCGGCTGACCCCAGCCGGTCAGCGCGACGAGCTTGGCTTTCGCAGACGGCAGGTCGGTTCGCAGCGCGCGCGCAACGTCGTAGCCGCTCATGCCGGGCATGCCGATATCAAGGAAGATCACGTCGGGCGTGAAGACACGCGCGGCCTCGACGGCGTCGAACGGATCGGTGACGCTCTTCGTCGTGTGGCCGAGCAGATCGAGGATCATGGCAAGCGAGTCGGCTGCGTCGGCATTGTCGTCGACGATCAGCACGCGGCAGGCCGTTGCCGAGCTGCTGGCAGGGTGCTCCGTCGAAGGTTCGTCGGCAATGATGCGCGATGAAGGCAGGCGAACGGTGAAGCGGCTGCCCTGGTCGCGACCCGGACTTTCGACGCTCAACTGGCCACCGTGCATTTCGACGATCGTGCGCGACAATGTCAGGCCTATGCCCAAGCCGCCGCGCGCGCGTTCCAGTGACGTGTCGACCTGGGCGAACAGCTCGAAGATCCAGTCCTGCTGCTCGAGGGGAATTCCGACGCCCTCGTCGATGACGCTGATGCTCAGCGCGCCATCATCGCTGTCGAGCACCAGCCGTACCGGCGTGCCCTTGTCGGAGTATTTCGCCGCGTTGCTGAGCAGGTTGGAGAATACCTGCGAGAGGCGCTCCTGATCGACGCGAAGCGCGACGTCGTCGACCAGGCGCTCGACCGACAATTCGTGATCGCCGGACAGCAGCAGCGGCCTGACCGTCTCGATCGCCGAGTCGGCGATCGCGTACAGGGTCGTGCGGCTTTCCTTGAGCACGAGCTTGCCGCGGCGGATGCGCGCCACGTCGAGCAGGTCGTCGATCAGGCGCACCAGCAGCTCGACCTGGCGCGACATCGCGTCGCGCAGCACACTCGGCGTAGTGTTCGCCAGGCGCAGCGCATTGATGCCATTGGATACCGCCGCGAGAGGGTTGCGCAGCTCGTGCGCCAGGGTGGCGAGGAACTCGTCCTTGCGCCGGTCCTGCTCGACCAGGCGCGCCTCGGCGCGTGTTCGTTCGGCGACTTCGGATTGCAGCTGCTCGTTGCGTCTGGCCAGTTCGGTGTTGGCAATGCGCAGCGAGTCGTTCAGCGCTTCCAGCTCGCGCGCCTTCTCCTCGAGCAGCGCCTGGTTGGTCGCCGCCAGATCGCGGTTGACGATCTCCAGCTGGCGCCGGCGCCGGTACAACTCGACCAGCACGACCACCTTGCTGCGCAGGATCTCCGGAATGATCGGTACCATCACGTAGTCGAAGGCGCCGACGCGATAGCCGCGCATGCGGTCGAGGTCGGAGACGTTCACCGCCGTGACGAAGATGATCGGCGTGTCCTCGAAGCGCGGATGCTCATGGATCAGGCTGGCGGTTTCATAGCCATCCATGCCCGGCATGTTCACGTCGAGCAGGATCACGGCGAAGTCGTGGCTCATCAGCAGCTTCAGCGCCTCCGTGCCGGAGCGCGCCTCGATCAGGTTCTCCTTGAGATCGCCCAGTATCGCGCGATACGTGAGCAGCCGCGCCGGCTGGTCGTCGACCAGCAGGATGTTGACGCGGGCGGTCTGCGGGTCGGACATGCCGCCCGTTTCGTGCGCGGTCACCGGTGCAGCCATTGGCGCAGCACTCCCAGCAGCTGCTCGGTCACGACCGGCTTGGCCAGATAATCCGAAGCGCCCGCTTCGAGGCACTTTTCGCGGTCGCCCTTCATCGCCTTGGCCGTCAGCGCGACGATCGGCAATGCGCGTGAGTCCGGCCGCGCACGGATCGCGCGGATCGTGTCGTAGCCGTCCATGCCGGGCATCATGATGTCCATCATGACCAGGTCGATGTCCTCGTCGGCGGCGACCTTGCTGATCGCCTCCTGGCCGGTGCCGGCCGTAAGCACGTCGATGCCATGCCGTTCCAGCACACTCGACAGCGCGAAGATGTTGCGCACGTCGTCGTCGACGACCAGCACGCGCTTGCGCCGCAGCGAATCGTCCGACTCGTGCAGGCGGCGCACGATCTTCTGCTTGGCCGGCGCCATCATCGCGACCGAGCGGTGCAGGAACAGCGCGGTCTCGTCGAGCAGGCGCTCGGGCGATTCGACGCCTTTCACTATCACGCTCTTGGCGGCGCGCCGCAGCTGGCGGTCTTCCTCGCTGCTCAGCTCACGCCCGGTGAAGATGATGATCGGCACGTCGCGCATCGAGGGCTGGAACTGGATCTTCTCGAGCAGTTCGAAACCGGTCATGTCGGGCAGGCGCAGGTCGAGCACTACGCAGTCGTAGCCGGATTCACCGAGCTTCACCAGTGCCTCGGCGCCGGTCTCGGCGGTGTCGATCTCCAGGTCCTCGTCGCGGATCAGCTCGACGATGCTCATGCGTTCGCGTTTGTCGTCTTCGATCACCAGCAGGCGTTTCTTGCGTTCGAGCGTGTACTGGCGGATGCGTTCGAGTGCGTCGCCGATCGACTCGGTCGTGCCGGGCTTGGCGAGAAAGCCGAAGGCGCCGCGCTCGAGGCTGCTGTGGCGCTCTTCGTCGACGGTGAGTATCTGCACCGGGATGTGCCGCGTGTTGACGTCATGTTTCAGGCGCGCGAGCACGGCCCAGCCGAGCATGTCGGGCAGGACCACGTCGAGCGAGATCGCCGTCGGCAGGTAGTCGGTAGCCAGGCGCAGCGCATCGGCACCGTGCTGGGCAACGATCACGTTGAAGCCGTGTTCGCGCGCCATGTCGCGCAAGACCGTGGCAAAGCGCGTGTCGTCCTCGACCACCAGCAGCGTCGGTTGCGTCGTGGTCAGCGCATTGCGATCGTCGCTGACGACTTCCACCGGCGCGGCCGGCCGCTCCTCGCTGCGCAGGCGCAGCGTATGGGCGGGCGCTTTTTCCAGGCTGTCCGCAGCGGCATAGTCGAGCGGCAGGTACAGCGTGAACGTGCTGCCGGAACCGACCGCGCTCTGCAGTTTCAACTCGCCGCCGAGCAGGCCCGCGAGTTCGCGGCTGATCGCAAGTCCCAGTCCGGTGCCGCCGTACTTGCGCGACGTGCCCGCGTCGGCTTGCTGGAATGCCTCGAACACGATGCGCTGCTTGTCCGCCGAGATGCCGATTCCGGTATCGCTGACTTCCAGCGCCATGACGATCGGCGCCTTG
>DATNFS010000120.1:0-11962 GCA_035606275.1 Rudaea sp.
ATCGCACCGACCGCCGCCGTGTCGTCGATCGCGTTCGCGCCGGAAATCGTCATCCCCGCGATCGCCGACCTGCAGAAGGTCGATGGCGGAAATACCTATACGAAGTACGGTTTCATCGACGCGTTCAACCCGAGCTTCACGTTCACGGACCGGCCGCTGCGCACCGGCAAGGTCATACCCGGCGCGGGCTGGGTCGACTCGCTGTACCTCGGCATCGACCAGGGCCCGATCGTCGCGATGATCGAGAACTACCGCAGCGACTTCGTCTGGAAAGTCATGCGCAAGAACGCGTACATCCGCGAAGGGCTCAAGCGCGCCGGATTCACGGGCGGCTGGCTCGATGCCGCCGATTCCGCCGCGGCGACGCGCGGCAAGAAGGAAAAGCCGAACTGAGACCGCGCGGCGAAGCACGCCAGCGCTCCGGATAATGGCATGCGTCGCAGGCGCGCTGCGCCAGGCGCCGTTTGCACTGCGCCGCCGAGACGATCCGTTTTCCCGCGAGAACGGATGAGGCCGTTCAGCGCCCGGCAGCAACCGGCGCTTCGGCGCGATGGACGCCGCACGACTGGCGCACGACCAACTCGGTGTCGAGCAGCTCGACCGATTTCTGTTCGCCGGACGCGTCGTCGATGACCATCGCGAGGCGATTGAGCGCACGCGCACCGAAATCGGCGATGCGCACTCGCACCGTGGTCAGCGGCGGCGACACGAAATGCGCGATCGGAATGTCGTCGAAGCCGGCCAGCGCTATGTCCTGCGGCACGCGCACGCCGGCTTCACGCAACGCGAACAGGCACCCGGCAGCCATGATGTCGTTCGCCGCGAACACCGCTTCGGGTCGCGCCTTGAGCTCGAGCAGCTGGCGGCCGGCGCGGTAGCCGGACTCCTCGGTGAAGTCGCCGCGCAGCACCTGCACCGGGGCCTTCGGCGAAAACTTCGCCATCGCCGCGCGATAGCCGCGCAGGCGCTCGGCGGCGTCGAAATTGTGTTGCGGGCCGGCAATCAGCGCGATCCGTCGATGGCCGCAGCCGACCAGGTGGCGGACCATCGCAAACGCACCGCCGTAATTGTCGACATTCAACGCGACGAAATGATGGCCGCGCATCGGCGTGCTCAGCAGCACGAGCGGCAGGCCGTCGGGCAGGTTGTGGCGCAGCGAGTCGGCGTCGACGTGCGGCGACATCACCAGCAGCCCGTCGACGCGTCCCTGCATCGCGCGCAGCGCCGCCGCGGCTTCGCTCGCGTCGCCGTGCGCGCTGGACACCAGCAGGTGCAGTCCGCGCGCGCGCGCGGCAAGG
Organism: Rudaea sp.; assembly: GCA_035606275.1. GTDB lineage: Bacteria > Pseudomonadota > Gammaproteobacteria > Xanthomonadales > Rhodanobacteraceae > Rudaea. The sequence goes on from DATNFS010000120.1 coordinate 1,299, forward strand.
TCGATGCCGCGGATCAGCTCGGAAAAGAATTCGCCGTGCAGGTCGGGCAGCAACGCGCCGATGGTCTGCGTGCGCCGCGTGATCAGGCTGCGTGCGGCACCGTGCGGCACATAACGCAACGCCTCGGCGACGCGCAGGATGCGCTGGCGGGTTTCGTCGGTGACGTTGCTGTGGCCGTTCAACGCACGCGAAACGGACGCGACGGAAACCTGCGCCTGCCTCGCGACGTCTTTGATCGTTACCGCCACCGACCCTCCCCGGAGTTGCGCAGCCGCGCGCGCGTAAGCGCTGCATCTGCCGGCCATCGGAATGTAAACGTTTTCATGAGGCTTTGCAAAAAAGCACGGGCGGCTCAAGCGCGAGAGCCGGAGCGGCGCTGCGGATCAGTGCGGCTGAAACGCGAACGCCACGGCGGCTGCAGCGTGGATCGCGACCGTGTCGAATACCGGCACCGGCGCATCGGCGGCGCCCACCAGCAGGCCGATTTCGGTGCAGCCGAAGATGATGCCTTCGGCGCCGCGCTCGACCAGAGCGGCGATGATCCGGCGGTAACGCTCGCGCGAATCATCGCGCACGACGCCGAGGCACAGCTCGTCGTAGATCACGCGGTGGACGAATTCCCGCTCCGCTGCGTCGGGCACGATCACCTCGATCGCGTGGCGCTGCTCGAGCCGGCCACGATAGAAATCCTGCTCCATCGTGAAACCAGTCGCCAGCAAGCCGACCCGGCGCAGGCCGTTGCGCCTGATCTCGGCCGCCGTCGCGTCGGCGATGTGCAGCAAGGGAATACTCACCGCCGCCTCGATCGCCGGCGCGACCTTGTGCATCGTGTTCGTGCACAGCACGAGGAATTGCGCGCCGGCCGCTTCGAGGGCTTTCGCCGCAGCGGCGAGGATTGCTCCGGCATCGTCCCAGCGCCCGGCATGCTGCAGCTGCTCGATGTCGTGGAAGTCGACGCTGTACAGCACCAGGCGCGCCGAATGCAGGCCGCCGAGCCGCTGTCTGACCAGTTCATTGATCTGCCGGTAGTACGGCGCGGTCGACTCCCAGCTCATGCCGCCGATCAAGCCGATGGTTTTCATGTGCCTCCGCCGCTCGCCACGATGATTGTCGCCACGCCGCGCCGCACCGCCGGAAGCCAAGGATTCACCACGACGGACACCAGGACGCCAAGGGGGCACGCAGCCAAAGCGATTCTACTTCGTGTCGTTCGTGCCCTTAGTGGCAAGTCCTGAGCCGCGGATCCTGCCTTCGGCACGTGGGCGAAAAACCGCGTGGTGGCGGGAAGTTCGGCTCGGAACAGACGCGTCAGTCCGCCAGCATCGCGTCTTCCTCGGCGCTGCGCGCCTCGGGTGCATCCGGCACGAAACGCCCGCCGGCATCGAGTTCGGCGAACAGGCCGCCGAGCTTCACCAGCTCGCCATAGCGTCCCTGTTCGACGATCTCGCCATTCTTCAGCACAAGGATCATGTCGGCGTTGCGCACCGTGGTCAGCCGATGCGCGATGACGAACGTCGTGCGGCCTTTCATGACAGTGGTGAGCGCGCGCTGGATGCGCGCCTCGGTTGCATTGTCGAGCGCACTGGTCGCCTCGTCGAGGATCAGGATCGGCGCGTCCTTGAGCATCGCGCGCGCGATCGCAAGGCGCTGGCGCTCGCCGCCGGACAGTGAGCGGCCGCGCTCGGCGACCAGCGTGGAATAGCCTTCCGGCTTGACGATGATGAAGTCATGCGCCTCGGCGGCGCGCGCAGCCGCTTCGAGCTGCTCGGTGCTGGCGTCGGGATCGCCGATGCGCAGGTTGTCGGCGATCGACCGGTACAGCAGGCCCGGGTCCTGGAACACCACGGCGATCTGTTCGCGCAATGAGTGCAGGTTGACGCTGCGGATATCGGTGCCGTCGATCGTGATCGATCCCTCGCTCGGATCGTAGGCGCGATACAGCAGCGACAGCGCGGTGGTCTTGCCGGCGCCGGTCGGTCCCACCAGCGCGACCGTGCTGCCGGGCGCGACGCGGAAGTTCAGGTGCCTGAGTGCCGGGTGCGTGACTTCGTAGCCGAACGACACGTTGTCGAACACGACTTCGCCTTTCGCCGGAGGCAAATCCGGAGCACCTGGCGTTTCGTGCAGCACTTCCTGCGTGTCGAGCACGTTGAAGAAGTCGTTGAGCGAGTGGGTCTGGAAGAACAGGCCGGAAATGAAGCTGGCGAACTGTTCGAGCCGGCCGATCAGCATCAGCGCGAAGCCGACGAAGCTGACGATGCCGCCGACCGTGATCTCGCCGCCGCTGTTGAGCTCGGCGCCGAGCGCGAAGATCGCGACCACGGTCAGAGTGCTCGATGCGCGGTTGGCAACCGTGAGCCAGGCCCAGCCGCGCAGCACCGGGTACTGCGCGTCGAGCACGCGCCGCGTCATCTCGCGGATCGCGGCGACCTCGATCGCCAGGCGCGCGTAGCTCTGCACCACCAGCACGTTGCCGAGCACGTCGCCGGCACGCTCGGTGATTTCGTGATGCAGTTCCTCGACCACGCCCTGCGCCTTGAGCGTGCGCCGCATCGCGATCGTGTTGGATACGGCAAAGGCGACCATCAGGCCGATCATCAGCAGCGCCAGCTTCCAGTTCATGTGCAGCGCCAGCGGCACCATCACGATGATCGACAGCAGCGTCGCCAGATGCTCGCGGAAAAAACCGAGCCAGAGCGAAAACAGGTTGCTGGTGCCGCCGTGCATGATGCGCAGCAAGCGCCCGGTGTGATGCTGGCCATGGAACGACAGCGGCAGCGCGATCGCGTGCTCGAAGAACTGCGTAATCGCGGCGAGCCGGCGCCGGTGCGACAGGCGATCGGCGTACAGCGAGATCCAGACGCTGGCGATCACGCCGCCGATGCCGACCGCCGCCCACCAGCCGATCAGGCGCCACGCGTCATGGTGGCCCTTCGCGGCGAGCGCATCGACGACCCGGCCGAACAGCCAGGGCTCGAGGAAATAGACGCCCGCCAGCGACAGGTTCGCCAGCGCCAGCGTGATGGCAAGCCACTTCTCCGGCGCCAGCAGGCCGATGACGCGCAGATAGATCCGCAGGATCGACACGATCCGTTTTCTCCCCGTTACGCCGGCAAGCGTAACAAGTCGGGCCGACTACGTCACGACAGATCGGGACGCAAGACCGAAAACAAGATCACCACGAAGGCGCGAAGGACACGAAGAGAAGCGGGAGGGAGAATGACCAGGGGTTCTTGTTGACTTGGTGTTTTCGATTCATGCCTGCTCCGGCACGGACTTTTTGGCAAGCGCCCAAAGGCTCGAACACGCAAGGCCATCGCAAAATGCGCTCCTTCGTGTCCTTCGTGCCTTCGTCGTGTTCCTGTGCTCTTCGTCCGACCTATTTCAGCTGGTCGTGGAACAGCTGGCGGAACTTGGCGACTTTCGGCGCGATCACGAGCTGGCAATACGGCTGCGTGCCATGCAGCTTGAAGTATTCCTGGTGGTAGTTCTCGGCCTTGTAGAACTGCTTGAACGGCACGACCTGCGTGACGATCTTGCCGCTCCATTCATGGCTGGCTTGCGTTTCGGCGATGGCCTTCTCGATCGCCGCCTTCTGCTCGGCGTCGCGGTAGAACGCGACCGATCGGTACTGTTCGCCGACGTCATTGCCCTGGCGATTGAGCGTGGTCGGATCATGCACGGTGAAGAACACTTTCAGGATGACGTCGCGGCTGACCACGCGCGGGTCGAACGTGATCTGCACGGATTCGGCGTGGCCGGTATCGCCCTCCGACACCTGTTCGTAGGTCGGATTCGGCACGTGCCCGCCGGCATAGCCGGACTCGACGCGGCTGACGCCCTTCAGTTCGTCGAACACCGCCTCGATGCACCAGAAGCAGCCGCCGGCGAGCGTCAGCGTCTCGCTCGAGGCATTGGTCGGCGGCTTCGCATCGGTTGCCGCGTGGGCCGCGAGCGTGGTCGTGATCATGAGCAGGCCGGCAGCAATGAGTTGACGCAACATCGTGGGATTCCTCCTGGGGTCTGCCCGATTAGACAACAGGACAGCCCGAATCCTTACACCTGCGCGAATTCCTGCACTGCTTTGGCTTGCTGTTCAGCACCGATCGATGCGCGCGGCGTAACAGCCCGGGCGGGCGAAGTGGGCGTGCAGATACGACGCCTGCGGATCGGCGAACAGGCGGCTGATCGCCGTTTCCAGATCGCGGCCCTCGACGACATCGCAGCCGGTCATCATGCCGGCGTCGTCGAATGCGCGCAGCGACAGCAGGCGCCGGCGCAACATGTCCGGCACTTCGTCAACGGCATCGCAGGTCGTTTCGCCGGCGCGGATGTAGATCGCGTGCCGCGAACGATAGGGAGAGTCGACCGGCAGGTGTTCGTGGTTGATCAGCAGCACCTCATCGCCGACCTCGGCGTCGGTCAGGCTGATGCGGCACGGGAACGCGTGCGGCTCATCGACGATACGGCGTACGGCATTGCGTTCGGCCAGTTCGGCGTCGCTCAGTTCGAACCATGCGGCAAAATCGGTGGCGGGCAAGCCCGTGATGCGAAAGGTCATGCGGCTACTCCGGTGGCGGGGATGGCGTGATTCTGCCCGCACGGGGTTTGCATAAACATCCGATTCTTGTGCCGGGATGGTGTCCGTCGCGCTGGCGCCGCGTTGCCAAAATGCATTGAACGCGGATTTCGCGGCTCAAGGGCGGAATACGCAGATCAAGGCAGGACACTTCTCTGCTCCATCCGCGTTGACTGCCCGGCCATCTGCGCAATCCGCGTTCAAAGCACAATCCGAGACAGCCCGGGCGACTGTCACAAGCCGCGGTGCTAGCCGACGTGCGCGTCGACCAGTGAGCGTGCCGCCTTGACGATCGCCGCGACCGGGCCGGAATTCTGCGGAAATGTCAGGCGCGTGTAGTAGCCGCCTTCCATCAACAGCATCAGCGCATCGCCGAGTCCTTCCGGATCGCGTGCGCCGGTCTCGCGCGCCAGCTTGCGCAGGCGCTTGCGGATTTCGGTCTTGTAGGTGTGGACGATGCCGCCGAGCATCTCGTTGCCCTCGGGGATTTCCACCGCGGCATTGCCGAGCGCGCAGCCGCGGCTGGTCTTGCAGCCGCAGTCGGCCTTGGCCTTGAAGCGCGCCAGGTCCAGATAGGCTTCGAACAGCGCTTCGATCTGGCGGCGCGCGTCGCCGGCGAACGGCGCGATCGCCTCGTCCCACCAGCCGAAGTATTCGGACTGCTGGTCGCGCAGGTATTCGGCCACCAGATCGTCCTTCGACGGAAAGGCCCGATAGAAGCTCATCTTGTTCGTGCCGGCTTCCTGCGCGATTGCATCGACGCCGACGGCGCGGATGCCGTGCCGGTAGAACAGGTCGCTCGCGGTTTCGAAGATGCGGTCGCGCACGCGCGGCTTCGCGCCCGTTTCGACCTTGCCGGCTTCCGCCGCTTTTGCGTTCACGACAGGTACTCCTATTGACATGTTAGTTACCGTTAAGTAACATCATACCGTGACTGACCGGTAACGTACATAGAGACAGCTTCCCGCGGCACGAGTTCCAAGTCAAGGCGCCGTGCAGCAACCGGCCAGCAGGCATCAATCGATTCAAGGAGCTTTGCGCCATGTCGTTCATCAAGATGACCCGATTTGCCCTCCTGCCCGCGCTGCTTGCCGCAGCGGTCCTTGCCGGCTGCTCGCGTTCGCAGGCGACGCCCGGTGCCGGCGCGGCTCCGCCGCCGCCGACCGTGAGCGTCGCCGAAGTGCTGTCCAGGCCGCTGCGCGACTTCGAGGAATTCACCGGCCGCCTCGAGCCGGTCACCACCGTTTCGATCCAGCCGCGCGTGGCCGGCTTCATCGACTCGGCCCGGTTCGACGAAGGCGCACATGTGACGAAAGGCCAGCTGCTGTTCCGCATCGACCCGCGCCCGTTCCAGGCCGAGGTCGACCGCCTGGCGGCGCAGGTCAAGCGGGCACGCACGCAAGCGGCACTGGCCGCGACGAATCGCGACCGCGGCAACCAGCTGATCGCAAAGCACGTCATCGCCCAGCAGGACTACGACGTGCTCGAAGCCACCGCGAACAGCAGCAAGGACGACATCGGCGCCGCCGAAGCGGCGCTCGATGCCGCGCGCCTGAATCTCGAGTTCACCCAGGTGCGCTCGCCGATCGACGGGCGCGTGTCGCGCATGCTGATCACGCCGGGCAACCTGGTCGCGACGACCAGCGTGCTGACCACGGTCGTCTCGGACGATCCGGTCTATGCCTACTTCGACGCCGACGAGCAGACCTACCTGCGCTTCGCCCATCATGAGGCCGGCACTGCAAGCCCGGTCTACATGGGCCTGGCCGACGAGCAGGGTTATCCGCACGAGGGCCGGCTCGACTTCGTCGACAACCAGGTCGATCCGCGCAGCGGCACGATCCACGCGCGCGCCGTGTTCGCGAACAAGGACGGACGCTACACGCCCGGCCTGTTTGCGCGCATCAAGCTGGTAGGCGGCGACACGCGCGAATCGATCCTGATCGACGAACGCGCGGTCGGCACCGACCTCGGCAAGAAGTTCGTGCTCGCGCTGAAGAAGGACAACACGCTCGAATATCGCCCGGTAGCGCTCGGCGCGAACATCGACGGCCTGCGCGTCGTCAACGAGGGCCTTGTTGCCGGCGACGTGATCGTCGTGAATGGCTTGCAGCACGTGCGTCCCGGCGCGGCGGTCACGCCGCAGCGCGTGACGATGGAAGCGAATGGCGCGGTCGCGCAGCTGGCACCGCCCACACCGGCGGCGAAGAAGGTTGCCTCGACTGCCGCCGGCGCAGATCGCGCAGCATTGAATTGACACGGACACTAGATCTTCGTCTTCCCTTCTCCCTTTGGGAGAAGGTGCCCCGAAGGGGCGGATGAGGTCGAAGGCGCTGCGCTTGCGCGATGCCATGAATGGCATCGCGTGCAGCGACTGAGGGTGAGGCAGGGATGCCGAACGGACGATCGCTCCATGGATGGAATCCTCAGCAGCGCCCGACCCTCACCCCCACCCCTCTCCCGGTGGGAGAGGGGCTCAAGAGCAGGAACCTCACCCATGAACCTTTCGCAATTCTTCATCTCGCGCCCGGTCTTCGCCGGCGTGCTGTCCGCGCTGATCCTGATCGCGGGCCTGATCTCGATTCCGAATCTGCCGATCTCGGAATATCCGGAAGTCGTGCCGCCGACGGTGGTCGTGCGCGCGGTCTATCCCGGCGCGAACCCGAAAGTAATCGCCGACACCGTGGCCGGTCCGCTCGAGCAGGCGATCACCGGCGTCGAGGACATGCTGTATCAGTTCTCGCAGGCGACGAGCGACGGCGTCATGACGCTGACGGTCACGTTCAAGCTCGGCACCGACGTCGACAAGGCGCAGGTACTGGTGCAGAACCGCGTCGCGCAGGCGACGCCGAAGCTGCCGCAGGACGTGCAGCGGCTTGGCGTGACGACGGCGAAAGCCTCGCCCGACATCACGATGGCCGTGTTCATCACCTCGCCCGACGGCCGCTACGACCAGACTTACCTTTCGAATTTCGCGACATTGCACATCAAGGACGAACTGGCCAAGGTCGACGGGGTCGGCGACGTGCAGCAGTTCGGCGGCGGCAACTATTCGATGCGCATCTGGCTCGATCCGGAAAAAGTTGCGGCACGCGGGCTGACCGTCGGCGACGTGGCCAAGGCGATCCGTGAACAGAACGTGCAGGTCGCCGCGGGCCAGCTCGGCTCGTCGGCAGTGCCGTCGGACAACACGGCACGGCCGAATTTCCAGGTCGCCGTCAACACGCGCGGCCGCCTGGTCGACGAAGAAGACTTCGCCAACATCATCATTCGCACCGGCGATGCCGGCCAGATCACGCGCCTGCGCGACGTCGCGCGCGTCGAACTCGGCTCGGACAACTACGCGCTGCGTTCCATGCTCGACAACCAGACCGCAGTTGCGATTCCGATTTTCCAGCGCCCCGGCAGCAACGCAATCGCGATTTCCGACGCGGTGCGCGCGAAGATGGCCGAGTTGAAGAAGGGCTTCCCCGAAGGCATCGACTACAACGTCGCCTATGATCCGACCGTGTTCGTGCGCGGCTCGATCGAGGCCGTGCTGCACACGCTGCTCGAGGCAATCGCGCTGGTCGTGATCGTCGTGATCGTGTTCCTGCAGACCTGGCGCGCGTCGATCATTCCGCTGCTGGCCGTGCCGGTGTCGCTGATCGGCACGCTCGGCGTGATGCACCTCTTCGGCTTCGGCTTGAACACGCTGAGCCTGTTCGGCCTGGTGCTGGCGATCGGCATCGTCGTCGATGACGCGATCGTCGTGGTCGAGAACGTCGAGCGCAACATCAGCGAGGGCAAGTCACCGTTCGAGGCGACCAGGCAGGCGATGCGCGAAGTGACCGGCCCGATCGTCGCGACCGCGCTGGTGCTGTGCGCCGTGTTCCTGCCGACCGCCTTCATCAGCGGATTGTCCGGCCAGTTCTTCAAGCAGTTCGCCCTGACGATCGCGATTTCGACCGTGATTTCGGCGTTCAACTCGCTCACCCTGTCGCCGGCGCTGTCGGCCGTGCTGCTCAAGGCGCACGATGCGCCGCCGGACCGCTTCACGCGCTTCCTCAACTTCACGCTCGGCTGGTTCTTCCGTCCGTTCAACCGTTTCTTCGCGCGCGCGTCGAACGGCTATGTCGGCGCGGTCGGCCGCGTGCTGCGCACCAGCGCGATCGCGCTGTTTGTCTACGCCGGCCTGATCGCGCTGACGGCTTTCGGTTTCAGCAATACGCCGACCGGCTTCGTGCCGGCGCAGGACAAACAGTACCTGGTCGGTTTCGCGCAGTTGCCCGATGCGGCAACGCTGGACCGCACCACCGCGGTGATCAAGCGCATGAGCGACATCGCATTGAAGACGCCGGGCGTCGAATCGGTACCGGCGTTCCCGGGCCTGTCGATCAACGGCTTCACCAATGCGCCGAACATGGGCATCGCATTCACGCCGCTGAAGCCGTTCGACGAGCGCCGCGATGCGAGCAAGTCGGCCGGCGCGATCGCGATGGCGATGAACATGAAGTTTTCGCAGATACAGGACGCCTTCATCGCGATCTTCCCGCCGCCGCCGGTGCAGGGCCTCGGCACGATCGGCGGCTTCAAGCTGCAGATCGAGGACCGCGGCAATTTCGGCGCGGACGAGCTGTACAAGCAGCTGCAGAACGTGGTCGCGAAGGCGGGCAAGCGGCCGGAGCTGGCCGGCGTGTTTTCCGGTTTCCAGGTCAACGTGCCGCAGATCGATGTCGACGTCGACCGCGAGAAGGCCAAGTCGGCCGGCGTCGCGCTGCAGGACGTCTACGACACGATGCAGATGTACTTGGGCTCGCTGTACGTCAACGACTTCAATCGTTTCGGCCGCACCTACCAGGTCAACGCGCAGGCCGAACCGACGTTCCGCACGACGGCGCAGGACATCGGCCGGCTGAAGACGCGCAACGCCGCCGGCACCATGATTCCGCTGGCGAGCTTCGTCAGCGCGAAGGAAACGTCCGGCCCCGATCGCGTGCCGCACTACAACGGTTACCTTGCCGCCGAACTCAACGGTGCCGCGGCGCCGGGCTACAGCTCCGGTCAGGCGCAAGCCGCGATCGAGGAAGTGCTGCGCGCCGAACTGCCGAACGGCATGACCTACGAATGGACCGACCTGACCTACCAGCAGATCCTGGCGGGCAACACGATGGTCTATGTGTTCCCGCTGGTCGTGCTGCTCGTGTTCCTGGTACTCGCGGCACTGTACGAGAGCCTGACGCTGCCGCTGGTCGTGATCCTGATCGTGCCGATGACGCTGCTGTGCGCAATCCTCGGCGTCTACATTTCCGGCGGCGACAACAACATCTTCACGCAGATCGGCCTGATCGTGCTGATCGGCCTTGCCTGCAAGAACGCGATCCTGATCGTCGAGTTCGCCAAGGACCGCGAAGCACACGGCGAGTCGGTATGGCAGGCCGTGCTCGACGCATGCCGCCTGCGCCTGCGTCCGATCCTGATGACATCGCTCGCGTTCGTCATGGGCGTGATCCCGCTCGTCACCTCGACCGGCGCCGGCGCCGAGATGCGTCGTGCGATGGGCGTCGCGGTGTTTTCCGGCATGCTCGGCGTGACGTTCTTCGGGTTGCTGCTGACGCCGGTGTTCTATCTTGTGGTTCGCAGGCTGCGCCGTCGCGACGCGCAGCCCGCGCAACCGGCGCAGGTGGCGCTGGCGGCGCATTGACGTCGCTGGGATCGCGCAGCCCGGCGGTGCGACTCGCTTTTTCCCCAGCGCATCTCTCTTCGTCATCCGACGACCGCACCACCGGAGAGCACGCGAACAGCGAAGTTGGCCCGAAGGGCGAACGCTAGGATGGCGCGAGTCAAGCGGGAATCCATTTGCCCTTGATTTGCTCTTGAAGCACAGAGCTTCCACTCGCCTGCGGCGAGCGGGTCACTTTTTGGCATTGCCCCAAAAAGTAACCAAAAAGGTCTAGGCGCCGGTCGCGGTGCCCCGCCGCGCATCATGCGCGGCGGGGCGTACCTGTGCTTCTCGGCGCCGGCGGGGTCGTCTGGCAGTACGTCCGTGTACTGTCAGCCGACGCGCGCACATCGTGTGCGCGCCCCTGCGGGCACTTTCCGCCGT
>DATNFS010000121.1:0-7878 GCA_035606275.1 Rudaea sp.
CAGGCCGGCTTTTTCGGAGATCGCAAAACGCTGGAATCAGGCCAGCGCCTTGATGTGGGCAGTCAGGCGGCTCTTGTGCCGCGACGCCTTGTTCTTGTGGATCAGGCCGCGGCTGGCGTAGCGGTCCATGACCGGCTCGGCAGCCTTGTAGGCCGCTTCGGCCGCGGTCTTGTCCTTCGCGGCGATCGCGTTGACGACCTTCTTGATCGAGGTGCGCAGCATCGAGCGCGCGCTCGAATTGCGCGCGTTGCGCTTGACCGCCTGGCGGGCGCGCTTTTTGGCGGATTTGATGTTGGCCAAGATGGAACTCCGGAAATGGGGGGAGGAAAAAAGGGTCGAAAAGGACCGGTAATTGTAAGTGGCTCGCGGGGTTGCGTCAATGCTCGGGCAAGAGGGGAGAGGGGAGAAGGGAAAGGGGGAAACAGCAAAGCCCATGACCCTGCACAGAGGAGTGCTCACCTCCGCCGACCGGCTCGCTACCAGCGCTTACGGATCAGATCGAGGAGTTGGCAGCGGTTGAGCAACGATGTCGATGTCTTGCGCGGCCCAGGTGCGCCGCGGCGGATCGAGCGCATCAGTCGCCGCGCCGTCCTTTCCCCTCTCTCCTATCGCTTTTCCCCTCTGCCCCAATGAAGGCCCCGAGCCTGCTGCGCTCGATGCTGTCGTTCAGCGCGATGACGTTCATCTCGCGCCTGCTTGGCCTCGTGCGCGAGATGGCGATTGCATCCGTGTTCGGCGCAAATGCGATGACCGATGCGTTCTGGGTCGCCTTTCGCATTCCCAATTTCATGCGCCGCCTGTTCGCGGAAGGCTCGTTCTCGACGGCGTTCGTGCCGGTGTTCACCGAGGTCAAGGAAACCCGCACGCACGACGAGCTGAAGAATCTGGTCGCGCGTGTCGCCGGCGTGCTCGGTGGCGTGCTGCTCGTCGTGACCGCGATCGGCGTGCTCGGCTCGGACTGGTTGACCGCGGCATTCTCGCCCGGCGCACTGGACGAGCCGGAAAAATTCCGCCTGACCTCGCAGCTTCTGCGCGTGACATTTCCGTTCCTGCTGTTCGTTTCGCTGACTGCGCTGGCGGGCGGCGTATTGAACAGCTTTCACCGGTTTGCGCTGCCGGCGATCACGCCGGTGATTTTGAACCTGTGCATGATCGCCGGCGCGCTATGGTTTGCGCCGCATTTCGATGTGCCGATCATGGCGCTGGGCTGGTCGATCCTGGTCGCCGGCGTGCTGCAGCTGCTGCTGCAGTTTCCGGCACTGGCCAGGCTCGACCTGCTGGCGTGGCCGCAATGGGCGTGGCATCACCCCGACGTGCAGCGCGTGCTCAAGCTGATGCTTCCGACCCTGTTCGGCTCGTCCGTCGCGCAGATCAACCTGTTGCTCGACACGCTGATCGCGTCGTTCCTGATTTCCGGCTCGCAGACCTGGCTGGCGCAGTCGGACCGCCTGCTCGAGTTTCCGCTCGGCGTCTTCGGCGTGGCACTGGGCACCGTGATCCTGCCGAGCCTGTCGCGACATCACGTGGCGACCGATCGCGAGGGATTTTCCAGGGCGCTGGACTGGGGCCTGCGTACCGCACTGCTGATTGCCGTGCCGGCGATGCTGGCGCTCGTGATCCTGGCCCGGCCGATGCTGGCAACCTTGTTCCAGCACGGCCGCTTCACGCCGCACGACGTCGACATGGCGGCGCTGTCGCTGGCTGCATTGAGCCTCGGCCTGCCGGCGTTTGCCCTGGTCAAGGTCGTGGCGCCGGCGTTCTACGCGCGCCAGGACACCAGGACCCCCGTGCGCGCCGCGGTCGTGGCGATGATCGCCAACATGGTCATGAACGTGTTGTTCGTCGGGCTGTTGTTCGCCGCGTGGCGCAAGCCCGAAGACGCGTCGGACGGGCTGCTCGATGCCATCGCCCGCGTTCCCGGCCTGCACATGGGCCTGGCACTGGCGAGCACGCTGGCCAGTTACCTGAACCTGTGGCAGCTCTGGCGCGCGCTGGGGCGCGAAGGCATCCATGTGCGGCGACCCGGCTGGGGCATGCATCTGCTGCGGCTCGGTCTTGCCTGCAGCGCGCTCGTTGCCGTGCTGATTGCCGGCATGGCCGCATGGCCGGGCTGGAGCGAGGTGCCCACCGCGACACGCATCTGGCGCCTTGCGGCATTGATCGCGGCTGGCGCAGGCGCCTACGCCGCCGTCCTGTTCGCCGCCGGGTTTCGCATGCGCGACCTGCGTGGCCGGTAGTCGCACGGGATCGCTCAGGAAATGCGCGCGGGCCGTTGAATCGGTTCCGGTTTCGGGGCGTCAAGCGTTGTGCCAGACGGCCCAAACGCTATACTGCATTGAATGAATACGGTGTATCGGGACGTCGCCGGGCCCTGCCTCGCGCCGCAAGGCAGCGTGGTCTGTATCGGCGCATTCGACGGCGTGCATCGAGGTCACCGTGCGGTGCTCGAGCGTGTGCGCGAGCGCGCGCAGAACCTGCATGCGGTACCGGTAGCGGTCAGTTTTGCGCCGATTCCGCGTACTTATTTCGCCGAGGTGCCGCAGCTGTCGTCGCCGCGCGAGAAGATCAAGGCGCTGATCGACGCCGGCATGGAACGCGTGCTGCTGCTGCGCTTCAATGCCGCCCTGGCGGCGATGACGGCGGAGGAGTTCATCGCGCGGGTGCTGGTGGAACGGCTCGCCTCGCGCGAAGTCTGGATCGGTGAAGGATTCCAGTTCGGACACCAGCGCAAGGGTGACCTGGCGCTGCTGCAGCAAGTCGGCGTCGAAGACTGGTTCACCGCCGGCGTGGTGCCGCCCCTGGTGGCCGACGGCGAGCGCATTTCGAGTTCGCGCATCCGGGCGTTTCTGGCGGCGGGAGAATTCGAGCTGGCTGCGGATTTGCTCGGCCGCGGCTTCGCGATTGGCGGGCACGTGGTGCGGGGCCAGCAGCTGGGCCGCAAGCTTGGCTATCCGACCGCCAACATCCGGCTCGGCTCGCGCGTGGCGCCGATTGGCGGCGTATTCGCCGTGCGCGTGCACGGCATCGGCCCCGAGGCGCGGCCCGGCGTCGCCAGCCTCGGCGTACGGCCGACGATAACGACGGCGTCGGCGAAGGAGCCGGTGCTCGAGGCACACCTGTTCGATTTCGACGGCGACCTGTACGGTAAAAGGATAGAAGTGGAATTTGTCAGAAAATTGCGGAACGAGGAGAAATATCCGGATCTTGGCGCGATGGTGCAGCAGATCGACCGCGATGCGAGCGCGGCAAGGAAGATCCTCGGCGTTGCTGCGCGCGCCAGAACCGGAGTGCCGGCGTGACGATCGACTACAAGGACACGATAAACCTGCCGCAAACCGATTTCGTCATGAAGGCCGACCTGGCCAGACGCGAACCGGCAATGCTGGCGGAGTGGGAAAAGTCCGCGCGCTACGCGCAAATCCAGGAGCGCACGGCGCAGCGGCCGCACTTGTTCGTGCTGCACGACGGTCCCCCGTATGCGAACGGCGCGATCCATCTCGGCCATGCCGTCAACAAGATACTCAAGGATGTCGTCGTCAAGTCCAAGCTGATGGCGGGGTTCCGTTCGCCGTACGTGCCGGGCTGGGATTGCCACGGCTTGCCGATCGAAGTCGCGGTCGAGAAGAAGGTCGGCAAGGTCGGCGTCAAGGTCGATGCGGCAGAATTCCGCCGCCTGTGCCGCGAGTACGCGGAGAAGCAGATCGACCTGCAGCGCACGGACTTCAAGCGCCTCGGCGTGCTGGGCGAGTGGGAAAATCCCTACCGCACGATGGATTTCAAGTACGAGGCCGACATCATCCGGGCGCTCGCGAAGATCCACGAACGCGGCCATGTCGTGCGCGGTTTCAAGCCGGTGCACTGGTGCTTCGATTGCGGCTCGGCGCTGGCCGAGGCGGAGATCGAATACAGCGACAAGACCTCGCCGGCGATCGATGTGGCCTACGACGCGATCGAGCCGCAGGCGCTCGCGGCAAAGTTCGGCGTGAAGGTCGCGGCCGGCGATATCGTGGCCGTACCGATCTGGACGACGACGCCGTGGACGTTGCCGGCGAGCCTTGCGGTCACGGTCGGCGCCGACCTCGACTACGTGCTGGTCGAGGGACCGCGGCGCGGCGGCAGCCGCGTGCTGCTCGTGCTCGCGCAGGCGCTGGCCGACAAGGCCTCGAAGCGCTACGGCGTCGACGAGGCAAGGATCCTGGGCCATGCGAAAGGCGCGGCGCTCGAATTGCTCAAGCTGCGCCATCCGTTCTACCACCGCGAACTGCCGGTGATCCTCGGCGACCATGTGTCGGCCGAAGACGGCACCGGCGCCGTGCACACCGCGCCGGCGCACGGCGTCGAGGACTTTGCGGTCGGCCAGAAGTACGGCCTCGAGGTATTCAACCCGGTGGGCGGCAATGGCGTCTATCTGCCGGATACCGAAATCTTCGGCGGCCAGTACATCTGGAAGGCGAACGACGCGATCGTCGAGCTCCTGCGCGAACGCGGCGTGCTGCTGGCGAGCGAGAAGATCACGCACAGCTACCCGCATTGCTGGCGCCATCGCACGCCGGTGATCTTCCGCGCCACGCCGCAGTGGTTCATCAGCATGGACGAAAAGAACCTGCGCCGCGACGCGCTCAGGGCGATCCATCACGACGTCGACTGGTATCCGGCGTGGGGCGAAGAGCGCATCGCCGGCATGATCGAAGGCCGTCCGGACTGGTGCATCTCGCGCCAGCGCACCTGGGGCGTGCCGATAGCGCTGTTTGCGCACAAGTCCACGAGTGAACCGCATCCGCGCAGCGTCGAATTGATGGAACTTGTGGCACAGCGCGTCGAGAAGGAGGGCGCCGACGCCTGGTACCGCCTCGATCCGCAGGAACTGATCGGCGCCGATGCGGAAAATTATGCCAAGGTCACCGACATCCTCGATGTGTGGTTCGACTCGGGCGTGACGCACTTCTGCGTGCTCGACCAGCGGCCGAACCTCAGGCGCGGACCAGGCGACAAGGTCATCTACCTGGAAGGCTCGGACCAGCACCGCGGCTGGTTCCACTCCTCGCTGCTGACCTCGGTCGCGATGCACGGCAACGCGCCGTACGACGAAGTGCTGACGCACGGCTTCACGGTCGATGCGCAGGGCCGCAAGATGTCCAAGTCGCTCGGCAACGGCATCGAGCCACAGGACGTGATGAAGACCTACGGCGCCGACATCCTGCGCCTGTGGATCGCCTCGGCCGACTACCGCAACGAGATGGCGCTGTCCGACGAGATCCTCAAGCGCGTCGCCGACAGCTACCGGCGCATCCGCAACACCGCGCGCTTCCTGCTCGGCAACCTGCACGGCTTCGATCCGCTGCAGCAGCTGCTGCCGGTCGCCGACAGCCTGCTGCTCGACCAGTGGGCCGTGCAGCAGGCGCATGACACGCAAACAGCCGTGATCGCCGCGTATCAGCGCTACGATTTCCCCGAGATCGTGCAGCGCATCCAGAACTTCTGCACCAACGAAATGGGCGCGCTGTACCTCGACATCACGAAGGACCGCCTGTACACGATGCAGCCGGACAGCCACGGCCGGCGCAGCGCACAGAGCGCGATGTACCGCATCCTCGAGGCGCTGGTGCGCTGGCTCGCGCCGATCCTGTCGTTCACGGCGGAGGAAATCTGGAAGCTCATGCCGCCGGCGACGCCGGGCGGCGCACGTGGCGAATCGGTGATGTTCGAGACGTGGTACGAAGGTCTCGAGGCACTGCAGGGGTCCGCGGAGCAGCGCACCTACTGGTCTGATCTGCTCAAGATTCGCAGGGACGTCGCCGCGTATCTTGAAAACATGCGCGGCAAGAAAGAAATCGGCGCATCGCTGGATGCGGAAATCGAGCTTCCCTTGTCCGAGGAAATGCTCGCCCGCTACAAAGAGGTAGGCGGCGAACTTCGATTTTTCTTCATCACGTCCCAATGCACGCTAGTGCCGATCAGCGGGGCGGATGCCCTCGCGCGAGCGAACACCGGGCGCAACGCGGCGATCGCGTCCAGTTCCTCGCTGAATGCGGAAAGCACGCCGGTGATTCCAGTCGTTAGTGGACAACCCAAGTGCATCCGCTGCTGGCACCATCGCCCCGATGTCGGCTCGGTGCCGGAGCATCCCGAAATCTGCGGCCGCTGCGTCAGCAATCTCCCGGGTGGCTCTGGCGAGAACAGGAAATATTTCTAGCCAAGTCGTCATTCCCGCGTACGCGGGAATCCATTGATCATCAGCGCTTCACAGGAACACGCAAAGCTGGATTCCTGCGTTGCCTGATGACGAGCACGTAGGACGAGTGAGCAATTGATGTCCCAACGCAATGCATTGCCCTGGCTGTGGCTGTCGCTGACCGTGGTCGTGCTCGACCAGCTCACCAAGGCCATCGTCATCCAGTTGCTGGAACCGCAGGTGCCGCACGCCGTGATTCCAGGGCTGCTGAACTGGACGCTGGCCTACAACACCGGTGCGGCGTTCAGCTTCCTGGCAGACCAGGAGGGCTGGCAGCGCTGGCTGTTCACGATCCTGGCGATCACGATCAGCGCGGTACTGGTGCGCTGGCTGGCGCGTACGCCCCGCGCCGACTGGCGTTCGGCGCTGCCACTGGCGCTGGTGATCGGCGGCGCGACAGGCAACCTGATCGACCGGCTGCGCATCGGTCACGTCACCGATTTTATACAAGTGTACTACCAGCAGTGGGCCTTTCCGTCGTTCAACATCGCCGATTCGGCGATCAGCGTCGGCGCGGTGCTGCTGCTGTTGTTCGGCTTGTTCGGACGTCAACCGGGTACGCGCTAAGGAAGGTCTGAACAAGCTCGTCATTCCGGCGAAAGCCGGAATCCATCTTGATCTGTCGCCATAAAATCAAGATCAAAATGGACCCCGGCTTTCGCCGGGGTGACGGGCCAGAGGCTTGTTCAGAGGTTCCCCCAAGGCAGAGGCCGTAGTTTCGCGCTTCGGCCACATACGCCAAGCGCTATAATGGCGCCATGCAGATCATGCTCGCCAATCCACGCGGTTTCTGCGCCGGCGTCGACCGCGCGATCGAGATCGTCGAACGTGCGCTGGAGTCGTTCGGCGCGCCGATCTACGTGCGCCATGAAGTCGTCCACAACCGCTTCGTCGTCGACGGCCTGCGCGACCGCGGCGCCATTTTCGTCGACGAACTCGATGAAGTGCCGGACGGTGCGACCGTCATCTTCAGCGCGCATGGCGTCTCGCAGGCGGTGCGCGCGCAGGCACGTGCGCGCGATCTGCGCGTGTTCGACGCGACCTGTCCGCTGGTCACGAAAGTGCACATCGAAGTCGCGCGGCACGCCAAGGCGGGCAGGGACGTCGTCCTGATCGGCCACGCCGGACACCCGGAAGTCGAAGGCACCCTCGGCCAGTGGGATCGGGAAGGCGCAACGGGGGCGATCTATCTCGTCGAAACGCCCGAGGATGTCCGCCGGCTGGAGCCAAGGCATCCCGGCAACATCGCCTATTCGACGCAGACGACGCTGTCGATCGACGACACGAAGGCCGTGATCGAGGCGCTGCGCGCGAAGTTTCCCGCCATCCTCGGCCCGCGCCACGACGACATCTGCTACGCCACGCAAAACCGCCAGGACGCCGTGCGCCGGCTCGGCCAGCAATGCGACCTGGTCCTCGTCGTCGGTTCGCCGAACAGTTCCAACTCGAACCGCCTGCGCGAACTGGCCGAAAAGCAGGGTGTGCCGGCGCACCTGATCGACGGCGCCGACGACATCGATCGCGCCTGGCTGGCCGGCAAGTCGCGCATCGGCGTCACCGCCGGCGCATCGGCGCCGGAAAGCCTGGTTCAGGGCGTGGTTTCGAGGCTGCGCGAGTGGGGGGCGACCGGCGCCCGCGAACTCGAT
>DATNFS010000122.1:0-14064 GCA_035606275.1 Rudaea sp.
CCCCGTAGCGCGCTCGCGCACTCGCAGGGCAGGATGCCCGGAGAGCGCATCACCGGGGGTGTGTTTCTTTGGTTACCTTTCTTTGCACAAGCACTGCGCCGCAGGAGCGGCGCGAACAGCGCAGCTGGCCGCGTAGCGGCGAAGGGCAGGATGCCCGGAGTCAAGAAAGTAACCCGCTCGCCCGCAGGGCGAGTGGAAGCTCTGCACTTAAGAAAAGAAGCGAAGAATTGTTACAGCCTTTGCTGGAAGGACGAGCAAAAAACGGATGCGCAACAGCGCGACCGCGACACCATCCGTACCAACCCCCGTTGAAGGGGAGGGCCCAGCCGTCAGCGCTTGCGCGACGCTATCGGCCGCTTGCCGGCGCGCGGCTTTTCCGTCGCGGGAGCCGGCACCGGCGGCGCCGGTTCGGCATCGCCATGCAGCGAGTACAACGATTCGAGCAGGCTGTCGTCGGCACTCGAGCAGACGGCGAGCACCACGGCTTCCTTGCAGCCCTTCGCCGCGATGTAGGCGTGGCCCATCGTGCTGTCGATGTAGATCGACTGGCCGCGGCCGAGTTCGACCGGGTCGTAGAATTCGGTGTGGGCGATGATCGCGCCTTCGACCACGTAGATGTATTCCTCGCCCGAGTGGCGCACCAGTTCGCCGAATTCCTCGAGGCTCTTGGCGCGGATGCGCGTGTACACCGGGATCATGCGCTTGCGCCGCAGTTCGGCGCACAGGTAGTAGTAATCGTAGTTCTTGGTGTTGACGCGCACTGCATCGTCCATGCTGCCGAGGCTGCGGCGCGCGGTGACCGGCGCCTCGGCTTCGGCGGCCGGATCGGCGAACAGCTCGGACATGCGGATGTTGAGGCGCTGGCTCAGCTGCAGCAGCTTGTCGTAGGTCAGCGTGAGGCGGTCGTGTTCGACCTTCGACAGCGTCGACACCGGAATGGCGATGCGCTCGCTCATCTCCTTCAGCGTCCAGCCGTTGCGCGCGCGCAATGCGCGCAGCAGGCTGCCGAGTGTCGGGTGACGCGTTTTCATGTCCATCGATTCCTCGTCCTTCGCGCGGCGTACGCCTGCCTGCTCGCCAGGGCCTGCCCCGAATGCCGCTGCGGCCACCGATTTTTCCAATCAGGACAAACTGTCTTCGTGCCGTTGCAGCATACAAGGCCTGCGCGCCCGCGCAAATATCGACTTTGGCGAATTCAGCGGCATGGCCGCGCCGCTGCTGGCCTGGAGGCCCGTTCGCCTGGTCGCGCGCCCCGCCGGCATGCTGCTATTGCAGCATGAAACGCGGCCGGCCTCAATAGAAAATACCGTTGACAATTCTCTAATCAGGATCATACTCGCCTGATCACGACATTTGGCAAACAAGGGGAGAAATGTCCGGCAACGACGCTTTTCGGGCCGCGCGCCGGCGTGTAGTCGGCGGCTTGGGCATGGGTGCCGCGGCATTCGCGCTGGCGCCGTTGCGGCTCCATGCGGCGCCTGCGCCGGCGGCCGAAGCGAACAGGAAATATCCGGCGAAGGTCATCGACATCGTGCAGCGCTCGCTGGTCATCGACATGCTGGCGCCGCTCAAGATCGACTTCAACCCGGATGCCTTTTCGCTGCCGCTGAGCGCGGCCGATGCGCAGATGTTCCGCAGCTGCGGCATCACCGGCTTCCACAACTCGGTCGGCGTCGGCGGCGCGACCGCCTACGACGACGCGCTGCAGTTCATTGCCGCATGGAGCGGCTTCTGCGGGCGCAACAGCGAGGTGTTCTCGCTGGTCGGCCGTGCCGAGGATCTCGATCACGCCAAGGCCGCGCGCAAGGTCGCCGTGATCATGGGGCTGCAGAACGCCGACGAGTTCCGCCAGCCGGGCGACGTCAAGGATTTCTACGACCTGGGCCTGCGCTGCGCGCAGCTGACCTACAACACGCAAAACCTGATCGGCAGCGGCTCGACCGAGCGCGTCGACGGCGGCATCACCGACTACGGCGCGAAGATCATCGAGGCGATGAACGACGTCGGCATGCTGATCGACGTGTCGCATTCGGGCGACAGGACGACGCTCGACGCGATCGAGATCTCGCCCAAGGCCATTGCGATCACGCATTCGAACTGCCGCGCGCTGAACAACCATCCGCGCCTGAAGACCGATGAGGCGATCACGAAGCTCGCGGCGAAGGGCGGCGTCATGGGCATCACCGGCGTGCGCATGTTCGTCAAGGACTCCGAGCCGACCACGATCGAGGACATCGTCGATCACATCGACCACGTCGCGAAGCTGGCCGGCATCGAGCATGTCGGCATCGGCTCGGATTCGGACCTGATGGGCTACGACCACATGCCCAAGGACCAGTACGAAAAGCTCAAGGCCGGCTACAAGAGCAGCTACGCCTTTCGCGACAAGATCGACACCGACGGCTTCGACCATCCGCGCAAGGTCTACGACCTGACCGCGACGATGCTCAAGCGCGGCTACAGTCAAGCCAATATCCAGGCCGTGCTCGGCGGCAATTTCCGCCGCCTGCTCGGCAGCACCTGGCTCGAGCCGAAACGAACACCGCCACCGAAGCAACCCGGGGAGAAAAATTCATGAGCACGAACTTCAATCGCACGAGGTTGGGCCTTTCCATCCTGCTCGCGCTCTGCGCCGGCGCGCAGGCGTCGGCGCAGGATGCCGCCAAGCCCGACGCCGACAGCTCGACGCTCGGCACGATCATCGTCACCGCCGAGAAGCGCAGCGAGGATATCCAGAGCGTGCCGATGTCGGTCAGCGTGATCGACGAGGGCACACTCGAGAATCTGCACGCGACGCAGCTGGCCGACTATGCGGCGTACCTGCCCGGACTGACCATCGTCAACGGCGGCTCGCCCGGTCAGGCGCAGGTCGGCATTCGCGGCATCACGCCGCTCAGTGCCGGCTCGACCGTCGCGACATACATCGATGAAACGCCGCTCGGCACGAGCAGCAACTACGGCGCGGGCTCGACCGAAGTGCTCGACCTGCTGCCGTACGACTTCCAGAGCATCGAAGTGCTGCGCGGGCCGCAAGGCACGCTGTACGGCGCCAGCTCGCTCGGCGGCGTGCTGCGTTACGTGACGAAGCTGCCGGACCTGGACGTCGCATCGTGGCGCTTCGGCGCCGACACGTTCAGCACCGAGGGCGGCAGCGACCTCGGCGTCGGCGGACGCGTCGGCTTGAACCTGCCGCTGGTACCGGGCCAGCTCGCCCTGAGCGCAAGCTTCGCCCGGCAGAATTCGCCCGGCTTCACCGACAACGTGCGCACGGGCGAGAAGGATCAGGATTCCTACTCGCAGCAGGCCGCACACGCCACGCTGCTGTGGAAGCCGAACGACGATTTTTCGCTGAAGCTGTCCGCGATCCAGTCGAAGATCAATGCCGACAGCAGTTCGGCGACAGCGCTCGATCCGGTGTCGTTGAAGCCGATCGATGGCGACCTGAAGGACGACAACTACGTACCGGAGCCGTACCGCAAGGACAACGACTACTACAACGCGACGATCAACTGGAATCTGGGCTGGGCCGACTTCGTCTCGGCAACCAGCTATGCGCAGAGCACGTCGCACTCGGCGCTCGACGCGAGCCTGGTGTACGGCGTGCTGTTTCCGCTGGTCGGCCTGCCGGACGACGGCATTTCCGTGGTCACGTACGACCTGAAGCTGTACAAGACGACCCAGGAATTCCGCCTGGCGTCGAAGACCGACGGTCCGTTCGAGTGGCTGGTCGGCGCGTTCTACACCAACGAGAACAGCAAGCAGAACCAGGCTGCCAGCGCGCAGTTCTTCGACTACACGCCGATTCCGGGCCTCGATCCGCTCGCGGTCATCGCGCTGCCGTCCACGTACAAGGAATACGCCGGCTTCGGCGACGTGACCTGGAAATTCAACAGCGCATTCGACATCACCGCCGGCGTGCGCTGGGCGCACAACGAGCAGACCTTTTCCGAGATCACCAGCGGCGCGCTGACCGGCCTTGGCAACACCAACGGCTCGTCTTCCGAAGACGTGTTCACCTATTCGTTCAGCCCGCGCTGGCACGTCACGCCCGACTCGATGCTGTACGCGCGCATCGCCAGCGGCTACCAGCCGGGCGGCCCGAACCTCGCGTTGCCGGGAGTCCCGCCGTCGGTCGACGCCTCGACGCTGACGAACTACGAACTGGGCTGGAAGTCCGTTTCCGACGACCACCGCTGGCTGTTCGATGTCGCCGCGTTCGACATCGAGTGGGACAAGATCCAGGTGTCGGCCAACAACGGCGTCGTCTCCTATCTCGCCAACGGCGGCACCGCGCGCAGCCGCGGCCTGGAATTGTCGACGCTGTTCATGCCGGTCGCCGGACTGCGCTTCGGCCTCAACGCGGCCTATACCGACGCCGTGCTGACCGAAGACGTGCCGAGCCTCGGCGGACTCAACGGCGACCGCCTGCCGTCGATTCCGCAGTGGGCCTGGTCGGCCACGGGCGACTACTCGTTCCCGCTCAGCGGCGGCTGGACCGGTCGCGTCGGCGGCGGCCTGCGCTACTTCGGCGACACGAGGAGCGCGCTCGAACACGCGCCGAACTCGTATCCGCAGGACAGCTACACGGCGATCGACTTGAATGCGGACGTCTCGAACGACCGCTGGACCGTGCGCGTGTTCATCAAGAACCTGACCGACAAGCGCGTGTATACGAACCTCAGTCCGCTGCCGAGTGCTGCGACCGGCGAAGTCGCGCAGGTCAAGGGTGTGCCGCTGCAGCCGCGCACGATCGGCATCGGCTTCGACGCGAAGTTTTGATTGATCCGGCGAAAGAGCGAACAGGTGGCGCCGGCTTCGGACTGGCGCCATTCCTCCACACCTGAAAAGCAGGACGGGTAGAGACAAATGATGTCGGCTTCAGTTCTGCGTGAGACGCCGGTGGAATCGCTGCCGCAGCCGTACCTGCTGTTTCTCGGCGACACGACCGAGCCGAGCTACGCGAAGACCGCGTTCGGCTTGCGCGACTGGGCCGGCGATCGCGTCGTCGGCGAGTGGTCGTGTGGAGCAACCGTCACGACCGGACTGCCGCGCCTCACGCCGAAGGAAGCGCGGGCCCGGGGCGCGCGCAGTCTGGTCATCGGCGTCGCCAACTCCGGCGGCATCATCTACGACAGCTGGATTCCGGCCCTGGTCGAGGCGCTCGAGGCAGGTCTGGATATCGTCAGCGGCATGCACATGAAGCTGGCCGACACGCCGGCCCTCAAGACTGCCGCGGCGCGCCTGGGCCGGCGCCTGATCGACATTCGCACGCCGCCGAAGAATATCCCGATCGGTTCGGGCAGCAGGCGCAGCGGCAAGCGCCTGCTCACGGTCGGTACCGATTGCGCACTCGGCAAAAAGTATACGGCGCTCGCGCTGGCCAGGGCATTCGTCGCGCGCGGCGTCGACGCGGACTTCCGCGCCACCGGCCAGACCGGCATCCTGATCGCCGGCAGCGGCATGCCGATGGACGCGGTCGTCGCCGACTTCGAGGCCGGCGCCGCCGAGCTGCTCAGCCCTGCGGCCGATCCGCGGCATTGGGACGTGATCGAGGGCCAGGGCTCGCTGTTTCATCCAGCCTATGCCGCGGTGACGCTCGGCCTGCTGCATGGCAGCCAGCCGGACGTGTTCGTGGTCTGCCACGAGCCGGGCCGCGAGTTCGTCCTTGGTCATGAGGAGTTCGCGCTGCCGAGCATCGAGGAGACGATCGACATGACCTTGCGCCTGGGCCGGCGCACGAATCCTGCGATTCGCTGCGGCGGTTTGAGCCTGAATACCGGCAACCTGGACGATGCCGCGGCGCTCGCGTTGCTGGCGAGCGAAAGTGCGCGGCTCGGATTGCCGGTTGCCGATCCGATGCGCGGTGGTGCGCAGTTCGAGCGCTTGGTCGATGCATGCCTGGCATGATCGAAAGCTGCGCGCGCAGGGCGAGCAGTCATTCACCTCTTCCGCTGGCGGGAGAGGTCGGTGCGCGAAGCGCGCCGCGTGTGAGGTCGGCGCTTGGCCAGGAGAAGTCGACTGCGGATGCGTCACCCTCATCTGACCGCCATGGATGGCGCAAATGCCGAGAATACCGGAGCGATGCCCGGCTGCCGTCGGCACCTTCCCCGCCGGCGGGAGAGGGGAAGATCGAGCGGCGGCGGCTGTATCCATCCAGGCGCGAACCGGCGGGACGTTGAGACACAACATCACAGGAGTCGCGCGCATCGAATGGTCGGCGCGCAGCGATTCCACGAGAGGAGAGGAACATGGTTTCGATGAAATGGCTGGCCCTCACATTGCTGGCAACAGGATCGCTGATGGCGATCGCGCAGACGAATCCGCCGCCAGCAACCGCGCCGGTCAGCCCGGCTGCAACGCCGACTGAAGGCACGGCAGCGACGAAACCGGCCGATGCGCAAGTCGCGAAAGCCCTGACCGCCGACGACGTCAATGCGTGGCTCGACGGCTACATGCCGTACGCGCTCGCGACCGGTGACCTTGCCGGCGCCGTCGTCGCGGTGGTCAAGGACGGACAAATCCTCACCGAACGCGGCTTCGGTTATGCGAACGTCGAAAGGAAGACCCCGGTCGACCCGAAGCTCACGCTGTTCCGGCCGGGTTCGGTGTCGAAGCTGATCACCTGGACCGCGGTGATGCAGCTGGTCGAGCAAGGCAAGCTCGACCTCGACGCGGACGTCAACAAGTACCTGGGCAGCGACTTCCAGGTTCCGGCGCGCGACGGCAAGCCGATCACGCTGCGCAACATCATGACGCACACAGCCGGCTTCGAGGAGCAGGTCAAGAACATCATCACCGAGGACCCGACCCAGCCCGGCTACGTGGAGCTGCTCAAGCGCTGGATGCCGACGCGCGTATTCGACGCCGGCACCACGCCAGCCTACTCGAATTATGCAACGTCAATGGCCGGTTACATCGTCGAGCGCGTCTCGGGCGAGTCGTTCTACGACTACGTCGAGAAGCACATCTTCGCGCCGCTCGACATGAAGCATTCGACGATGCGCCAGCCGCTGCCGCCTGCGCTCGAGCCGCTGATGGCGACCGGCTACATCGTCGCATCCGGCGAGGCGAAGAAATTCGAGATCGTCGGACCGGCGCCGGCCGGGGCGCTGTCGTCGCCGGGCGAGGACATGGCGCATTTCATGATCGCGCATCTGCAGAACGGCGAGTACAACGGCAACCGCATCCTGAAGGAAGAGACCGCCAGGCTGATGCATGACAGCGCGCTGACGCTGCTGCCGCCGCTGAACCGCATGGAGCTTGGTTTCTTCGAGACCAACATCAACGGCCGGGAAGTCATCGCGCACCTGGGCGACACGCAGAACTTCCACACCTCGCTGCACCTGTTCCTGAAGGATAACGCCGGCTTCTACGTGTCGTTCAACAGCGCCGGCAAGGAAGGCGCTGCGCACAAGCTGCGCCTTGCGCTGTTCGCCGACTTCGCCGACCGCTACTTTCCCGGAGCACCGCGCAGCACGGCACGCGTGGACGAAGCGACAGCCAAGCAGCACGCGCAACTGATGGCCGGCAACTGGGTCGCCTCGCGCGGCTCGCAGACGACGTTCCTCTCCGCGATCGGCCTGATCGGCCAGACCAAGGTCGGCGTCGGTGCGAAGGGCGAGCTGGTCGTGGCGGATCTGAAAGGCCTGAATGGCCAGCCGATCCAGTGGGTCGAGACCACGCCGTTCCTCTGGCAGGATCCGAACGGGCACGATCAGCTCACGGCGAAAGTCGTCGACGGCAAGGTCGACCGCTGGAGCTACAGCCTGGTCGCACCGTTCGACGTCTACCTGCGCGCTTCGTCCGCGAGCAACGGCGCCTGGCTCGTGCCGTCGCTGTGCGTGAGCCTGGCCGTGCTCGTGCTGACGCTGGTGTTCTGGCCGGTCACCGCGATCGTGCGCCGCCGCTATCGTGCGCGCCTGGATCTTCCGGCGCCCGCGCTGCGCGCCTACCGCGCCGGCAAGATCGGCGCGCTGCTGGCGCTGGCCGCGTTCGGCACGTGGGCCATGTCGATCATCTCGATGTTCTCCGACCTCAACAAGACGACGTCGGCGTTCGATCCGGTACTGCGCTTCGCCCAGATCTTCGGCTTCATCGGGTTTGTCGGCGGCTTCGCGCTGACGTTGTGGAACCTGAAAGCCGTGTGGACCGGCCAGCGTCGCTGGCCGGCGAAGCTGTGGAGCGTCCTGCTGGCGTTCTCGGCGTTCATCCTGTTGTGGATCGCGTTCGTGTTCCACCTGATCGGCTGGGGAGTGAACTACTGATGGGACGGTTGAAACTCGAAGTTGCGGTCGAAAAGCTGCGCCTGGCCGCGCCGTTCCGCATCTCCGGCTACGTGTTCGAGGAGCAGGACGCCGTCGTCGTCACGCTCGGCGACGGTGAGCATCGCGGCCGCGGCGAAGCCTCCGGCGTGTATTACCTCGGCGACAACGCGCCGCAGATGGTTGCCGCGATCGAAGACCATCGCGCGGCGATCGAGGCCGGCATCGACCGCGCCGGACTGCAGCATCTGCTGCCGCCCGGCGGCGCGCGCAATGCGGTCGACTGCGCGCTGTGGGATCTCGACGCGCGACGCAGCGGCAAGGAGGTCTGGGAACTGGCCGGCTTGCCGCCGCCGAAGCCGCTGATCACGACGTTCACGCTGGGTGCCGACGATCCGTCGGTCATGGCCGCCGGCGCGAGCAAGTTTGCCAACGCGCGTGCGCTCAAGATGAAGCTAACCGGCGACCTGGCGCGCGACATCGCACGCGTGCAGGCCGTGCGCCGCGCGCGGCCGCACACGTGGCTCGGCGTCGACGCGAACCAGGGTTACGAGATCCACGCGCTCGACGACCTGCTCAACGCGTTGATCGATGCCGACGTGGCGCTGCTCGAACAGCCGCTCAAGCGCGGCAGCGAAGCGGATCTGGACGGCTTCACCTCGCCGATCCCGATCGCCGCGGACGAAAGCGCGCTGAGCCTGGCCGACATCGCTGGACTCGTCGGCCGCTTCAACGTCGTCAACATCAAGCTCGACAAGTGCGGCGGGCTCACCGAAGGCCTCGCCATGGCGTACGCGGCCAGGCGCCTGGGCTTGAGCGTCATGGTCGGCAACATGGTCGGCACCAGCCTCGCCATGGCGCCGGCGTTCGTGCTCGGGCAGCTGTGCGACATCGTCGATCTGGACGGTCCGATCTTTCTTGCCCATGATCGGGCCCCTGCGATCAGCTACGACGAGGGGATGGCGTGGTGCAGCGACAAGGTATGGGGATCGATCCACGCGGCCACGCCGTGAACTCCGAAGCCGGCAACTGGTTCGGTCAGCCGCGCGGGCTGACCATCCTGTTCCTGACCGAGATGTGGGAGCAGTTCTCCTACTACGGCATGCGTGCACTGCTGGTCTACTACATGACCAAGCAGCTGCTGATCGGCCAGCAGCAGTCATCGCTGATCTACGGCACCTACACGTCGATGGCATTCTTCACGCCGATCATCGGCGGCATCATCTCCGACCGCTGGCTCGGCAAGCGCCGCGCCGTGATCATCGGCGGCAGCACGATGGCGCTCGGCCATTTCATGATGACGTTCGAGCCGCTGTTCTATCCCGCACTCGCCACGATCGCGCTCGGCAACGGCCTGTTCCTGCCGAGCCTGCCGAGCCAGATCAACGACCTGTACAGGCCGGACGATCCGCGCCGCGGCTGGGCCTACAACGTCTATTACGTCGGCATCAACGTCGGCGGATTTCTCGCACCGCTCGTGTGCGGCTTCCTCGGTGAAACCTATGGCTGGCACTGGGGGTTCGGCGCGGCCGGCGTCGGCATGCTGCTCGGCCTGGTCGTCTATGTCGCCGGCGGCAAGTATTTGCCGGAGCAAGGACGCCTACTTCCCGGCTTTCCCGCGCAAGGCCCCCATCCCATCCTTCCCCCGCAAGCGGGGGAAGGGGAGCAAGCGCGGCCGGCGGCCGCCTCATCATTCGAATTGGAGCGGGGGGAAGCGGAGCAAGCGCGGCCGGCCGCCGCGTCGAAACAGGACTTGAAGCGGACCGGACTGCTGCTGCTCGGCGTCGGCCTGGCCGTCACGATCTTCCGCGGCGCGTACGAGCAGGTCGGCAACACGGTCGCCCTGTTCGCCGACGCCGGCATAAATCGCGCGACCGCGCTGATGACCATTCCGATGACCTGGTTCCAGGCCTTGAACCCGCTGTTCGTGATCCTGATGACGCCGGCGTTGCTCGCGTGGTGGAGCCGGCGTGCCGCGGCCGGGCGTGATGCCTCGTCGATGCAGAAAATGGCCACCGGTGCGCTGATCGTCGCCGCGTCGTACCTGCTGCTCGCACTGGCCGCATCCGTCGCCGGGGGTGGGCAGGCCAGCTGGCTGTGGCTGCTCGCGTACTTCGTCATCTTCACGCTCGGCGAACTGTTCATCCTGCCGACGGGCCTGGGCCTGTTCGCGCGGCTCGCGCCGCCCTCGCTCGGCGCGACCACCGTCGCCGCGTGGTTCCTCGCGATCTTCACCGGCAGCATGACCGCCGGCATCGTCGGCACGCTGTGGAGCCGCATGAGCCATCCGGTCTATTTCGTGCTGCTGGCGATCATCGCGTCGGCTGCGGCCGGCCTGCTGCTCGCGCTCGACCGCACCACGCGGCGCATCGAAGGCGAGCGCGCGGCGGAGATTGCCGCGGCCGGCCTCACCGTCTCCGGCCAGGCTGCGGGCTGAATGTCCGACGCGAGCACGAGCCCGACCTGGTTCCAGCGCTTCCTGCTGCCCGGCTTCGCGTTCAAGGCGGTCGTGATCGGCGGCGGTTACGCGACCGGGCGCGAACTCGCCGAATTCTTCCTGCCGAGCGGGCCATGGGGCGGCATCGCCGCGATGCTGCTGGCGATGGCGATCTGGAGCGCAGTGTGCGTCACGACGTTCCTGTTCGCGCGCCAGAGCGGTGCGCGCGATTACCTGAGCTTCTTCCGCGCGCTGCTCGGCCGCGGCTGGATCGTGTTCGAGGTCGCCTACATCCTGTTCGTCGTGCTGATCCTGGCCGTGTTCGGCGCCGCTGCCGGCGCGATCGGCGCGGCAATGTTCGCGCTGCCGAAACTCGCCGGCACGCTCGCGTTGATGATCGCGATCGCCTGCTTCGTCATGTTCGGCAACACGTCGGTCGAGCGCCTGTTCAAGTACGTCTCGTTCCTGCTGTACGGCGTCTACGTGCTGTTCATGCTGCTGGCATTCACGCATTTCGGCGAGCGCATCGTTGCCGGCTTCGCGCTCGACGTGCCGGCAACCGATTGGGCGCTCGGCGGCTTGACCTATGCGAGCTACAACATCATCGGCGCGATCGTGATCCTGCCGGTCGTGCGCCATCTGACCTGCGATCGTGACGCGATCGTCGCGGGGCTGATCGCAGGTCCCCTGGCGATGCTGCCGGCGCTGCTGTTCTTCACCTGCATGGTCGCCTTCTATCCGGGCATCGCTAACGAAACACTGCCGTCGGATTTCATGCTGCAGCGCCTCGACCAGCCGCTGTTCCACCTGCTGTTCCAGCTCATGATCTTCTGCGCGCTGCTCGAAAGCGGTACCGGCGCGGTACATGCGATCAACGAACGCATCGCCAAGGCCTGGCTGACTGCGCGCGGCACAGAGCTGACGCATCGCGCGCGCCTTGCCATCGCGCTCGTGCTGCTGGTGTGCTGCATGCTGCTCGCCGACCGCTTCGGCCTGGTTGCGCTGATTGCGAAAGGCTATCGCGCACTGGCCGCGATTTTCCTGGCGATTTACGTAGTGCCGTTGATGACGCTGGGCGTTGCGCGGCTGTGGCGTCGCCGGTCATTGCCTGCATGAGGGAATCTTTGCTCGTCATTTCGGCGAAAGCCGGAATCCGGTTTCTTCGATTCGCTGCGAAAGGCGCTGGATCCCGCCTTGCGCCGGGATGACGATCTTCATCGGCCGCTGTTGATCGCGAATCCGGTCGTGCTCCGCTCGCCTTTGGGAATTCAGAAAAACACGGGAAATGCCAATGAAACGTCTCACACTGCTGACACTGACAATGGGTTGCTCGCTTGCGGCCCTCGCCGCGCCACCCGCCAATTTCGAGCAACGCGTCGAGGCGCTGCGCAAGGACATCGGCGTGCCCGGCATGTCGATCGCGATCGTCGAAAATGACCAGGTCACGTTCGCCAGGGGCTTCGGCGTGCGCAAGCTCGGTGCGCCGGAGCTGGTCGACGCCGACACGATTTTTCCGAACGGCTCGACCGGCAAGGCCTTCACCGTTGCGGACCTCGCCATCCTCGTCGACCAGGGCAGGATCGACTGGGACGACAAGGTCATCGATCATTTGCCCGGCTTCCAGATGTACGATGCGTGGGTCACGCGCGAGATAACGATCCGCGACCTGCTCGTGCATCGCAGCGGCCTGGGTTTGGGCGCCGGCGACCTGATGTTCGTGCCGCGCACGAATCTTTCCCGCGCCGAATCGGTGCGCCGCCTGCGCTACATCAAGCCAGCGACGAGCTTTCGCAGCGGCTTTGCCTACGACAACGTGCTGTACATGGTGGCCGGGCAGCTGATCGAGGCGGTGACCGGGCAGACCTGGGAGGCGTTCACGGCCGAGCACGTGCTCAAGCCGGCCGGCATGCTCAACTCGACCAGCGACGAAGACAAGCGCTTCGCGACAGCCAATCGCGCCTATCCGCACGCGCGCATGAACGGCGGCCTGCGCGGAGCCGGCAAGCAGGAACTGCTCGACGAACACGACGAACTCGGCCGCAATGCGGCGCCTGCCGGAGGCCTGGCGGTCAGCGCGAACGATTTTGCGCGCTGGATGCGCATCCAGCTCGCCGCCGGCAAGTTGCCCGACAGCGACGCGCACCTGTTCAGCGCCGCCGCGCAGGAGCAGATGTGGAAGCCGATGGTGCTCGAGCCGATCAGTCCGCGCCCCGAATCGCTGAAGGCAACCGTGCCGAACTTCGAGACCTACGCACTCGGCTGGGACGTGCGCGACTATCGCGGCGTGAAGATGGTCTGGCACGGCGGTGCGGTGTTCGGCTTTCTCACCGGTGTCGTGCTGCTTCCGGAAAAACACGTCGGCTTTTCGATCACGATCAACAGCGAAGACGGCGAGATCATCAGCGGCCTGATCTTCGAACTGCTCGACCATTATCTCGATGCGCCGCCGAACGACTGGCCGGCCAAGTTCAAGGCGTTCAAGCAGGAGCGCATCGCCGGAGGGCTCAAGGCGCTGAAGGAAAAAGCTGCCAAGCCGGCGAAGGTCGGCCCGTCGCTGCCGCTCAAGAACTACGTCGGCACCTACAGCGATCCATGGTACGGCAATATCGAAATCGCACAGAACAAAACCGGAAAGCTGACGATCGACTTCAAGTCGACGCCGCGCATGGGCGGCACGCTCGAGCACTGGCAGTACGACAGCTTCACGACGAAGTTCGACGACAAGTCGATCGAGCCGGCGTACGTGAATTTCGGCCTCGACGCCGACGGCAAGGTCGAGCGCATCACGATGAAGCCGGTCTCGCCGCTCGCCGATTTCAGCTACGACTACCAGGACCTGCTGTTCACGCCGGCCGCGACCAAGCAATAGCCGTCGGCCTGGTTCGAACAACCGTTTCCCTGGATGAGGCGGTTGATGTCTTCGCGGTCGAACGGAGCGAAGCAGGGCGTTTGAAGCCGTCTTCTTCAGCGGGGAATCGACGCGTTTGGAAACCGTCCCCCAAAAAGAGGGCAAGGCGGCGCGTTTGCCTCAGGCTCGCACGCCGCTGAACGCGCGGAGCGGAACGCGAAGCGCCGGGTCGCCTCACGAAGCCAGGATCTCCGGGCTGAGCAACGTTGGAGGGATGCTTTTGATCCTTCAAGTGAAACGAAGACCCGGTAGTCGAGGGTGTCGTGGGGGTCTCGCCAATACGTGGCAAAATCTGCATGCGCCCTCGAGGAATTCGAAGCAGGACCAGCTAGAATCCCGCGGAAGACCTCAAGCCTTCCCTGGAAGAGCTGGGCCGAAGCCGCGCTCCAGCGCAGCGAAAACTTGCCAGCGCCACGACGGTCTAGTGAGAGCACCATGATCCTGATGATCGACAACTA
>DATNFS010000123.1:0-17955 GCA_035606275.1 Rudaea sp.
ACCTGGGCCAATTCTTCCAGTGTCGCGGCATCAGAAACGACTCGTGGCGGATCCCGTTCCCATGGCGCGCCAACGCAAGGAGGCCGGTTGGATTCGAGCCTCCCTGATCTTGCCCCGTTGCTTTCAGGCGCGCTTGATCAACCTGACGACCACCAACAGGATGATCGCGCCGATCGCCGCATAGACGATCGAGCCGACGATGCCGGTCAGGCCCAGTCCGAGACCCGGCAGCAACCAGCCGGCGACAAATGCGCCGAGGATGCCGACGACGATATCGCCAATCAGACCGAACCCGCCGCCCTTGACGACCTGGCCGGCGAGCCATCCGGCAACCGCACCGATAAGCAGGAAAATGACGAGCGATTCTGCTGACATGCTGTTCTCCTCGCGCGACCGCGATGGTTGCGCTGTTGTCGTGCGCCTGGCGCAATACTGTCGAATTGCGTCGACAGCCCCGAATGCAGGGTACTCGCGACGAGGTCAAAAGAATACAGCTCACGACCAACAAGCCAGTGCTTGCCATCGGCCTTGATGAAAAATCGCCGCCACGAACCGGGGTCAAGGTAGACTTTCAGCCCTCGAACAGAAGGCGTCGCACGATACCGGATGCAAGCGTTCCTCGACTCTTCCGTTGGCGCGTGGCTGCAGAACGTGGCACTGCGGTTGTCGGCGGTCGACGCGCTCTGCGTCCTCGGCGCCATGGTGATCATGCATGTTTGCCGGTACGCCGGCATGTGGGTCTACGCGCTGACCGCACTGCCCGGAACGGTGGCGCACGAACTCGCACACTTCAGCGTGGCGTTTGTCCTGGGTGCGCGGCCGGCGTTTCCATCGCTGGTACCGGTGCGCACGCAGCGAAGCTGGCGGTTGGGCTCGGTCGCTTTCCGGGTCGGGCACGCCCGCGCGCTGCCGATTGCGATGGCACCGTTGCTGCTGGCGCCCCTGGCCCTCTGGTGGGCAGCCGCGCTGCTGCATCCGGCGGTGCCCCCGCTGTATTTCCTGCATGTCTGGATCGTCGCGGCGCTGCTTTCGGCAAGCCTGCCGTCGCGGGCCGATTTCAGGCTGGCGTTGCCGGCGCTCGGGGTTCTTGCGCTGTTGGCCATGATTGCGGCGATCGCATGGTTTGCGTTGGGGAAGGGTTGATCTACTCCGGGTCGATCGACTCGCGCACGTGACCATCGGCGCAAATCCTTTCTCGCGGATCAACGCAGATTGACGCGGCGCGGATTGACGCGGATCTCAAGCGACAACGCGGATCGCGTTGATCACGCCGCGCCGTCTGCACGGCGGCGGATGCCAGCCGATTTTGCGATCGTCGCAAACGCAGCGGCGGTGCGTCGCGGCCGGCCGCGGCAAAGCGATCGGCAAGACGAATACGCAAATGCCCGCCGCTGTTTCGGCGGCGGGTCATCGACGCGCGCTGCAAACAAACTACGGCTTGAGCTGCCCGCGAATCTCGCCGTCCTTGTGCGCGGCGCTGTGCACATTCACATACAGGTCGCCGGCCTTGAAGCTCGCGAACTGCTCGTCGGTGAGCTTGGCGCCGGCAGGGACGTTCCAGGTGCCATCATCGCCTTTCATCAGCGGGATGATCACTGGCCCGGCTTTGCCCGCAGCGGCAAGATGGATGTGTGCCGCGGTACCTTCCATGCCGGTCGTATTCACGCTGCCGGTCACGGTCTTGTCGTCGGCGACGGTGATCTTGCCGGTGCCCGATGCCATCGTCGTCACCGGTGGCGTTTCCTCGGCGCCGCTGAGCGTGACGCTGACATCCTTGGCCGCCGCCGAGCCCATGGCGAGGATCAACGTCAGCGCAAGAAACGCACCGCTTGCACGAACTTTCGAGATCATCATTGTCATTGCCGTCTCCTTGGAATGAGTGGGGTGAAGCGCGCCATTGTGTGCAGCCAAACGCTGAACCGTCGGTGACAGCCACCTCTCTGCAAGGGCGCCGCTCCTGTCTCCAGGTCAGCGACAGATTGTGGTCGCCGTATACCTGTCGCTCGCTGTCCGGTATCGAACAGCCGGCGTTCCGAATTGAACAGTGCATGCCGCGTCGATGGCATAAGTGACTGTATTTGCAACATGGCGGTACGGCCGCCGGCGTGGCACATGTCGTGCAGTCTCTGCGCACATCGAGTGTGCCGATCCGGTTCGCCGACAGGTTTCGCGGGAGGTCGCATGGCTGGTCTGGTCAATGAACTGATGCTCGCCTTGCGCAGCGCGCGCAAGGCGCCGGGATTCGCGCTGGCCGCGATCGTCGTGCTCGCGCTCGGCATCGGCGCCAATACGGCGATCTTCAGCATCGTCAACGGCGTGCTGTTGCGTCCGTTGCCGTTCGATCAGCCGGATCGGCTGGTGCATCTGTGGCATACGCCGCCGCAGCAGCAGTTCCCCGGGATGAAGCAGTTTCCCCTGTCGGCTGCGAACTATCTGGACTGGGAGCAGCGCAACGACGTGTTCGAGAAGTCCGCGGTGTATACCGGCGCCGATTTTCGCCTGACCGGTTCGGGCGAGCCGGAGAATCTGCACGCGGTGCGCGTCGAGACGACGTTCTTCGACGTGATGCGCGGGCGGATATTGCTCGGTCGCGCGCTCAATGAAAACGACGGTCGCGCCGGCAACGAGCATGTCGTCGTGCTGAGCCATCGGCTTTGGCAGTCGCGCTTTTCCGGCGATCCGCAGATCGTCGGCAAGTCGATCGTGCTGAACAACGAGAGCTGGGTCGTCATCGGCGTGATGGAGCCGGATTTCCAGAAACCGGGCTATGCGCAATTGTGGACGCCGCTGGTGTGGGACCCTGCCGAAAAGACCGTGCGCGGAGAACATCACTGGACCGCGGTGGCGCGGCTCAAGCCCGGGGTGAGCGTCGAGCAGGCGCAGGCGCAACTCGATGCGATCGCCGCGAACCTCGCCGGGCAGTATCCGGCCGACGACGCCGGCTGGGGCGCGCAGGTCGAGCGGCTCAGCGACACGACGATCGGCGAATTCCGCAAGCCGTTGCTGATCCTGCTCGGCGCGGTCGCATTCGTGCTGCTGATCGCCTGCGCGAACGTTGCCAACCTGATCCTCGCGCGGACCCTCGACCGGCGCAAGGAGATCGCGATTCGCACGGCCCTCGGCGCGAAACGCGGCAGGATCGTGCGCCAGGTGCTGACGGAAGCGGTCGTGCTGTCGGTCATCGGAGGCGTGCTCGGGCTCGTCGTCGCGCATTTCGCCACGCGCCTGGTGGTCAACTTCCTCGGTGCGAGTCTGCCGCGTGTCAGCGACATCCGCCTCGACTCCACGGTGCTCGCATTCACGTTCGGCATCGCCGTGCTGACCGGAGTCGTGTCGGGCGTGGTTCCGGCCTGGCGCATGTCGATCGCCGATCCGCAGGATGCGCTGAAGCAGGGTGGACGCAGCGGCTCGGCCGGAGCCAGCCGCAGTACGCGCGGCGTGCTGGTCGTGGCCGAGGTCGCGCTGTCGCTGGTGTTGCTCGTTGGCGCCGGCCTCATGATCCGCACCTTGTGGAACCTCAGCCGCGTCAATCCCGGTTTCGATCCACAGCGCGTGCTCACGGCGACGCTCGGCGTCGCGCCGACCGACTATGCCACGGTGCCGCTGGAAATCGGTTTC
The DNA here is from genome assembly GCA_035606275.1 of Rudaea sp. GTDB lineage: Bacteria > Pseudomonadota > Gammaproteobacteria > Xanthomonadales > Rhodanobacteraceae > Rudaea. Next base: position 3,619 of record DATNFS010000123.1, read on the forward strand.
GTCGACGAAGTGCTGCGGCGCGTGCGTGCCATTCCCGGCGTGCAGATGGCCGGTGCGACCGACAGCCTGCCGATGCAGGGAGGCTCGATGCAGCCTGTCGCGGTCGAAGGGCAGCCCGTGGTGGACATGTCGCACCAGCCGGAAGTGTCGGTGCGCATGCTCACCTCCGGATTCGTCGGCTCGGTCGGCCTGCCGCTGCTGCGCGGTCGCGACCTCGGCGAGGCCGATACCGCAACGTCGCTGCCGGTCGTGCTCGTGAGCGAAGCGATGGCAAAACAGTTCTGGCCGAACGAGGATCCGATCGGCAAGCGCCTGACGCTGACGTTCTTCCCCGGCGTCGTGCGCGAAGTGGTCGGCGTCGTCGGCGACGTGAAGGACAACGGGCTCGACAAGACCGATCCGGTCTCGACGCTGTACTGGCCGCTGGCGCAGCTGTTCATGCCGGAAGGCTTGGGCAAGTTCAAGAGTTTTCCGATGCAGATCGCGGTACGCACGGTGAACGATCCGGTCAGCGCGACTGCTTCATTGCGCAACGTGCTGCGCGAGGTTTCGCCGAATACCCCGCTGCTGTCGGTGCGTACGCTGCAGGAGGTGGTGTCCGAAACACTGTCGCCGCAGCGCTTCAACATGTTCCTGCTGGCGGCATTCGCCGGCCTTGCATTGCTGCTCGCCGGCGTCGGGATCTACAGCGTGCTGGCCTACTCGGTGCGCCAGCGCACGCGCGAAATCGGCGTGCGCATGGCCCTCGGCGCGAAGATGGCCGACGTGCTGCGCCGCGTGGTGATCGACGGGTTGAAGCCGACGCTGCTGGGCGTCGCGATCGGCGTCGGGGTCGCGCTCGCGTTGACGCGTGTGCTCGGCACGCTCGTGTTCGGCGTCGAAGCCACCGACGCGGCGACGTACGTGGCCGTCGCCCTGTTGCTGACTGCGGTCGGCGTGCTCGCCAGCGCCATGCCGGCTTACCGTGCCACGCAGGTGAACCCGCTCAAGGTGCTGCGCGACGAATGACGCGAACGCCCGGGTCGAATCGGCCGACGAATGCCGGCCGGCGAAGGGTCAGGTTCGCTGCTCGCGAATTGCAGTGCCGCGCACTGCAGCGCGAACGGAACCTGACCCCGATTCGTCAGGCGCAGCCGGCCTATTTTGCCGGCGTGTATTTGAACTTCTGACCGCTCACGGAGGCTTCCGCCATCAGGCCGCCCTTGGCGATCGTGAACACCGCCAGGCCGTCGTGGTAGCTGCCGGCGGTCTTCGCGTCGTTCTTGCCGCCGCTCGCAGCGGCGCCGGATCCGGTCGTTCCCGTGGTCGCAGAGGCTGCGGCGGTTATCGCGACTGCGTTTACGCCGGCGCCGAATTCGAAATTGCCGGACGTGAATTTGTCGAGCGCGGCCTTGTTGTGGAAAAAAATGATCTCGCTGTACGCTTCGCCGCCGGCCTGCAAGCCGACGCTGAGCTGGGTCATCGACGTGTCGCCGATGTGCTTGCCCTGCGCGTAGACACGGCCGTCGCCATGCGCGCCACCGACGACGAGACCGCCTTTGCCGATGGTCGGGAACACGGCGTAACCGTAGCTGCTGCCGAAGTATCCGGCGCTCTCGCCCGCGTTCTTGAACAGCTTGATCGTTTCTCCGTCCTCGCTGGCCCATGCCGCGCCACTCACGAACGCCAGTACCAGGGCTCCCAAAACAACTCTCAGGATTTTCGTCACGACACGCCTCCAGGATTGATCCATTGGTTTTGCGCGCCGTGGATGACCGGCACGCAGTGCCTTGCCGCAGCTGACGCCCGGACCATGGAGCAGCGTCGAAATCCCGGTCGTGAGCGATACGGCTCCCGGGGCTCCGGGCGGCTGTGGATCCGCCGACCGGAGCACCCTTGGAGGAGTATACGTCGCGGCAGGCCGCAAGCGACGCGACCCGGCGATTTTCGGGCAAATTCATGCGCAGCCGCCGGTGGTTGCGGGTTGATGCAACGCACCGTTCGTCGAAGCGCACCACGGCGGCCGATGGGGTGCGTGTTGCGGCGCGTGTCTGTGAATGCATCGGGCTGTGAACGTATCGCGATCGGTTCAGCGAATTCGCCGGACTCTCACTTTTCCCCAGGTACCCTGCTTTTCGAGCGCGGACACGCCGGCGATCGCATTCGTCGCCGGCATTCGTCCAGCCTATTTGCAGGGCGCGAGCATCTTGCGCAACGCGGCCGGCGGGACCTGCGCCGGCGCCGTGTGATTGATGCACAACGGGGTCATGCTGCCGGTAAAGCGGCCGTTCGAGGAGAACGTCAGCTCGGTCGGGAATGCGGACGGGTTGGCCGGATCGAGCGCAGCGGCAACCTCGATGTCCGTGACGCGGAAACTGCCGACGCCACCGGCATACCCGTGCGCTGGAAAATCGAACACCTGGCCGCCGGCAAGCGGATACTGGTGGTTATTGACGATGAGCGTGTACAGGCTGTCGCCGATTCCGATCGGCAGGCTGACGCTCGTGAACAGCGGATCACCGCGTCCGGTCTGGTAGTCGAAGCCGAGCGCCGGTGCCGGATCGATGAAGACCGGCGTATCGGGAATCACGTCGACGCTGAAGGTGTAGGCGCCGTTGGTCGCGGTGCCTGCCGGAATGCTGGCGGGGCTGGCGATGAATCCGTGCGTCGTCTGGCCGTCGGCGTCCACGATGAAGCCGCAGAGCTGCCCTTTGTCGTTGATTCCTTCGGCGAACGTCTCCGATGCGTCGGGTCTTGCCTGCAGGAGCTGGTAGCCGCTCGAGTTGCCGACGAAGGCGGTCCGCTGGCCACCACCGTAGTCGAAGCCGGCGATCAAGCCGTTGTTGTTGATGCCGCGCGCGCGGGTTTGATGCCCATCGACCAGGAACAGCGTAACGTTGCCGGTTCCGGGATCGCGGAAAAGGCCGTACGAGGTGCCATCGGTCAGGAACACATTCCCGACCACCTGGCCCGCGTTGTTGATGCCCTGGGCAATGATGTTTGCCGTTCCCGGAACGACGATGTCGGTCATCGAAGCGGTGGCGGGATCGTAGATGTAGCCGACGCCGTTGAGCAGGTTGCCGTCGGCGTCGAAGTCGGCCGAACTTCCGGTCACGATGCCGAGGGCGCTGATGCTGCGCGCCTCGGTATACGACTGCGGGCTGTGCGTGAAAAACGTGTAGGTCGAGCCGCTCAGGATGAAACCCACGGTCGTGACCCCGTCCGGTGCGCCGGCGGAACCCACAATGGTGCCCTGGTCATTGATCCCGAAAACCTGGCCGATGACGTAGCCGGGCGGCATGGGCGGCAACGCAGCAAAGGTACCGTTGTCATAGACAAATGCAACGTTGTTGCCGCCGGCATCCACGGCAAGGCCGACGATCATCCCGGTGCTGTTGATTCCGAAGACGTTGGTATACGAAGCGCCCGGGTAGTCGATCTGCGTGAAGACGTAGTCCGCATGTGCGGCGGTCGCCGCGATGGCGAGCGCGGCGGCAAGAAAGGGCCGCCACAGCCTCGGGGCACTGACGGCTGCGCACGCCGGAAATATCTGGTCACGGATCATGTTCTCTCCCTGTTTCGACAGTCGGCACACGGCGGCCGCAAGATACAGGTGTGCCCGGACCGGTGCTTGTCTCGCACGTGCGAGGAAATCGGGTACGAAGCCGGGCGCTTACGCCAGCGCGTGCTGGCCGCGTATGATGGAGCGGGCCGAACGCCTTTGCGGCGAAAGCCGGACGGGCCGTCGTTGCTTGCACGTCGCCCGCGATACTTGCTCGCCACAGGGGTTTTGCGATGGTTCGGTTCACGCGACGGTTTGCGCCGGTCATTCTGCTGCTCGGAGTTGCGACGGCGGCGCCTGCCGCGCAAGGCAGCCGGTATCTCTATGTCTGGGCCATGCAGACGCACGAGCCATCAACGGCAAAGCCGCCGGCCGCATCGATGGGGCGTGACTTTCTGGCGGTGTTCGACGTCGCCGAGGGCTCGAACGAATTCGGCCGCCTGGTTTCGATGCTGCCGGTTGGTGCCGGTGCACAAATGGCGCACCATACGAATTACTCGATGCCCGAAGGCGGTCACATCTTTGCCAGCGACTACATGTCGGGCGATGCCTATGTGCTGGACGTGCGCGACCCGACCCGGCCGAAACTGGCGGCAAGCTTCGCCGCCGCCGGCCAGTACACGCATCCGCACAGTTTCGAGCGCCTTGCCAACGGCCACACGCTGGCGACCTACCAGTTCAAGGGGCCGCCGGACGAAGCGGCAGGTGCGCTGGTGGAGCTGGACGACGCCGGCCGCGTACTGCGCGCGAGCGACGCGTCGGATCCGGACGTAGAAACGTTCATACGGCCATACAGCCTGCAGGTCGTCTCCCGGCTCGATCGCGTCGTGACCACCAGCGCCGACATGCTGCCGGCCGATCAGTCGAGCCACGTGCTTCAGGTCTGGCGCCTTTCCGACCTCAAGCGCATCAGGACGATTCGCCTGGCCAAGGCGCCGCACTACACGGATATCGTCGACCGCAACGCGGCCGAGCCGCGCCTGCTCGACGACGGCGAAACGGTATTGGCGGTCACGTCGAACTGTGGCCTGTACCGCGTCGCGGGCCTGGCGGGGGACGACCCGTACACCGAGTTCATTTATGACTTCGGCGCCCGGGCATGCGGCGTTGCGACCGTCGTCGGCCATTTCTGGGTGCAGACCCTGATGAGCGCGCACGAGATCACGAGCCTGGACGTCAGTGATCCCGCGCACCCGAAGGTGGCCGGGCGCCTGACGCTCAAGGGGGATGCGTTGCCGCACTGGATAGCACACGAGCCCGGCGGCAACCGGCTCGTGATCACCGGCTTCGGCTGGCTGACCACGCACGTGCTGTTCGCGACGATCGACACGACAAGCGGCGCGCTGACCCTTGCCGCGCGCCAGATCGACTTCGACCGCAAGTGGCCCGATGGATGGTCCGGCACCGCGATGCCGCACGGCGCGATTTTCGGCAATCCGTCCGGGTCGGCAGGCGCAGGCGAGTGACGCTTCGCCTGCATCCTTGCGCGCGTTCTATTTTGCCGGCTTGCGGAATCGATAGATGAACTGATCCGTCTGCCCGCGGATCGATGGATCGAACACCTTGGCAGTGTGCGGGTCGGCGGCGTTGTGCAGCGCATCGCTCGAGCCGTCGAACACGAAACCGGCCGCGGTCATTTCCTGTTTCACGACTTCCGGATCGATCCGGTGCAGCGTTTCGGTGTCGGCGATGCCCGATCCGGCCGCTGCCGTGTGATCGATGACGACGAACACGCCGCCCGGCTTCAGCGTAGCGAGTACCTGCTTGCCGAATTCGGCCATGTCGACCGGGCCCATGAACTTGTCGTGATAGTCGTGATAGTTCTGCGAGGTGAACACGACATCGACCGGTTCGGGCGAACTCAATGCGGCAGCGGCCTGCTCGAGCAGGCTGACATTCGTGTACGGCGGTTTCTTGACCAGTTCGTTCCAGTTGGCGAGGCTTTTCGCGGCAAATTTTTGCATCTCGTTCGGCCACACCGTGTAGACGCGTCCTTTCGGCCCGACGACGCCGCTGAAGATCCTGGTCCAGTAGCCCGAACCCGGAATCAGTTCGAGCACCTTCGCGCCCGGCTTGACCTTGGTGAACGCGACCACGGCAGCCGCGTGGCGACGGTCATCGTTGGCGGCATCTTCCTTGCGCGCCGGATCATTCATGGCGGCGGTGACGTAGGCGGGCGTGGCACCCCTGGTTTCGGCGACGGCAACCGTGGAAACGGCGAATGGTGCTGCGAGCGCGACGAGGATGGCAGGAATTACAAGGCGCATGGTGTGTCCCTCCGGATGGCAGGCGGTCGAGGATGATACTCGCACCGTGCGGCCGATCCGCAACTCGCTTCGTCGTGCCGCGCGGGCGGCCTGGCGCAAACCACCGGCAACGGCAGGCATCGCGCGATGCCGGGCAGTCGTCGGCGATATCGACCGGCGCTGCATACGGCTCGCTCCACGCATGCAAGCTGCGCATCCTGGGTTCTACCGTCGCGACTTTCCTGGAGCTGTCCGGACCGAAGGCACGCTGGCGTGTCCCGCCACGACACCGTCGCCTTACGCTTCGAGCTGGTGAATCGTCATGTTGGCCAGACGCAGGCGGTGGCTCATCTCGCGGCCGAGGGCCGCGAGGATCTTGAGGGCGACGTCCGGTTCGCGCACCTGCAGCGCCTTGAAGCTGTCGGCGCTGAGCGCGAAGGTCGTCAGGGCGTCGTCGGCCGTCATCGTCGCCGAGCGCGGGCCGCCGTCGAGCAACGCAAGCTCGCCGAAAACGGTTCCTGCAGCGAAGGTGGCGAGGCGGATGCCGCCGTCGGCGGAGAGCAAGCGGGCGCTTGCGCGCCCGCGCGTCACCAGAAACAGATGATGTCCCGGGTCGTCCTGGCGGAAGACCGAGCTGCCGGCGGCCCACTCCTGCCGGTCCAGGTGCAGCAGCAGCCGGTTGATCTGATCGGGAGTGAAGTCGCGTAGCAACGAGACCTTTTCCAGTGGCAGCTCGAGCGGCGGTTCGTCGGGCGGGAAATCCACGCCGAGCACGCCGTCTTCGGCCTGCTCGATTGCGCGATCCAGGTCCGGCATGCGCCGGCGCCCGATCAGTTCGCCCATGTGCGCGTCGGTTTCGGTGCCGCGGCGCACGACCAGGATCAGCGCGATGCCGCGGCGCGACAGTTCGGCGTCGATCTCGCCGAGGATGCGCAGCCCGGTCGAATCGATGTCGGTCACGCGGCGCAGATCGAGGATCAACACGCGTGTCGGCTTCGTGATTTCGGCATCGATGATCTGCGCAAGGCGCTCGGCACTGCCGAAGAACAGCGCGCTCTGCAGCTCGATGACGAGGATCTGCGAGCCCAGTTCCTCCAGCGCCTTCATCTGCTCGGCGGCGCGGGCCTTGCGCGAACGCAACGAACCGCAGCGATACAGGCGGCGCACGTTGGTGCGGCTCATGCGCAGCAGGAACAACGACACCGCCAGCGCAAGGCCGAGAAAGACCGCCAGCACGATGTTTACCGTGACGCACAGCACCGACACCAGCAGGGCGACACCCAGGTCGAGCGCGAGCGCGCGATTTGTCCTGAAGCCCTTCTTCAGGATGCGCGCGGCACCCTGCTTGCTCCACGAATCGAAATGCAGCACCGCAACGACCATGATCAACGCCGAGAGCACCGCGCGCGGCAGATGCGCCACAACCGGAAACACGACGAGGATGGCCGCCAGCAGCAGCGTCGAAGCGACGATTGCCGAGAGGCCCGAACGGCCGCCGAATGTACGGTTGGTCGTGCTGGCGCCGATATTGATGCCGGCGGTGATGCCGCCGGCAGCGGCCACGGCAACGTTGGCGATGCCCAGTCGCAGCAGCATGCGGTTGCTGTCGGTGCGAGGATCGCCCGGTCGCCACAGCAGGCGCGCGCACAGCATCGCATCGATCGCGGAAATGATCGCGAGCGCGAGTGCACCGGAAAGAATGGTCGGCGCGAGCGCGTTGATGCGCTCGAGGTTGTCCGAAAGCCTCAGGTCGGCGTATGGCCTCGGCACCACCGCGCTCGCCGGGGGCGTACCGATCGTCGGGCCGAGCGCTGCGGCAAACCCGAGCAGTACCAGCGCGTAGTACGCCACCAGACCGATCGCAAGACCGACCAGCAACGGCGGCACGGACGGTGCAATGCGGCGCGCGTACCACATCGAACCGAACGTGATGGCGGCGACAGCGACGCTCAGCGGCTTGGCTGTCTGGATTTCGCCGAGCGCGTGCGTGAACGGCACGACATGATCGTAGCCGAGCACGTTGCCGAGCTGGACCAGGAACAACAGCAACGCCGCCATGTTCTGGAATCCGGCCATCACCGGGTGCGGGGCAAACTTGATCAGGGTGCCCAGGCGCAGCACGCCGAACAGCGCCTGGAACAGGCCCGCCAGCATCATGATCGCGAACAGCACCAGCAGCGTGAACACCGGGGAAGCGCCGTGCAGCCCGGGTTCGGTCGAATGCGCCAGCGAATAGAGCAGCACGCCGAGGAAGAACGTCGTGGTGACGCGCGGCGCATACAGGGTCGTGCTGCGTTCGCCGAGCAGCACGCAGACGATCCCGCCGACCGAGGCCGCGATCAGGCCGGCCAGCGCGCCGCTGGAAAAATACGCATCGCCGATGGCGACGAAGACGAACATGCCGTAGCCCAGCGCCAGCGGCAGCGCGAAGATCGCGGAGACGACTCCGCCCGCCAGATCGCCGCGCACGCGCCTGATCCAGGCTGGCGCCGGCTCGCGCTGTGGCGCACCCGGCGCGTCCGGAATCGTCGCGCTGCCGCCCGAAGGTACGTCGCTCACTTGCAGTCCTCCCGCCAGGACAGGTGCGTCACGCGATTGCCGGAACCACTCGCGACAATTTAGCCGCGAACTCGCCGGCTGTGCAAATTGGGCCGCGCCGGAGCCTTCGGACGGCACGTGCCGACGGCACACGCCAACGGATCGAAGGCAGTAGCCAATGCCGCATGTTACAGCGGCGGCTCCGGCGTAGCGCAAGATTCGCGCAAGACAGCGCGGCTCGACCGGGTCGGGTCATGGCGGTCTGCGCAAGTCGCGCTCACGCCGGCATCGACAGGCGAATTGTCCGCCCGGATGCTTCCCGCCAGGTTCGTGGCGGTTATTCGGCGTTGGCCAGCCGTGCCGGTCGCACGCCGATATTGGCCGGTCCGTAGGCATCGGCGTTGACATCCCGGAAGGCCAGGATGGCGCCGAAACGAGCATCGGCGCCCGCCTCAAAACCGCACTCGCCCATGTACTTCGGCGGGTTCTTGAACGTGCCGAACACGATGTCCCACAGCGGCAGGTCGGCGAAATTGTAGTAGTGGGATCCCTTGCGATGATGGACGCAATGCGACTCCGGGCGCTGGATGAAGTAGCCGAGCCACCGCGGCGTCCGAATGTTCCAGTGCTGAAAAAATGCGTAGAACGTGAACAGGTATCCGGTGATCGCCGCCGCGAGAGGATCCAGGCCCAGTACGATCACCGTGACCATCAGCGGTATCAGGGTGTAGACGACAATCTCGGTCGGATGAAACAGCAGCGCACCCGGGATGTCCACGCGCAACGGACTGTGGTGGAGCTGGTGGAAGACGCGCCACATCGGACTGAACGTATGACTCGCCCGGTGCCAGGCGTAGACGAAAGCCTCGAGCACGATGAATCCGACGACGGCGCCTCCGATCACGCCAAGCCGGGTGCCTTCGAGCCAGCGATGTTCGGCCATCCAGTCGAGCGGAAGGTACAACGGCAGCACCGTTCCGATCGTCAGCGTGAGAACGAGAAACCCGGCACCGAGCCATTGCCAGCCGGCGCGCCGCGGAAACTGGCGTCCCGGCCAGACTTGCTCGATGCCGAGCATCACCAGATAGGTGACCGGCGTGAGCAGCAGGAAAAACAGGCTGACGGCATCCATGGCTCCTCCCCGGAGAAACACGAATGAAGCGCTGGCACTATAACATCATGGCTGCTCGAACGAGGCGCGCGCCCGCAGCTCTCAGCCTGCCTTCATCAGGTCCAGCAGGATCGCCGTCTCGGTGATCATCGCCGCCTTGATCGTGGGCTCGCGCTGCGGTGCCCACTGCGAGGAGTGCACGCCCGGCAGCGGCACGCCGGACTTGCGCGATTCCTCGAGTTTTGCCGCATCGACGGCGCCGATGTGCAGGAGCACGGCGTGCACGCCGGCGAGGCCGAACTGCGAGAAGTCTTCCGAGCCCATCTGCACGGGCATCTCGACGACATTGCCGGCGCCCAGCGCGGCGCGCGCGGCGCTCACGGCGCGTTGCGTCAGGGCAGGGTCGTTGTACACGGCGTCGGTGCCGAACTTCGTCTCGATCAGCGGCGGCTTCGGCGCATTCGCCGCGACCGCTTCGCCATTGGCCTCGCGTTCGATGGCGCGCAACAGGCGCTGCTGCACTTTCGGATCGAACGAGCGGATCGTCAGTTGCAGCTTCACCTGGTCCGGAATGATGTTCCAGGCGCTGCCGCCGTGGATGCTGCCGACCGTGATCACTGCCGCATCGAGCGGATCGTTCTCGCGCGACACGATCGTCTGCAAGCCGAGCACGATGCGCGACGCCAGAACGACAGGATCGATCGCGCTCTGCGGATAGGCGCCATGGCCGCCCTTGCCGTAGACGGTGATGTCGAGGTTGGTCGTTGCGGCGCGGAAATAGCCGGCATGAAAGCCGACCACGCCGGCCGGCAACGATGGCTCATCGTGCAGCCCGAGTGCGTAGTCGGGCTTTTCGAAGCGCGTGAACAGGCCGTCGCGAATCATCGCGCTCGCGCCGGACACGATTTCCTCGGCCGGCTGGCCGACCAGCATCAGCGTGCCGTGCCAGCGCCCGCGGTTCTGCGCCATCAGTTCGGCCGTGCCGACCCACGCCGACATGTGCAGATCATGCCCGCACATGTGCGCCACGGGGATCGTTTCGCCGGCATCGTTCTTCGTTTTCACCGTACTGGCGAACGGCAGGCCGGTTTTCTCCTCCATCGGCAACGCATCGAGCTCGGTGCGCAGCATGACCACGGGTCCTTTGCCGTTCTTCAGGATGGCCACCACGCCGGTTCCGCCGACGCCGGTCGTGACGTCGTAGCCCAGCGCCTTGACGCGAGCGGCGAGCGTCGCGGCGGTGCGCTGTTCGTGGAAGGCAAGTTCGGGGTTTTTGTGCAGGTCGATGTAGAGCTTTTCGATGTCCGGGTAGATCGCGTCGACTTGCGTCACGCCAATGCCGGCGGTGTCCGCGGTTTGAGCTGCCGCAGCGGCCGCGCAGAGCAATGCCGTGGCCAGCAAGCTCGAACTCGGAAGAGTCTTCATGGGATTCCCGCGCGTTGGCAGTGGCGGAAAGTATGCATCAGTTGGCAGGCGCCTGCGCACGCAGCAGCCCGGCGATATTCGGGCTGATACCAGCGCCAGCCGCGTCGATCGCCGGGTACCGTCAGCGCCCGGATGCGGTACGATCGCTGCGATGAGACACGAAATCCCGAGCGCGTTTCACACCACGCACGACGCGTACGACCAGGGCTGGCTCGATGTCGGGCACGGCCACCGCATGCATTACCTGCAGGCCGGCAATCCGGACGGGTTGCCGATCGTGCTGCTGCACGGCGGCCCGGCATCCGGGAGCACGCCGCGGCAGAGGGTCTTCTACGATCATCGGCGCTATCGCATCGTGCAGTTCGACCAGCGCGGCTCCGGGCGCAGCGAGCCGACCGGGGAAATCGCGCACAACAACACGGCTGCGCTGATCGGCGACATCGAACGCTTGCGGGTGCACCTTTCGATCGAGCGCTGGCTGGTCAGCGGCGGCTCGTGGGGTTCGGCGCTCGGCCTGGCTTACGCCGCCGCGCACCAGCCGCGTGTCAGCGGCCTGCTCTTGCGCGGCATGTTCCTGACCGGTCGCGCCGACATGGAATGGTACTTCGGCGGCGCCGGCGTGATCGCGCCGCAGGCGTACCAGGAATTCATCGGGCACATACCGCGGCGCTGGCGGCGACGCGTGTTGACCTACATCGATCGGAGCCTGAAAGGTGCCGACGCCGACAAGGCGATGCGGCTGACCGCCGCATGGCAACGCTATGAAAGCGTGCTCAACGGCGCCGACGTGATGCCGGCGGTGATCGATGCGAACTGGGGATCTCCCGCGGCATGGGCGAAGTACCGCATCCAGGCGCACTATCTCGCGCAACGCTGCTTTCTCGGACAGTCCGCCATGCTGCGCGCAGCCGCCAGCCTCAAGGATGTTCCGGTGGCGCTGCTGCACGGCACGCGCGACCTGGTGTGCCGTCCGGTCAATGCGTGGCTCGTGCACCGCGCCTGCGCCGGCAGCCGGCTTGCCTGGGCGCAGGGCGCCGGCCACGATCCGTATCATCCTGTCGCGATCGCGCTGACGCGCCAGGCGAGCGAGTGCTTTGCGGCAGACGGAAATTTCTCGCGCTGGCCGGGCGGCGGCGCCGGCTGATGCGATGAGCCTGCGCCTGCAGATCAACCTGCTGATCGCGGCGCTGATTTCGATTTTCGTCGCCGTGGTATTCGCCTTCGACGTCGTCAGCACGCGCAGCAGCGTGCGCGAGGAGATCCAGGCGAGCAATGTCGTTGCCGCGCAACTGATGGCGAATTTCATCCTGCGCGACGGCGAGCAGGACCGGCTGGCGCTGGTGAACTATCTGTCGCACCTTGGCCGCGTGCGTGCGACCGACATTTCCCTGCACGATGCTTCGGGCGGCGTGGTTTACAGCTCGCCGCCTTCGACCTACAAGGCCGGCCGCGATGCACCGGCGTGGTACGCGGCGCTGGTGGCGCCGGATCCGATCCGGCAGGAATTCCATCTGCCGTTCGGCGACCTGGTCATCGAGGCCAACGCAACGCGCGCCGTGCTCGACGGCTGGGACGATGCGGTACGCCTGTTCGAATTCGGCATCGTCATCGTCCTGATCGGCAACCTGTTCGTGTTCTGGCTGGTCGGGCGCACGACGCGGCCGTTTCGCCTGATCGCCCGTGGCCTGAAGGACATGCAGGCCGGCGCCTACGACACGCGGCTGCCCGGCTTCGTCACCGCCGAAGCATCGGCGATCGCGCAGGCATTCAACCGGATGGCGCAGTCGATCCAGGACAACCTCGGCGCGCGGCGCGAGGCGCTGGAGGCGAACATCCGCCTCGAGCAGAGCCGCGAGCTGGCACTGACGGTGCAGAACCGCCTGGAGGAAGAGCGCCGCCAGATCGCGCGCGAATTGCACGACGAGACCGGACAGAGCGTCACCGCGATCCGCAGCCTGGCGTTGTCGCTGGTGCAGCGCCTCGGCGAAGGCGACGCGCAGGCGCGCGCGAGCGCCCAGTTGATCGCCGACACCGCGGCGCAGTTGTACGCGGCGATGCATGACCTGATCCCGCGCCTGCGACCGGTGGCGCTCGACAACCTGGGTCTCGCCGATGTGCTCGAAGAGCAGGTCAGCGAATGGCGCCGGCGGCATGGCGACGTCGAGTTCGTGCTGACGCTCGGACCATTGCCGCAGGACCTCGGCGAAAGCTACGCACTGGCCGCGTTTCGCATCGTGCAGGAAGCGGCGATCAATGCGCTGCGGCACGCGCACGCTGCGCACATATCGATCGACGCACGCGCCGATGCGCACGCGCTGACGCTGGAAATCCGCGATGATGGCGCCGGTCTCGCGCCGGATTGGCAGAAGCCGGGACATTTCGGCATCCGCGGCATGCGTGAACGCGCGCGCATGCTCGGCGGCGAGGTGCGCGTGGAGAATCTGCAAGGCGGCGGTGTGCGCGTCGGCGCAACCTTGCCGCTTGCTTGAGCCAGGACCGGATCATGGGAAGCCGCAGCCGATGATGGAAAAAATCCGCGTCATGCTGGTCGACGACCACGCCGTCGTGCGCGTCGGCTTCCGCATGTTGATCAATGCCAGCGACGACATGGAAGTGGTCGACGAAGCCGACAGCGGCGAGGCCGCGTACCAGCGCTACGCCGAGGCGAAACCGGATGTCGTCGTGATGGACCTGGCCATGCCCGGCATGGGCGGCATCGAAACGGCGCGGCGTCTGCTGTCGCGCGACGCGGCGACGAAGGTGCTGGTGCTGTCGGCGCACGAAGATACCGCGCACCTCAAGCGCGTGCTCAAGGTCGGCGCGCTCGGCTACCTGTCCAAGCGCAGCGCGCCGGAAGACCTGCTCGGCGCCGTGCGCGCCGTCGCTGCCGGGCGCGTCTATCTCGACGCCGACGTCGCGCGCAAGCTGGCGATGCATGACCTCGGCGGCGGCACGAGCCCGGTCGAGGCGTTGTCCGAGCGAGAGTTCACGGTGTTCATCCAGCTGGCGCGCGGGCAGTCGGTCAACCAGATCGCCGAAACGCTGTGCCTGTCACCGAACACGATCGGTACACATCTATACAACATCAAGCAGAAGCTCGGCGCGAACAACCAGGCGGAACTCGCGCTGATCGCCGTGCGCAACGGCCTCATCGAGGCCTGAGACAAGGCCTCGCTGTTGCGACGGCGGGATGCTTGCGGGCGTCGCTCGAAAGCCTTCCCTTCGACGGGGCCCGTGGGGTGTCGGGTCCTGGCCGGCCGAATCGGCAACGCGTTTCCATCGCGGCTTGCGCTGAAGGCGAAGCGCCCGTCAGGATGCCGAGTCCTCGATTTCCGCGTGCGCGTAGTCGCCCTGTGCCCGCAGCAGCTTGCTGCGCGCGGCCCATTCCGCCGTCTCGTCCATCGGCTCGAGCGCGCTGAACTGGCCGCCGACCAGCGTCGCGATCGGCGCGCCGTCGCGGTACAGCACGCGCGCAC
>DATNFS010000124.1:0-13162 GCA_035606275.1 Rudaea sp.
CGTCGAGGCAGAACAGGAAACGGCGGGCTAGGGAATACACGTTGCCGCCGCGACGCGTGCGAAGGTCATCGTGTCAACTGAACCAGTGCGCAAAAAATGCCAGTCCGCCGAGGAATCCGAAGACGACAACAAGGAGAAAGGCAATCAGTGCCAGATGCGCGTAGCCGAGGATCATTCCGGCGATCGCCATCCCTTCGCCGTCGATACTGCCCGGCGGTGCACGCCGGATTTCGCCACGCGCGACATGGCCGCAAATGACCGCGACGAGCGCGCCGATGAAAGGGATTGCGACCCAGCAGACGACGCCGAACACGAGACTGATGATCGCCGTCGTGCTGGTCGTTCGAATCTGCGTATTCATCGATCCACATCCGCGGTCTTTTCAGGAGAGATTGCCATTCCCGCGCAGCGGGAATCCATCGCGATGCTATTGTATACACGGGCGAGCCGGAATGGGTCGCACGCCCTGTACAGCGTGCCCTGCGGGCCAGCTTCGCTATTGGCCTCGGCCTCCTGCCGGCGCAGGCCTGCTCACGCCGCCATGACGTCGATTTGATGGCTCTCCAATGGCGCCTAGAATTCGAACTTGATGCCCTGCGCGAGCGGCAGCGCGTCGGAGTAGTTGATCGTGTTGGTCTGGCGGCGCATATACGCCTTCCACGCGTCGGAGCCGGATTCGCGCCCGCCGCCGGTTTCCTTCTCGCCGCCGAATGCGCCGCCGATCTCGGCGCCGCTGGTGCCGATATTGACGTTGGCGATGCCGCAATCGGATCCCGAGCTCGACAGGAATGCCTCGGCCGCCTTGACGTTGGTCGTGAAGATCGATGAGGAGAGTCCCTGCGGCACGCCGTTGTGCATGCCGATCGCCTCGTCCAGCGCCTTGAACGGCATCACGTAGAGGATCGGCGCGAATGTCTCGCTCTGCACGACTTCGTCGGAATTCTTCAGGCCGGCAATGATCGTCGGCAGCACGAAGTTGCCGGGCCGATCGGTCAGCGCGCCGCCGCCGGTCAGCACCTTGCCGCCGGACGCCTTGGCCTTTTCGATGGCGCCGGTGTAGCGCTGCACCGCGTCGGGGCTGTTGAGCGGGCCCATCAGCGTCGTCGCCAGGGTCGGATCGCCGATCTTCTTTTCGACCTGCTTGTACGCCGTGACCAGCGTGTTGACGACGTTGTCGTAGATCGATTCGTGGATCAGCAAACGGCGTGTCGTCGTGCAGCGCTGGCCGGCCGTGCCGACCGCGCCGAACACGATCGCCGGAATCGCCATCTTCAGGTCGGCGCTCTGGTCGACGATGATCGCGTTGTTGCCGCCCAGTTCGAGCAGGCTGCGGCCGAGGCGCCTGGCGACGCGCTCGCCGACGTGGCGGCCGACCGCGGTCGAGCCGGTGAAGCTGATCAGCGGGATGCGATGGTCGTCGACGAATTTCTTCGCCAGTTCCGCGCCGGCATCGTTGAACAGGAAGAACAGGTTTGGGAATCCGCCGGCCTTCAGCGCATCGTTGCAGATCTTCATCGATGCGATCGCGGACAGCGGCGTTTTCGGCGAGGGCTTCCAGATCGAGATGTTGCCGCAGACCGCGGCGATGAACGAATTCCACGCCCACACCGCGACCGGGAAGTTGAACGCGCTGATGATGCCGACCAGCCCGATCGGGTGCCATTGCTCGTACATGCGATGGCCGGGGCGCTCCGAGTGCATCGACAGGCCGTACAGCATGCGGCTCTGTCCAAGCGCGAAATCGGCGATGTCGATCATCTCCTGCACTTCGCCGTCGCCCTCGGGCTTGATCTTGCCCATCTCGAGTGCGACCAGCGAACCGAGCGCATCCTTGTGCCTGCGCAGTGCGTCGGCGCACAGCCGGATGGCCTCACCGCGTTTCGGCGCCGGCGTCGTGCGCCAGTCCTTGAACGCTTGCTGCGCGCGCGTGACGATCGTTTCGTAGTCGGCGGCCGAGCTGGCATGCACGCGGCCGATGATTTCGTGCGTGCTCGGATTGACGACCTCGATCGTGCCGGCGTCGGTCGTCTTCGACCATTCGCCGTTGCCGAGATAGGTACCGGACTCGATCCCGGCAAGGCCGAGCGCCTCGAGGATTGCTGCAGACATGGAAGCTCCGAAAAATGCGCGAATATGGGCAGCGCCGAGCGGCGCGCGGGGGCGGCAATTGTAACAGAGCAGGGCACGGCCAGCCGCGCAGGCCGGAGCCGCTTGATGGCCGAAGCCGGGGAGCCACCGGACACAGGATTCAAGCGCGGCGAAGCTGTCGATCGAGCCAGTGCGCGTTCCCGCGGGCACAGGCGACGCAGCGCCTCGCCGTCGAGGGTCGCTCCCTCGCTATAATCGTCGATACTGGGGCGGGGTCGAACGGGTCATGGGGAATACGAAGGAGCAATAGTGGCTCAACACTGGACGGAGCGTCCGGAAGGCGGGGGGTGGTTTGCGATCTGGCTGATCCGCACGATCGGGCTGAAACTCGGGCGCGGCGTGGCGCGCTCGATCCTGTATCCGATCACGCTGTACTTCTACGTCCGCCGCCCGTTCGAGCGGCGCATGTCGTACCGGTTCCTGGCGCGGGTGTCCGGCCGGCCCGCCACGATGCTGCAGGTGTTGCGTCACATCCATCGTTTCGCCTCGACCATCCTGGATCGCGTGTTCCTGCTGGTCGACAGTTTCTCGCGCTTCGACGTGCGCATCCACGGTCTCGATGAATTGATCTCGCGCGTGCAGCCCGGTCGTGGCGTGCTGCTGCTGGGATCGCACGTCGGCAGTTTCGAAGTGTTGCGCGTCGCGGCGACGAAGACGCCGCAGATCAAGGTCTGCGTCGTCTACGACCAGCAGCAGGCGCGCGCACTGACCGAACTGCTGAACGCGATCAATCCCGCGATCTCGCAAGACGTGATCGATGCGTCGGGCGACGGCATGGACATCGTGCTTGCGCTGGCGGAGGCCATCGGCCAGGGCAAGGTGGCGGCGTTGCTCGCCGATCGCGCGCGCCCGCGCGAGCGCACCGTGGTGGTCGATTTCTTTGGCGCGCCGGCCGCCTTTCCGGTTGCGCCGTTCCGCGTGGGCGCGCTGCTGCATTGCCCGATCGTGCTGTGCTTCGGCATGTATCGCGGCGGCAATCGCTACGACCTGTACTTCGAACTGTTCGACGAACATCTTCAATTGCCGCGGCGCGGCGCAGAGGCCGAACTGCGCGACGTCGTGCAGCGTTACGTGGAACGGATCGAACACCACGTCAGGGAAGATCCGTACAACTGGTTCAACTGGTATGACGTCTGGGATCTGCCGATGGCGCGCGATCAGGCGGCGACAGAAGCGGTCGAGCCGCCGGCGCTCGTCCGGGCTTCCGCCGGTGCGGCGATATCGCACCGCACGGTGTGACCGCGCCTGGAACCGGCGCGTGCTTCTTCAGTCCATGCCGTTGCGAAACACGGCGTTGGGCAGCATGCGGATGTTGTGCACGTCGGTCCACAGCCAACCGGCGAAACCCATCATTCCATGGCCCGGCCGGGCCCGCGGCTGGGATACGTCGGGCGGCCCGGAATTGCTCAGGCTGTCGGCTGTTTCGTCGTTGATCGCCAGCGTCCAGTAGTTCGGACAGTATCCCGGCAAGCACGTTGCGGGCCAGTTCATGCTCCACGCATTGGATTGCGAAAAGTTCGAATGCAATTCCGGGCACGGGTCCTGGCCGTAATGACAGTTGCTGATGCGCATCGGATTCGACGACATGCCGGCATTCGTACCGACGTAGTCGGAACGCACGACCGGCGTCTGCAGCAAGCCCTGGTCGAAGAAGCGGTCGGCGTATGCGCGCTACCGCCGACGAGCAGCGCTAAGACAGAAGCCCGGACGCGGCCGCAAAAGCCCTGGTGACGCATTGGATCTCCCTGAAAAACTCGGTCCGTGCCGGGCGCCACGAATGTAGCAGCCCGCACAAGGAAAGGTACCGGGCGATTGGACTAGTCCGTTTGACGGTTCACGCTGAAGGCAAGTTCCGGAGCGCGGCATGCGCCGTCGCAGCCGAACGGTCCGCGCCATCGGATGTCTTCAGGGCAACGCTTTTTCTGGCTGCGACTCCCAAGGTTCGAAGCAGGATGAGTGGAGACATCCTGCTCTGGAGCCGCCTTGTGACGGCTCACGGCAGGGCAAAGATGATTATCGCGGACGTGCCGGAACCGCCGAAGAAACCGGATATGACGCCCGATGTCGTGGCGACATACTGCTTGCCCTTCAGCTCATAGCTGATCACGCCGCCGCCGACCGTTCCGCCGGTGTTGAACCGGTACAGCGTTTTTCCGTTTGCCGCGTCGATTGCAAGAAAGTTGTTGTCGAGGTCGCCGGTGAACAACACGCCGCCGGCAGTCGCTGTAACGCCGGCAACCAGCGGCGTCGGCCATTGACGATGCCAGCGCACGGCGCCGGTCGCGGCCTCGATGGCGTACAACCAGCCGCGCGCCTGATCGCGAGGATCGGGCGTCACCGCGCCGCCGTAATAGTGCGCGTTGGTGGCGAACTGCGGCGGCTTGTCGAACCTGGTGAACGTGCCGCACCAGTCGACTGTCGCAACGTACAGCGTCTTCGTCGCCGGGCTGAAGGCCGGTCCGTTCCATTCCATGCCGCCGAGCAGGCCCGGGCACGAATGCACGCCGGCAACCGAGGGCGCGGCATCCCAGTTGGTGCGGCAGGTAATCGGCAACTCGTACAGTTGCGCGTGGCTGTCGCGATCCAGCACGCGCAGCAGACCATCCTTGCCGCTGATGGCGATCAGGTCGCGCTGCTTGCCGTTCACCGCTGCGCTGAAGATCGGACTGACCTGGCTCAGGTCGCGGTCGTGGACGTCGGCCGGACCGAACTGGTGATACCAGAGCAGCTTACCGGTCTTGACGTCGAGCGCGACGGCCGAGTTCGTATAAAGGTCGTCACCGGGCCGCACGTCTCCATAGAAGTCGGGCGACGGATTTCCGACCGGAACGTACAGGATTCCTCTGGCGGCATCCAGCGCCAGCGGCGTCCACAGGCTGCCGCCACCGTGCTCGCGCGCCTGCGGGTCCTTCCACGAATCGGCGCCCGGTTCATCGGCATCGGGGATCAGGTTGAATCTCCAGAGCGGTTCACCGGTATCGAGCTTGAACGCGCCGATCCAGTTCTTCGCACCCCAGTCGGCGCCGGCCGGCCCGTAAATGATGGCATCGCCGTAAACCAGTGGCGGCATGCTCAGGTACTGGCTGGTCTTGGGGTCGGCGATTTTCCGGCTCCAGATCAGGGAACCATCGGCCATGTTCAGCGCGATGAGATAGCCGTCCGGCGTGCCGCGAATCAGGCGGCCATCTTTCAGCGCCACGCCACGATTGGTTTTCGACAGTGGCGTATCCTTCAGCTCCCAGCTCGAGGTCCAGCGCTCGCGGCAGGTCGCCGCATCGATCGCGACGGTCGTCTGGTCGATCGTGAAGTACATGACGCCGTCGTAGACCAGCGGGCTGGTTTGGGTCGCACCGGCGGTATTCGAACGATAGATGCATTGCGCGCGAAGTTGCGGCGCGTTGGCAACGGTGATCTGGTGCAGGTCGACGTAGCGCTGACCGGTGTAGTCCTTGCTCGCATAGAGCCAATTCTGCCTGTCCGCTCCCGCGTGCAGAAGTTCAGCGCTGGTCGGGCCACGGCCAAGTGGCGCATTCGCAGGCTTGGGCGTCGGCTCCGCATTCGACCCACCACCGACCGTGGCGAGATAGGCGATGACGTTCGAGCGCGCGACCGGGTCGCCCAGCGACACCGACATCGCCGTGCCGGGCACTTTGACGGTCGTCGATGCAAGAAACGAATCGAGCGTCGGCGAGTCCCAGACCAGCCCGGAATGCGCCATCGCGTCGGTATATTTGTAGCCGGCGAGAGTGCCGGCCTTGCGGCCGCTGACGCCTGCGAGTGACGGGCCAAAGCCGTTCTTGCCGACTTCGACCGTGTGGCATGACGCGCACTGGTTCTCGAACACGGTTTTCCCGGCGACGGCATCGCCATCGGCATGGGCGGGCGCGTGCAACGCCAGGAGGGCGACAACAAGCAGACTTTTTGGTGCGCGGCAGAGCATATGTCACCTCTCGCTGTTCTGTTCCATGATAGCGGCATGACGAGTCCGGCGGTGACGGGTGCGAGTTGCCGGTCGCGTCGCCCGCACAATGCTGCACGATGAAGGCTGCGCCGATATTGAGCGCCCTGCGGCCATAGACCTTCTTCAGCGCGCAGTGGATGCAACCTCTGCCGCGCCGGCGCCAGCTATTATCCTGTTCACGATCGTCACGTCGGCGAGACCCCGGCGGCAGCAATACGTGCCGGCACGCGGCGCTCGATGCAGACGATTTTTCACTGGCCATACCGAGGCTGGAAAGCCATGACTGCACACAGAACGACTGCAACCTGCGGCTGGCGCGTGTATGGCCTGGGCGTGATGGCACTCGGAGCGGTGTGCCTGGCGTTCGGGGATTTCCATCCGGGGCAGCCGGTGCCGAAGGATTTCCCGCAGCGCACGGCCCTGGCTTACGCGGTCGCGGCGTTCATGCTCGTGGCGGGTCTGGCAATCGAGTGGCGGCGCACCACGGCCATGGCGGCCGCGGCGCTCAGCGCCTACTTCGCGCTGATTGTCGTCGCACTGATGAACGGCCGCGTGTTGCTCGCTCATTACGCCGAGTTCGGCCCGTACGAAAGCTTCGCGATAGAGTTGGCCATCGCAGCGGGCGGACTGGTCGTCTATGCAGCCAGCGCGAGGATCGATGCAGGCCTGGCGTCACGGCTCACGCGCGTGGCCCAGGTCGCCTTCGGATTTTGTGCGCTGGTATTCGGCCTGGCGCATTTCGTCTACATGAACCTCACCGCTCCACTGGTCCCGAAGTGGCTGCCGCCGTCGCAGGAGTTCTGGGGATATGCAACCGGTCTTTGCCACATTGCGGCGGGAGTTGCGATCCTGACAGGCGTGCAGGCCCGCCTGGCTGCGATCCTCCTGACGGTCATGTTCGCGTCCTTCACGCCGATGGTGCATGTGCCGATGCTGCTGGCCGATCCGTCGAGTCACTGGATCTGGAACGAGAACGCCGTGAACATCGCGCTGACAGGCGCTGCATGGGTCATTGCCGACTCGCTGGCAAGGTCAAAGCGCTAGCGGTCTGCAAAGCGTGCAGAATGAACGCATCCGCGCGTCGCGATGACAGCGCGGAATCCAGCGTAGCTTGCATGCGACAACTCCGGACCGGTGAGCGCGGCCGCGCGAGGTCGATTCATTCGCCGTTGTGGCACGGCGGCCGAGAATCGCGGCGAATCTGAACCGGGAAGCCAGGAAGCGGACGCCGACGGCGCGAAGCAATGCCTCGCGACCGATAGTGACTGGATGTCAATACGGTCTTCCAGATCCATGGGACCGCCGATAGGTGCGACCCATCCATCTCGACAACAAGGAGGAATTCTCATGCGCAAGCACGCCAACGTTCTAGTAGCAGTCGCCTTTGCCGCAGCCATGTTGCAAGGCTGCAACCAGCAGGCAGATACCGCCGCGAAGGTTCAGGCCGACGTTTCAAAAGCCGAAGCCGACGGCCAGAAAAAGGTAATCGACGCGCAGGCCAAACTCGACCAGGTTGTCGCACAGAACAACAAGGACCTCGTCGGCACGCAGGCGGACGCGCAAAAGGATGCCAGCAGCGACCCGAATGCGCCGCCGCCGGCTGCCAGCGCCGACGTCGCCAAGGCGCGCAGTGACGCCGAAGTCAAGGTCGCCGACGGGCAATATGGGGTGGACAAGGCCAAGGCCGAAGCTGTGAAGGAGGTCGCGGACGCACGTTGCGAATCACAGGCCGGCGATGCGAACAAGCAGTGTCTGGCAGCGGCGAAAGCCGACTATGACTCGGCGGTCGCGGCGGCGAAGGCCAAGAACGACGAAGTGCACGCCGCGCACAAGTAGGCTCGCACAAGGCAGCCGGCACGTTCGCGTTCTCCGGCATCCGCCGGCGAACGCGCCATGAATTTCAACGGGACCTCAAGGAGATTGGCATGCGCGCATTCACACTACTGACCCTCGGCATCCTCGCCGCCGCGGGTTCCGGCTGCACGAACAGCGTAAAGCCGTCCGAACAGACTTTCAGCTACGACTGTTCGGGACTTGGCAAGGGCTGGGGAGACTGCACGGAAAAAGCCGACGCCCAGTGCGGTGCACACAACTACACCACCGTATCGCAGAAGGGCGATGCGGAAGGCAAGGGCGCCGCCGGCAACACCGAGATGAAGCGCACTCTGGTGGTTACCTGCAAGCATTGAGCTCTCGGGTGCCCCCGGGCGCTGCACGATGCGGTGGCCAAGACGAACACATCGACGCAGGTCGACGCTTGCGCAGCGGAAACAAGGCCCTCTGCCGCTCAGGTGGGGCAGGGTCAGGGAACGGCGTAAGACATTTGCGAATCGCCCTGTCAAATGCGAAGCACCGACCCTCACTCCATCTCACCGATCGATGAATCAGCGGGGGAAGAGGGAGTGTTTGCGGGACAGTCGTCCACCTGTTCGCTCGACGCGACTGCGATGGGCCGCGGCGCGCTGCAATCCGGGCGCGTCGACTCCGGCGATCCGGTTCTCGATCGACGCCGCGTCAGTGTCAGGACCTACTTCGGCAAGACAGTTCTGATGCGGCCGCCGCCTGCAGTCGAGGCGCGGCATGCACGCGCTGTCAGTCGCCCGCGACTTGCCGGGCTTCGAGGCTGGTCCAGTCGCCCTGTTGCTTCGGATCGCAATGATCGCGGCGGCAGACGAGAAAGTCGGTGATCGGATGGATCTCCCACAGCGACATGCGGTCCGGCTCGTCCTTGAACGGGTGATCCGGGTCGTCGCTGACGTAGTGGACCTTGTCGTATGACAGGGCACCTTCGACCAGCACCTGCCTGCCCTTGGCCTGGATCTCCTTCAGCGCGTCGATCGTCCACGCACTCGGCCGCGCCTGCGGGATCATTTCGACGACGATGCCCTTGAACTCGGAGTCGCCCGGCGCGGCGACGACCGGAATGTGGAAATCGTTGTCGTAGGGTTTTTTCAGGTTGCAGTTGACCGACTCGCCGGCACCGTTCACATGCAAGCCGTCCTGTCCTTTCGGAATGTAAGCCGCAACGCGCACGCGATCCCCTTCGGAGACACTTCCGCCGGACACCTTCAGCGCCGTCAGCTTCTGATGGCCGTGCGGCGTCAGATCGTACGGGCCCTGGCCGACTATCGCGTCTGCCTGCTTCTGCAGCGATTTCAGGTCGTCGAAGGTGAGCAGGACGGCTGCCTTGCTGCCATCGGGACGCGTCCTTTTCATGGCGTTGTCCTCCGCTTCCCACGATCCTTCCTTTGCGCAGCCGCGCGCCGGACACTGGTCCAGTGTCGCCGCGCAGACCTGGTTGTCGGGGTCGTCCTGCGCGCCGCCATGCTTGTGTTCGTGCGTGATGCGCACATCGTTCGCGTCGACCCAGCCGATCGGCCCCTTGTCCTGCCGAACGACGCGATAAAAGCCGTCGCTGTCCATGTGCGCGGCCCAGACCAGCGTCGTGCCCTTGGCGGCGGTGAAGGCCGTTTCTGCGCTCGCGACCGGATGCGTGCGCACCGGCGCGTCCCGCACGCTCTGCACCAGATCGACATCGTACGACTGGCACACGCCGGCAAGCGGCAAGCCGAGAACCAGTGCCGCTGATGCGACTACCCCGAGGCGACGAGCCGATCCATACTGCATGTGCGTTCCTCCTGTCGATGCGCGGCGCGCGCCAGCGTCGCCGCACAGTGCGGCTTCCGCCCCAAATCGACGATGAATGTGCCACACCCGACTGCGCGCACGTTGGAACACGGTTCAGTCGCCGGCGCGGCGAATGTTTCGGAAGGCCAGAGGTTTCGCGCGTTCGTTTGCAAGGCAGCAACCAACGGACCAATGACGCTTAGCCCGGAGGTCGTTCGCGGGCCCCGACCGCGGAACCGGGGCGGGGATGCCGATCGGCATGGGCAAAACGCGCGCCTGCTCGCGTATGCTCGCGCGACCCCGTTGCCGGAGACGCCACCGTGTCGAGCCATTTCCGCATCCTGTCGCCCTTGATGCTTGCGGCGCTGTTTCTCGCGTCGCTTGCCGCAACGCCCTTGCGCGCGCAGGACGCGGACTCGAACGACAAGGCAGCCGGAACGGCCGAGGCGAAAAAGTCCGACGCCGACGCGAAGAAGGCCGAAGGCAGCCCGATGAAGGCCGATACGTTCAAGGGACTTGCCCTGCGCAGCATCGGGCCGGCCATGGTCTCGGGGCGCATCGCCGACCTTGCCGTCGATCCGACCAACAAGAACATCCGCTACGTCGCAGCGGCAACCGGCGGGTTGTGGAAGACCACGAACGCGGGCACGACCTGGAAACCGATCTTCGACGAGCAGGGCTCGTACTCGCTCGGCAGCGTGACGATCGACCGCAGGAATCCGCTCACGATCTGGGTCGGCAGCGGCGAGAACAATTCGCAGCGCGCAGTGCAGTACGGCGACGGCGTATACAAATCCCTCGACGGCGGCACGACGTGGAACAACATGGGCCTGAAGACATCGGAGCACATCTCGACGATCGCGATCGATCCGCGCGACTCGAATGTGGTCTGGGTCGCGGCGCAGGGCCCGCTGTGGAAGGACGGCGGCGAGCGCGGCCTGTACGTCACGCGCGACGGCGGCAAGACCTGGAACAAGGCGTTCGAAACCTCGCCGCACACCGGCGTGACCGAAGTGTTGCTCGATCCGCGCAACCCCGACGTGATGTTCGCGACGACCTATCAGCGCCAGCGCGCGGTGTGGACGCTGATCGACGGCGGTCCGGAGTCGGGCCTGCGCAAGTCGACCGACGGCGGCAAGAGCTGGCGCAAGATCACCAACGGCATGCCGAAGGGCGACATCGGCCGCATCGGCATGGCGATCTCGCCGGCCAAACCGGACACGATGTACGCGATCATCGAAGCGGCCGGCAAGGAGTCCGGCATGTATCGCTCGGTCGACGGCGGCGAGAACTGGGAGAAGCGCTCGGACTACGTCAGCACGAGTCCGCAGGCGTACAACCGGATCGTCGCCGATCCGAACGTGGCCGACCGCGTGTATTCGATGGACACCTGGATGCATGTCAGCGACGACGGCGCCAAGACCATGCGCCGCGTCGGCGAGAAGCACAAGCACGTCGACAACCACACGATGTGGATCGACCCGGACGACAGCGATCACCTGCTCGCCGGCTGCGACGGCGGCATCTACGAAAGCTGGGATCGCGGCGCGACCTGGAAGTGGAGCGACAACCTGCCGCTGTCGCAGTTCTACCGCGTCGGCCTCGACAATGCGCAGCCGTTCTACAACATCTACGGCGGCACGCAGGACAACAATTCGATCGGTGGCCCGTCGCGCAACCGCTCGGCCAACGGCATCGTCAATTCGGACTGGTTCATCATGGTCGAGGGCGATGGCTTCCAGCCGGTGGTCGATCCGGTCGACGCGAACATCATCTACGCCGAATCGCAGCACGCCGGCATCGCGCGCTTCGACAAGCGCACCGGCGAGACCGTCGACATCCAGCCGCAGGCCGGCGCGAACGATCCGCCGCTGCGCTGGAACTGGGACTCGCCGCTGATGATCAGCCCGCATTCGCATACGCGCGTCTATCTGGCGGCACAGCGTCTGTTCCGCAGCGACGATCGCGGCAACACCTGGACGCCGGTCAGCGGCGATCTCACGCGCCAGATCGAGCGCAACGAGCTGAAGGTGATGGGGCGCATCTGGGGTCCCGATACGGTGGCCAAGAACGCCTCGACGTCGTTCTACGGCAATATCGTCGCGCTGTCGGAAAGCCCGCAGAAGGAAGGCCAGCTTGCGGTCGGCACCGACGATGGCCTGATCCAGATTTCCGAGAACGGCGGCGGCGCCTGGCGCAGGATCGAGCGCTTTCCCGGCGTGCCGGAGCGCACCTATGTCTCACGCGTGCTGTTCTCGCAGCACGACGCCGACACGCTGTACGCCGCGTTCGACAACCACAAGGCGGGCGACTTCAAGCCGTATGTGCTGAAGAGCACGAACCTGGGCAAGAGCTGGACCAGTATCGCGTCGAACCTGCCGCAGCGCGGCGGCGTGTATGCCGTGGTCGAGGATCCCGTCAGGCCGGGACTGTTGTTCGCGGGCACCGAATTCGGCCTGTACTTCACGCCCGACGACGGCAAGCGCTGGATCCAGCTCAAGGGCGGCATGCCCGTCATCCAGGTGCGCGATCTGGCGATCCAGAAGCGCGAGAGCGATCTCGTCGCCGCGACCTTCGGCCGTGGCTTCTACGTGCTCGACGACTACGCGCCGCTGCGCCAGGTCAATGATGCGGTGCTCGCGAAGGACGCGGTACTGTTTCCGGTCAAGCAGGCTTTTACCTTTGCGCCGACCTCTCCGTTCGGTGGGACCGATGCCGGCTCGAACGGCGATCAGTTCTACAGCGCGCCGAATCCGCCTCTCGGCGCGGTGTTCACGTATTACCTCAAGAGCGAGCTCAAGACGCGCGCGAAGACGCGCCAGGATGCCGAAAAGGAACTGATCAAGAAGAACGCCGACGCCGATACGCGCTATCCGTCGTGGGACGAACTCAAGCGCGAAGCGCGCGAGGAAGCGCCGACCGTCGTGCTGACGGTGAGCGACGTCGACGGCAACGTCGTGCGCCAGATCGAAGGGCCGGCCAAGGCCGGCATCCAGCGCGTGGCGTGGGACCTGCGCTACCCGCCGTCGGTGCCGACGGATCTGGCGACGCACGAACGCGATCCGTGGGATCCGGCGCCCGCCGGCCCGCTGATTGCGCCGGGCAGGTATCGCGTCGCCATGGCCGAACGCGTCGAGGGCAAGCTCGTGCCGATCGGCGAGCCGCAGACATTCGATGCCGCGCCGCTCGGTGGCGATACGCTGCCGCCGGCAGATCGCGCTGCGTTGCTTGCGTTCCAGATCAAGACCGGCAAGCTGCAACGCGCCGTGCTTGGCGCAGTCAGCGCCGCGGGCGAAGCGCAGACGCGAATCAACCATCTGAAGAAGGCACTCGCCGATACGCCGCGCATCGATCCGGCACTGCAGGACCGCGCGCGTTCGATCGAAGCGAAACTGAAGGACATCCAGGAATCGCTCAGCGGTGACC
>DATNFS010000125.1:0-22312 GCA_035606275.1 Rudaea sp.
GTCGCGGAAGAACTGCAACGCCTCGCCCTGCGACAGCTGGCCGCCGCCCGAGATCGTCGCGGAATTGAGCTGCTGGAACCGGTTCAGCGACTGTGGCACGACTTCGCTCTTGAGCGAGGCAACCGTCGACGCCGGAATCACGCTGCCGTCGCCGGCGCGGATGTAGTAGTCGAGCACCTGGTCCGGATTCAGCCGATCGACCTGCAGCACCTGCGGAATGACCTTGTACGAGCGTCCGGCGATCGAGAAATAATTGACGTAGCCGCCGCCGAGCGCAGCGGCGAGCGAGCTGCCGACATCCTGCTGCGTCAGGCCCAGCATGGCGATCATGCTGCGGTCGACGACGACGGTGCTCTGCGGCTTGTCGATCTTCAGGTCGGAGTCGACGAACCAGAATTTGCCGCTGTCCTGCGCCTTCTTCAACACCGCCTGAGTGACTTCGTTGAGATTCTCGAACGGCTCGGTCGTGTTGATGACGACCTGGATCGGCGCGCCCTGTGCGCCGGGCAGCGGCGGCAGCTGGAACGCGAACACCTGGCCGCCGGCGACCTTGCCCCACATGCCGGTCAGCTCCTGCGAGAGCTGGGTCGCATCCTTCTTGCGCTCGTCCCACGGCTTGAACAGCATGCCGCCGATACCCGTGTTCAGGGTCGGCACGCCGGTGATCTGGAACATCATCTCGTATTCGGGCAACTTGCTGCCGATGTCGAACATCTGCTGCGAGTAACCCTGCATCTGCTGCGTCGTCGCGTTCGGCGGACCCTTGAGCTGGTAGAAGATGAAGCCCTGGTCCTCCTGCGGCGTCAGCTCCTCCTTCGAGGTCATGTAGAGCAAGGCCGTGACACCGAACAGCAATACGCCCATGACCACGACGACCGGGAACGTCGTCATCGTGCCGTGCAGGCGCCGCTCATACGCGTGCCGCACGCGTTCGAACTGGCGATCGATGAACTGCACGAAACGTCCGCTCTCCTGTTCGCTGCGGAAGAAGCGCGAGCACATCATCGGCGACAGCGTCAGCGCGACGACCGCCGACACGGTGACGGCGCCGGCGAGCGTGAACGCAAACTCCGTGAACAGCGCGCCGGTCAGGCCCTTCTGGAAACCGATCGGCACGTACACCGCGATCAGCACGACCGTCATCGCCAGGATCGGCCCGCCGAGCTCGCGCGCAGCGAGCAACGCGGCCTCGAACGGCGACTTGCCTTCTTCCTTCATGTGCCGGTCGACGTTTTCGACGACGATGATCGCATCGTCCACGACCAGGCCTATCGCGAGCACGAGCGCGAGCAGCGTCAGCAGGTTCATCGAATAGCCGAGCGCGAGCATCATGAAGAACGTGCCGATCAGCGACAGCGGCATCGCGATGACCGGAATGATCACGGCGCGGAAGCTGCCCAGAAACAGGAAGATCACGAGCGTGACGATCAGCAGCGCCTCGACCAGCGTCTTGACGACTTCGTGGATCGACGAGGTGACGAAACGCGTGCCGTCGTAGACGATCTCGCCCTGCAGCCCGGCCGGCAGTTGCGACTGGAGTTCCGGCATGGCATCGCGCACGCGCTGGGCGACATCCAGGATGTTCGCGTCCGGTGCCACCTTGATGCCGATGAAGACCGCCTGCTTGCCGCTGAAGGCGACGTTGAAATCGTAGTTCTCGGCGCCGAGCGTGACGGTGGCGACGTCTTCGAGGTGCACGATCGCGCCGTTTTTCTGCTTGACCGCGAGTTGCTTGAATTCATCGACCGAGTGCAGGTCGGTGCCGGCGGTCAGGTCGACGCTGACCATCTGTCCCTTGGTATTGCCGACCGCCGCCAGGTAATTGTTCGCCGCCAGGGCCTGGTAGACATCCGCCGCGGTCACGCCGTGTGCGGCGAGCCGATCCGGATCGAGCCATGCACGCAGCGCGAACAGGCGGCCGCCGAGGATTTCCGCGGTCTGCACGCCCTGCAGCGCATCGAGCTTGGGCTTGACGACGCGCGCCAGGTAGTCGGTGATGCTGTTCGACGGCAGCGTGTCGCTGCGAAAACCCATGTACATCGCGTCGATCGTTTCGCCGACCTGCACGTTCAGCACCGGCTGCTGCGCCTGCGGCGGCAGCTGGTTGCGCACCGAGCTGACCTGCGTCTGGATCTGCGTCAATGCCTTGTTGGCGTCATAGTTCAGGCGCAACGTCGCGCTGATTGTCGACACGCCGCTGACCGACGATGACGACAGATAGTCGATGCCCTGCGCCTGCGCTATTGCCTGTTCGAGCGGCTGCGTGATGAAGCCGGCGATCGTCTGCGCATCGGCGCCGTAATACGCCGTCGACACCGTGACGACCGCGTTCTCGGTCTTCGGATACTGGCGCACCTGCAGGTCCCACAGCGCGCGCAAGCCGAGCACGAGGATCAGCGAACTGACGACGACTGCCAGGACCGGCTTGTTGATGAAGATGTCGGTGAATTTCATGATGCTTGCTCGCTACGCTCGCGTGAGGTGGCGCCTTCGGCGTTCGTTGGGAGTGAGGTCGCGGCGGCGGCGCTCGTGAGCTTCAGCGCCTCTAGGGGGAGAGGCGTTGCGCCTGCGGCAAGGCAGGCGCGTTCGGCGCCTCCCTTCTCCCGCCACGCATTGCGCGGCGACATCCCTCGCGCGGGGGAAGGTGAAATCCTGACAGCGGCCGATTTCACTCAATGCTCCTGCGGCGTCGGCTTGGGATTGGATTCCGGAGGTTTGGAATTGTCGATCGTCACCGGCGCGCCGTTCTTGAGTTTCAGCTGGCCGCTGCTGACGACTTCAGCGCCTTCGTCGAGGCCGCCGACAACCGCGATCTGGTCGCCGCGCGTGCCGCCGGTCGTCACGAATGTCTGCTGCACGACCAGCGCATCGGCCGGAATCGGCGGACCTTTCTGGCCGGCGGCAGGGGTCGGCTGAGCCTTCGCATCGCCGCTCCTGGCTGCCGCCGCCTGCAAGCGGTCGAATTCGCTCTTCTTGCGCACGACGAACACCGTCTCGCCGTACGGATTGAACACGACCGCGGTCTGCGGCAGGGTCAGGTAACGCTTCTGTTCGCCGGCTTCGATGCTGACATTGGCGAACATGCCCGGCAGCAACGAATGATCGGGATTGGCAACCTTCGCTTCGACCTGCACGTTGCGCGTGTCGGTGTCGAGCTTCGGGCTGATCGCGTTGATGCTGCCGTCAAATGTCTTGCCGGCGAATGCGTCGAGGGTCAGCGCGACTTTCTGGTCGACGCGCAGTCCGCTCACGTCCTTCTGCGGCAGGAAGAAGTCCACGTACAGCGGATCGAGCTGCTGCAAGGTCACGATCGTCGTGCCGGAATTCATGTACATGCCCGGATTGGCGATGACGATGCCGGCGTGCCCGGCGAACGGCGCGCGCAGCTGCTTCATCGACACTTTCACCTGTTGCTGCTGCACGGCCGCCTGCTTGCCC
Source organism: Rudaea sp. (assembly GCA_035606275.1). Classification (GTDB taxonomy): domain Bacteria; phylum Pseudomonadota; class Gammaproteobacteria; order Xanthomonadales; family Rhodanobacteraceae; genus Rudaea. The sequence goes on from DATNFS010000125.1 coordinate 3,439, forward strand.
TTGAGGTCGGCCGACGCCGCATCGTAGTCGGCCTGGCTGATCGCCTTCACCGCCAGCTGCTGCCTGGCGCGATTGAACGTCACCTCGGCCAGCGCGGCAGCCGCTTCGAGCTGGTGCAGCTGGGCGACATCTTCGCTGTCACGCAGCTGCAGCAGTACCTGGCCTTCCTTGACGTCGTCGCCGGATTTCAGATTGACGCTGGTGACAAGTCCGGCGACGTCGAGCGCAAGATCGGCACCGCGTACCGCGCGCAACGTGCCGACCGCGCTCAGCGCCGGCTGCCATTCCTGGTACGCGGCCTTCGCCGTCGTTACCGTCGCCGGCGGCGGCGGCTTCATCGACGAGATCATGCGGTAGATCGACAGCGCCTTCAGGCCGACCAGTACGGCGACCAGCAGCAGCACCAGGCCGATCATGATCAACATGCGCTTTCGCGTACTGGGCTTTTTTTCGACACGCGCTTGCATGCGCAATCCTCCTCAATGCGATTCGGTGGCGACCGCGAGCTTGCCCGCGTCGTCTTCTTTCCAGCCGCCGCCCAGCGCGATATAAAGCGCGGCGGTGTCGGACAGGCGCGCAGCGCGCGCCTGGATCAGGCCGATGCGCGCCTGCTGATGCTGGCGCGTCGCATCGAGCACCTGCAGATAGCTGGCGGAACCGTTGCGGTACTGGAAGGCCACCAGTTCCAGGCTGCTTGCCGTCGACTGCTCGGCTGCCGCCTGCGCCTGCAGACTATCGGCATCCAGTTCGAGCGCGCGCAGGCTGTCCGCAACATTCTGGAACGCCGTCAGCACCGTGCTCTGGTAGTCGGCCGCGGCCTTGTCGAGGCCGGCCTCGGCCGCGCGCTTCTGTGCGCGCAGCGTGCCGCCATGGAACAGCGGCGCCAGCAGACCGCCGCCCACAGTCCACGATTTCGTCCCGCTGCCGAACAGATCACCGGCGTGCAGCGCGAGCGAGCCGATGCTGCCGGACAGCGTGATCTGCGGAAACAGATTCGCGCTGGCGACGCCGACTTCGGCAGTCGCACGATGCAGCTGCGCCTCGGCCGCGCGCACGTCCGGCCGCTGCCGCGTCAGCGCCGACGGCAGACTGACCGGAATATCGTGCGGCAGCGTCAGGGCGCCCAGATTAATCGCGGCGAGCTGCACGGTCGACGGAAATTCTCCGAGATAGACCGCGAGCTGGGTCTGCGTCTGGTCGAGCGCCTGGCGCAGCGCCGGCAGGCTCGCCTCGGCAGTGGCAACCTGCGCCTGTATGACGAGGACGTCGGCCATCGACTTCGCGCCGATGGCATTCTGCTTTTCGACCAGATCGAGCTGGACGCGGTAGTCGGCGACGATTTCTTCGGTCGCGTGGATCTGCTCGCGCAACGACGCTTCGCGGAAACTCGCCGTCGCGACGTTCGCCGCCAGGCTCAGGTAAGTGCCTTCGAGCTGGAAGCGCTGCTGGTCGGCAGCAGCGGATTGCGCCTCGACGCCGCGACGCACGGCGCCGAACAAGTCCAGCGTGTAGCCGACGTTGACACCGGCGTTGTACAACGTGAACGTCGACGGGATGCCGCTCGCGGCAGTCGTCGTCGTCCCGGTGCCAAAACCGAAACCGTTCGCGTTGCCGCGCGTAACGCCGGCCTTGGCGTCGATGCTCGGAAACAGCCCGCCGCGCGCCGCGTTGGTGTTTTCCTGCGCTTGTCGCAAGGCGGCTTGCGCCGAAGCGACGCTCGGGCTGTGAGCCAGCGCCTGCTCGATGCGACGGTTCAGCTCGTCGCTCGCGAATGTCGTCCACCAACGCCCGGGAACATCGGCACCCGCGAGAAAATGTTGTGCGTCGCCGGTCGGCACATTCGCGCCTGCAGTTGCCGGCGGCAAGGCATCCTTGCGGTAAGCCTCCACTGCCGGTGACGGTGGCGCACGGAAATTGGGACCAACCGCGCAACCGGCAAGCGTGAACAGGATCCCCCAAGTCAACGCGCGTAGTCGCGCGACAGCTTGGCCTGCAACCATGATTCGTCCTTAATTGTACTTGTTGGTTCAATATTAACCGGAGGGCAAGCACCGATGCAAGAAGCTTTTGGCCATGGCATGCCCGAAGTCAGGGCTCGGCTGGCGGACGAGCAATTTTCGTAACACTTTCCACCGCCGCGTGTTAGGAGCCCGCGAATTCGCGGTTGCCATTGCGCAATTCAGGCACGCCGGACCGCACGTTTCCGTGTCGGTGGTACTGGCTCACGCTGCGATTTCGGTCAATGCTTTCGCCAGCGCATCGAGCTCCGCCGTCGTCGTGAATACCTGCGGTGTCACGCGCACACCACGCACGCCGGCACCGTCGATCGCAACCGTGAAGATGCGGTATTCGTCGAACAGTCTTTTTGCCAGCTCGGCCGGCGCGATACCGTCGACGCCGACATTGGCAATGGCGCAGGAACGCTCCGGCTGCAACGGCGTGTTGAGCACGATGCGCCTGGTGCCGCGCACCTTGTCCGTCCAGTAGCGCTGCAGATGACGCAGTCGCGCCATCTTGCGCGCGGCACCGATGGCCCGGTGGAAAGCGATCGCGTCACGGATCGCAAGGTCGGAGGCGGCCGGATGCGTGCCGGTGTGGTTGAGCTTGCGGATGTCGTCATCGGCGAACGAGGCGTCGGCATACAGCGGCCACAATGACGCGACGCGATCGCGGCGCACGTGCAGGATGCCGGACCCGAGCGGCGCGCCGAGCCACTTGTGCAGGCTGCTGCCGAAGTAGTCGCAGCCGCCGAGGTCGCCGATCGTGAAGTCGAGCTGGCCGAGCGTATGCGCGCCGTCGACCATGACCTGCACGCCGCGTGCGTGCGCCATCTGCACGATCTTCTTCACCGGCAGGATCTGCCCCGTGATGTTGACCATGTGGCAGACCATCAGCAGGCGCGTCTTCGGCGTGATCGCATTTTCATACACGGCGACGATGTCGTCGTCCGACTTCGGCTGCATCGGCACGGCGACGACGCGGTTGACCACGCCGTGGCGACGCGCCTGCAGCTTGAACATGTCGAGCATCGAGCCGTAGTCCTGCGCGGCCATCACGGCTTCGTCGCCTTCCTTCCAGTCGAAGCCGGCAATGACGGTATCGAGCGACTCGGTGGTGTTGCGTGTAATGATGAGCTCTTCATCGGCGCAACCGAGCAGGCGCGCCAGTTCGTGGCGCACCGCGAGCTTGTCGTCGACTTGGCGCGTGCGCATGTAGAAAGACGACGTCGCGTTCACCTCGCGCACATGGCGGATGTAGGCGTCCAGCACCGGATCGGCGGCCAGCGAGTAATAGCCGTTTTCGAGCTGGATGAAATCGCGCGTGACGCCGTACCGGCGGCGGATCGACTCCCAGAATGGTTCGTCCTGCGCAAGGGCCGCCGGTGCCGACGCAGCGGCCTGCGCGAACCGATGTTGCAGGAACCCCAGCGACAGCGTCGCGGACGCCGCAAGCGCGCCCGCTGCGGAACGGAGAAACTGGCGTTTGCTGATCGACGACATGCGTTGCGCGCTCCCGGACCCGGCCATGCAGCACGATTCTAGTGGCAACGACCGCTTGCGCCGAACGGCACGACAATTCGTGCCGCCGGTCGACCTGCTGCGAGCGCACCGAACCCGGCGTCCAGAGCGCGCAAATTCCGTGTCGGTCGAATCACATGCTAGCATCGGCAGCGCCCAGACCTTCGTTGCCGTGGCTGCGGCCGGTTCATTTCCGCGGAGAAGAAAATGAAGCGCTTGTTCGTACTGCTCGTTGCCTTGCTTGCCTGCACGCCGGCTCTGGCCGCCAAGAAACCCTCATATACCTACTTCCGCGTCGGCAACGCCAGCGACGTGGTCACGTCCGTCACCCCGGGCACGGTGCTGATGGGCGGCGGCACCGATGTCGACGCAGCCTTCGTGTGGATGTGCGGCCTCGCCCACAACGGCGATTTCCTCGTCATCCGCGCGACCGGAACCGACGCCTACAATCCGTACATCCAGCAGTTGTGTCCGGCCGCCAATTCGGTCGCCACGCTGATCATTCCGTCGCTCGCAGCCGCGAACGATCCGGGCGTCGCCGCGATCATGCAGCAGGCCGAGGCGATCTGGATCGCCGGCGGCGACCAGTCCGACTACACCAATTTCTGGACCGGTACGCCGGTGCAGTCGATCCTCAATGCCAAGATCGCCGCCGGTTCGCCGGTCGGCGGCACCAGCGCCGGCATGAACGTGCTGACCCAGTTCGTGTATTCGGCCAACGCGCCGCAGGGCGCGACCTCGAGCCAGTCGCTGGCCGACCCGTTCAACCGGTACATGACGTTCGTGCGCGACTTTGCAAACGTATCGACGCTGCAGGGGATCATCGGCGATCCGCACTTCGTCACGCGCGATCGCATGGGCCGGGACCTCGCGTTCCTGTGCCGCGTCGCCGCGAACGGCTGGAGCGGCGCGCCGCGCGGTGTCGCTGTCGACGAGCAGACGGCATTGCTGATCGATGGCAGCGGACATGCGACTGTCGTCGGCAACAGCACCGCGTATTTCCTGCAGGCACCCGGATTGCCGCAGGTGTGCGCGGCAAAGACGCCGCTGACCTACCTGGACATTGCCGTGCAGCGGATCAATTCCACCGGCACGTTCAACTTCGCGACCTGGCAGGCAACCGGAAGCACCAATTACAGCGTCTCGGCGAATGCCGGCGTCCTTACGTCGACCCAGGCCGGCGGATCACCGTACTGAACGCTCGGCCCGGCGCCGCATGACCTCGGCGCGGCGCCGAACGTCACTGCTCCCGCAACTGCAAGCGCTTCCACCGATGCGATTGCGGCGGGCGCCTTGGGTCCGCGCACCGGCCTGCGAAATGCCGACCGTGCGATTTCGCGACATCGCCGCAGATTTTTCCGTTTCCGGTGACCTGCCGCTGCGAGTGAACGCGGGGGCTTGAATTTGCCACGATCCTGCAGCCAGACTTGGCCGACGCGTGAACCATGGCAGGTCGGCAAAGCCGGCATGCTGGAACCGGCGTCGAGGTTCAAGCCCACACTGTACTTCGCGCAGCGGACGCGCCACGGGGAATTGCCGCACCATGACTGATCGTTCCGCGCCTGCGGCGTGCCTGCTCGAACCGACGCTGCCACGCGACGCCTACCTGTCGCCGGCGGTGTTCGATACCGAGCGCGAGCGGATCTTCGCGCGCGAATGGGTATTGGTCGGACGCGAGGAATCGGTACCGTCCCGCGGCGACTACCTCGACGTCGACGTGCTCGGCGAATCGGTATTGGTCGTGCGCGACGACGACGGCGCGTTGCGCGCGTTCTTCAATGTCTGCCGCCATCGCGGCTGCGCCCTCGTGCTGCGCGCGCCGGCAGATCCTTCGGCCGACGGCGTGCCGCAGACGGGATGCAAGGGATCGACGATCCGCTGCCCATATCATTCGTGGGTCTACGGCCTCGATGGCGCATTGAAGTCCGCGCCGCATCTCGAAGCCGCGCTCGAAGGCAGGAAGCACGAGTTCGCCCTGCATCGCGCGGGCCTTCAGACCTGGGGCGGCTTCATCTTCGTCCACCTCGACCCGGACGGCGCGGACGCGCGCGATCACACGCTGCAGTCTCAATTCGGCGATGCGATGGGCCGACTGCGCAACTACCCCCTCGCCGAGTTGCGCATCGGCCACCGCATCGTCTACCAGGTCGGCGCGAACTGGAAAGTGATCCTCGAAAACTACAACGAGTGCTATCACTGCGCAGGCGTGCATCCGGAACTGTGCAGGGTCGTGCCGGCGTTCCGCAAGGGCGGCGGCGCCTCGCTCGACTGGGAAGAAGGAATCCCGCACCGCGAAGGCGCGGTGACATTCACCTTCAGCGGGCAAACCTCGCGCGCCGCGTTTCCGGGACTCGACGAAAACGAACGGACCCGCCACAAGGGCGAGCTGATCTATCCGAACCTGATGCTCTCGCTGTCGATGGATCATGTCGCCGCGTTCGCGATTTTTCCGCGCGACGCCGGGCACAGCACGGTCGTCTGTGATTTTCTGTTCCATCCATCCGAGATGGAAAAGCCGCACTTCGACCCGATGGACGCGGCCCAGTTCTGGGACGTCACCAATCGCCAGGACTGGGCGGTCGTCGAAGGCGTGCAGCGCGGCATGCGGTCGCGCCGCTTCTCGCACGGCTACTATGCCCCGATGGAGAGCGCGAGCCTGGACATCCGCAGGTACATCGCGAAGCGAATGGAAATGGGGTCAGAGTCATTTTCCGGGCGGGAAACGCAAGTACAGGAAACTCCTGGCAAGTCGGAAAATGACTCTGACCCCATTTCGCCCGTCGACGACCGGACGTAAGCCCATCCCTGCCGAGTCGATCATCCGGATTGCGCCGCACGGCAACGTGTCCGCGTTGGCACGCGCGCGTGCAGCCATGGGCCTGCGCGACCTCGTGATGTTCTGCGTCGTCACCGGCATCAGCGTGCGCTGGATCGGCACCGCGGCGGCGGCGGGACCGTCGGCAATCACGATCTGGGTCGGCGCGTTCCTGTTGTTCTACCTGCCGCTGCTGGCGGCGGTGCTCGAGCTGTCCTCGCGCTTCGCCGATGGCGACGGCGGCATCTATCACTGGAGCCAGCGCGCGCTCGGTGACTGGGCCGGATTCATGACCGGCTGGACCTACTGGACCAGCAACCTGCCGTATTACCCGTCGATCCTGCTGTTCGCTGCCGGCGCGGCCGCGTACCTGATCAGCGACGATGCCGCCGCACTCGCCGCCAATCCGGTCTACGTCGCTGGATTCTCGGTTGCCGCGATGTGGCTCGCGACGCTGGTCAACGTCGTCGGATTGCGCGTCGGCAAGTGGCTGCACAACCTCGGCGCGATCGGCAACTGGGGCCCTATCCTGATCTTCCTCGTGCTGGCGCCCATCGCCTGGACGCGATTCGGTTCGGCCACGACCTGGACATGGTCGGCGTTCGTGCCGCACGCGAACCTGCGCGAAATGGTGTTCTGGACCAGCCTTGTCTTCGCACTGACCGGTTCGGAGGCTTCGGCCTTCCTGCGCAGCGAAATCCGCGATTTCCGCCGGCAATTCACGCGCGCACTGATCATAGGCGGCGCGTTCGTCGTGACCGGCTACATCTTCGGTGCCGGCGCGATCCTCGTGATCCTGCCGGCCGAACAGGTGTCCAGTCTCGGCGGCATCATGCAGACCGCGGTCGCCGGAACACAACGCATCGGCTGGGCCTGGCTCGTGCCGATCATGGCGCTGCTGCTCGTGGTGGCAAATGTCGGCGCGGTCGGCGCGTGGCTCACCGCATCGGCGCGCCTGCCGTTTCTGGCCGGCATCGATCGCTACCTGCCGGAGCGCTTCGGGCGCATCCATCCACGCTGGGGAACGCCGCATGTCTCATTCGTCTGGCAGGCGGTGTTCGCAACCGGCTTCATCCTGGTCGCACAATCGGGCTCGAGCGTGGCCGGCGCGTACCAGATCCTGATCAGCATGAGCCTGATTTCCTACTTCATGCCGTACCTGTTCACCTTCGCCTCGGTGCTGCGCATGCAGAGTATGCCGGCCGGACCCGATGTCATCCGCCCGCCCGGCGGCCGTCTTTCGGCGACCGTTCTGGCATCGCTCGGTTTCGCGATCACCCTGGCGTCGATGCTGCTGGCTTGCGTGCCGGACGCGGCGGAGCCGGACAAGGCGCTGGCCGTGTTCAAGGTCGTCGGCAGCATGCTGCTGCTCGTCGGCATCGGCCAGCTCGTCTACCTGCACGGGGAGCGCCAACGCGCGATCGCATGACGGACGGTTCGCACAAGCGGCATTACTCGGGATGGTCGCTGCTGCGCGAAGGCCTACGCAGCCAGCGCGGCTGGACGCCGGCCTGGCAGGACCGCGATCCGCAGCCGCATTACGACGTCGTGATCATCGGCGGCGGCGGCCACGGCCTCGCGACCGCGTATTACCTGGCCAAACAGCACGGCATCAGGCGCGTCGCCCTGCTCGAAAAAGGCTGGATCGGCGGTGGCAACACCGGCCGCAACACCACCATCATCCGCTCGAACTATTTCCATCCGCAGAGTGCCGCGCTGTATGACCTGTCGGTGAGCCTGTACGAAGGACTCACGCGCGAACTGAACTACAATATCATGTTCTCGCAGCGCGGCCTGATCGAGCTCGCCCACTCGGAAGCCGAACTCGAGACGATGGCGCGCGCCGCCAACGCGATGCGCATCAATGGCATCCCGATCGAGCTGCTCGGCCGCGAACAGACGCTGGCGCTCGCGCCGCTGCTCGATCCGTCACCGAATACCCGCTGGCCCGTGCGCGGCGCGCTGCAGCAGCGGCGCGCCGGCACCGCGCGGCACGATGCCGTTGCCTGGGGCTACGCGCGCGCGGCCGATGCGCTCGGCGTACATATCATCCAGAACTGCGAAGTAACCGGTTTCGAGATGACCGCCGGGCGCCTGCGCGCGGTGAGGACTTCGCGCGGCGCCATCGGTGCCGGGCGCTTCGGCATGGCCGTGGCCGGAAATTCGTCGGCACTGGCCAGACTGGCGGGCTTCGAACTGCCGATCCAGAGCTACACGCTGCAGGCGATGGTCAGCGAGCCGGTCAAGCCGTGCCTCGACGTCGTCGTGCTGTCGTCTTCGAACGGCACGTATGTCAGTCAATCGGACAAGGGCGAGCTCGTGATCGGCGGCAATCTTGATCGCTGTCCGTCGTACATGCAGCGCGGCAGTTTCCGCGTGACGCAATCGGTGATCGCGCCGCTGATCGAAATGTTTCCGGCATTCGCCACGTTGAAGCTGATGCGCCAGTGGGGAGGCGTGGTCGACACGACGCCGGACAACTCGCCGATCATCGGCCCGTCGCCCGTACCCGGATTGTTCCTGAATTGCGGTTGGGGAACGGGCGGGTTCAAGGCGATTCCCGCCGGCGGAACGTTGTTCGCGCACGTGCTGGCAACCGGCCGCCACCACGCGCTTTCCGCGCCGTTCGATCTTTCGCGTTTCGAAAGCGGCGAAGTCATCGACGAGGCGCATGCCGGCGTGGTGCATTAGGAAGACGATGAGCGACTCGCAGGTTACGGTCATGCAAAAAACTGCCCGAAAAGCCCCTGCAGAAAATCCCATGCAGCCATCTCACTGTCCCTGATGCAAGTTTTCCCCTGCCCTTTCTGTGGCCCACGCTCCGACCGCGAATTCCGCTACGGCGGCGACGCCGGCAAGCAGCGCCCGCCACGCGACTGCAGCGACGCCGAATGGGCGCGCTATCGCTACCAGCGCGCCAACGTCCGTGGTGTGGCGCGCGAACTGTGGCTGCATGCCGACGGCTGTGCGCGCTGGATCGAGATCGAACGCGACACGACCACGCACGTCGTCATCGCGACGAGGCCGCTGTCGCCATGACCGGTCCGACACGTGTAGATGCTTGCGGCGGAAGGTTCGGCAGCCAGATCGACCGCAGCCAGCACCTGGACTTCACGTTCGACGGACAACCGTTCTCGGGATTGGCCGGCGACACGGTTGCTTCTGCCCTGCTGGCGAACGGCGTGCGCGTCGTCGGACGCAGCTTCAAGTACCACCGTCCGCGCGGAATCTTCACCGCCGGCGGCGAGGAACCGAACGCGATCGTCGATCTGCGCCATGGATCGCGGCACGATCCGAATGCGCGCGCGACGCTCGAGCCATTGCAGCAGGGCATGGCGATCCGCTCGACGCACGCGCGCGGCACGGCGACGCACGATGCGTTTTCATTCCTCGATCATTTCGCACGCTTCATTCCAGCCGGCTTCTACTACAAGACCTTCATGTGGCCGCGCTTTCGCCTGTACGAGGGCATGATCCGCGCGCTCGCCGGCATCGGGCGCGTCGATGCAACGTCGCGGGCGCCCGCGTCGCGGCAGCAGTTCCTGAACGTCGACCTCTGCGTCATCGGTGGCGGTCCCGCGGGAATTTCGGCAGCACGGGCTGCAGCGAGTGCGGGCCGCAGCGTCTTGCTCGTCGACGAGCAGGCGCAACTGGGCGGATCGCTGCGCTGGCGCGACGCGCAGGTCGACGGGCTGCCGGGCATCGACTGGGCAACGGCGCGCGCAACCGGGCTGCGCGCCGCCGGCGTGCGCATCATGACGCATACGACCGCCGTCGGCGTCTACGACCACAACGCCGTCGTGCTGGTGGAAAAAGGCTGCGCCGCAGCGCAGAGTGCAAACGGCGAACGCCTGTGGCAGGTGCGGGCCCGGGATATCGTCCTCGCCAGCGGCGCGATCGAACGGCCGCTGCTGTTCGGGAACAATGACCGTCCCGGCGTCATGCTGGCCGACGCGGCGTTGCGCTACCTGCGCAGTCATGCGGTGCGCTGCGGCGGGCGCGTCGTCGTTGCAACAGGCAACGATTCGGCATACGAACTCGCGCACGCGCTGGTCGCCGCGGGCGCGCATTGCGTCGTCGTCGATGCGCGCATGCATTCGGATCGGGCTGCGACGGCGCGCAGCGCCGGCATCGAGGTACGGCTCGGCGAGGCGGTCGCCTTCGCACAGGGTCGGGCGCACGTCGAAAGCGCGCGGCTCAAATCCGGAGCGACGCTCGAAGCGGACCTGATCGCAGCCTCCGGCGGCTGGACGCCGTCGATCCATCTGTATTGCCATGCGCGTGGCAAGCCGCGCTGGGACGATCGCCTCGAAGCACTGGTTCCTGGCGACAGCATCGCCGGATTGCAGGTGGCGGGCGCCGCCAACGGCGCGCGCACGCTCGACCAGGCGATCGAACAAGGCAATCGCGCAGGCGGCGGCACGTCACTGTCGGGTCCGCGGACGTTGTCGTCCGGTGAGCTTCAGCCGCCAAGCATCGGCTCTGTGCTGCCAACGGACTACTGGGGCGGAGCCCCGGATATCGCGGCCGCCTCGGGCAAGCACCGCGTCTGGGTCGACCTGCAGCACGATGTCACGACCGGGGACATCGAGCTGGCGGTGCGCGAGAACTTCGCGTCGGTCGAGCACCTGAAGCGCTACACGACACTCGGCATGGCGACCGACCAGGGCAAGACGTCGAATATCAATGGCCTGGCGCTGCTCGCGGCGCAAAGCGGACGCGATATCGGGGCTGTCGGCGTCACGACGTACCGGCCGCCGTTCGCGCCGGTGTCGATGGCGACGATCGCCGCCGGAAGTCTCGGCGAACTGCAGGCGCCGGTGCGACGCCTTCCTGCGGAAAACGTACACCGCGACGAACATGCGTATTTGCGCGAGTACGGGGACATCCTGCGGCCGGCCTGGTACGGAGCCGACGCCGGCGCGATCGCCGCGGAATGTCGCCTTGCGCGCAACGCTGTCGCGCTGTTCGACGCCTCGTCGCTCGGCAAGATCGAGGTCATCGGCCCGCTGGCGGCCGCGCTGCTCGACTTCCTCTTCTACACGCGCATGTCGACGCTCGCACCCGGGAGATTGCGCTACGGCCTCGCACTGGGCGAAAGCGGTGCAATTTTCGACGACGGCGTCGTGCTGCGCCTCGCGCCGGAACATTTCGTCGTCTCGTGTTCCAGCGGCCATGTCGCGGCGATGCTCGCGCATCTGGAAGAGTGGCGGCAGGACCGCTTCGACCTTGCGCGCGTCTTCATTCACGATGCCAGCGCGCATTGGGCGACGCTGGCGATATCCGGACCGCAATCCGGACGCGTCGTCGCGGCGCTCGATCTGGGCGTACCGCTCGAGGATGAGCAACTGCCGCACATGGCCGCGCGCCTCGGCACATTCGCCGGACGGCCGGCGCGCATCGCGCGCGTCAGCTTCACCGGCGAGCGCTGCTATGAGGTTTCGGTACCGGCACGGCTGGCCGCCGACCTCTGGCGCCGGGCGCGCGTCGCGGGGGCCGAGCCGATCGGTGTCGAGGCGCTCGGCGTGCTGCGCGCCGAGAAAGGCTACATCTTCGTCGGCCAGGACACCGACAGCGAAACGATGCCGCACGACATCGGCATGGGCGGCCCGCGCGACAGGCGCCAGGATCCGTTTGTCGGCGATCGTTCGCTGTTCACGCCATTTGCCAGGCGCAGCGGCCGCCGACAGCTCGTCGGAATCGCAGCGTCCGGCGACCCGCCGATTCCTGTCGGAGCACACGCGGTCACGCCGGCGCACGGCAAGACGCGCAGCATCGGTTACGTGACGAGCAGTTGCGTCAGTCCGGCATTGAACCGCCCGATTGCGCTGGCTCTCGTCGAGGACGGCCGCCGCCGCCTCGGCGAGGAGTTGGCCTTCGAGCATCTCGGCACGCGCTACACGGGAACTGTGGTCGAATGTTGCTTTCTGGATCCCGCCGGAACACGCCTGCATGCATGACCGTGCGCAATTCTGGTCGCCGGTTCCGGACTGGCCGCACCTGTTGCTGCGTGCGCCCGGCATCGCGATTGTCGTCGTGAATGCCATGTCAATGTGGCTCGTCAGCGGTCCCGCGCAGAAATTTCTCGCACGCTACGGCACCGGCGAAGCCGTCGGGCCACGCCAGACCTGCAGCGTCGACGATTACGCCTTGCGGCTCGCTCCGGACCGCGTGTTGCTGGTTGCCGGCACACAGGCGATGGACGCCGCGGCGGTTGCTGCACCGGGTTGTGCGATCACGGACGTCAGCGACGGCATGCTGATCTTCGAAGTTCGTGGCCACGCGGCGGCAAACCTGATGGCGCAAGGCAGCGAATACGCGTTCCACACCAAGACGGTATTGCCGCTCGAATCGGCGCTGATGCAGTTCGCCGGATTCCGGCTCGCCGTGTCGCGGCGCACGGATGGCTGGAGGTTGCACATCGAACGCCCGTGGGCGCCGGCGTTGTGGCGCTGGCTGCAGGCGCATGTCGAAGAGACGACACTCTGACTCATGATTCAGACCTCTCCGAGGATGGCCCGAAACACATCCCGGCGGCTCTCAACAGCGGAGCTGGTCAAGCGGGGATCCGGCGCCTTCTTGACCCGTGCAAGACACTGGATTACACGCCGCTCCTGCGGCGTGCCTTTCGGGCCAGCTTCGCTGTTCGCTCGGGCATCCTGCCTGCGCAGTCCGGCTTCGCCGGAATGACGGGTTCTTTGGCGGTTCCAATCAGGAAGCTTTCATGAGATCGCATTACCGCGTCGTCGTCATCGGCGGCGGCATTGTCGGCGGCAGCGTGCTCTACCACCTGGCGAAGTTCGGCTGGACCGACGTCGTGCTGGTCGAGCGTGGCGAGCTGACCTGCGGCTCGACCTGGCATGCGGCCGGCGGCTTCCACGCGCTCAACGACGATCCGAATATCGCCGCACTGCAAGGTTACACAATCGGCCTGTACGCCGAGATCGAGCGCGAGAGCGGCATCAGCGTCGGCATGCACATGACCGGCGGCATCAGCCTCGCGGCGTCGACGCAACGCATGGAGATGCTGCGGGCCGAGCGTGCGATGTACGAGACGATGGAAATCCAAACGCGCCTCGTGACGCCGGAGGAAATCCGCGAGCTGTGCCCGATCGTCGAGGTATCGAACCTGCAGGGCGGGCTGTTCGACGCGCTCGAGGGCTACATGGATCCGCACGGCACGACGCACGCGTATGTCGGCGCGGCGAAAAAGCGCGGCGCGGAGGTCATCCTGCGCAATCGCGTGCTCGAACTGCAGCCGTTGCCGGACAACCGCTGGTCGGTCGTGACCGAGCACGGCACGATCACGGCCGACCATGTCGTCAATGCCGCCGGGTTGTGGGCGCGCAGGGTCGGCAACATGGCCGGCATCGATTTGCCGGTGACGCCGATGCAGCACCACTACCTGATCACCGACGACATTCCAGAACTCGTCGCGCTCGACCGCGAGATCGTCTCGATCACGGATCTGGAAGGGTTCAGCTACCTGCAGCCGGAACGCAAGGGCGTGCTGCTCGGCATCTACGAGCGCGATCCGCGCCACTGGAAGGTCGAAGGCGCCGACTGGGACTTCGGCATGGACCTGCTGCCGCCCGACGTCGACCGCATCCTGCCCGAGCTGTCGACCGCCTTCGAGCGTTTTCCTGCGCTGCAGAATGTCGGCATCCGCCGCTGGGTCAACGGCGCATTCACGTTCACGCCGGACGGCAACCCGCTCGTCGGCCCGGTTCCGGGAAAGAAGAATTACTGGGTCGCCTGCGGCTGCATGGGCGGGTTTTCGCAAGGCGGCGCAATCGGGCTGACGCTGGCGCAATGGATCATCCATGGTGATCCGGGCGCCGATATCTTCGGCATGGATGTCGCGCGCTACGGTGCGTTCGCCGCCGGGGATTCGTACCTGAAGGACATGACGCGGCAGTTCTACGCGCGCCGCTTCGTGATTTCGTATCCGAACGAGGAACTGCCGGCGGGCCGGCCATTGAAAGTCTCGCCGTGCCACGGCGCGCTGAAGGCCGAAGGTGCCGTGTACGGCTGCACCTGGGGCATGGAGACGCCGCAGTTTTTCACGCCCGGACACGCCGGATTCATCGAGCAACCAGGCGTGCGCCGATCGAACGCGCACGAATTCGTCGCCGCCGAAGTGCGCGCCACGCGCGAAGCGGCCGGCATGTTCGAAAGTGCGGTCTATGCGCGCTACGTGGTGTCCGGTCCGGGCGCCACGCAATGGCTCGACCACCTGCTCGCATCGCGCCTGCCGAATGTAGGCCGCGTGCGCCTTGCGCCGATGTTGAGTCCGAACGGCAAGTTGATGGGCGACCTGACTGTCAGCAGGCTCGGCGACGATCGCTTCTGGCTGATCGGGTCGTACTGCCTGCAGGCGTGGCACATGCGCTGGTTCGAAGATCACCTGCCGTCCAGCGGCGTCACTGTGCGCAATCTTTCCGATGCGTGGATGGGATTTGCAATGTCAGGCCCCGCGTCGCGCAAGATCATTGCGCGGCTGACCGATCGCGACATGTCGAACGCGGCATTTCCATTCCTCAGTTGCGCGCAGATGCAGATCGTCGGAACCAATGCAGTCGTCGCGCGCCTGTCGCTGACCGGCGAACTCGGCTACGAAATCAACGTACCGGTCAGCCACCAGCTGCCGCTGTACGAAGCGTTGAAGGCGGCCGGCGCGGATTGCGGCTTGCGCGCGATCGGCAACCGCGCACTCGACAGTTTGCGCCTGGAAAAGAGCTACGGCATCTGGAACAGCGAGTTCACGCAGTCGTGCACGCCGGGCATGTCGAGCCTCGCGCGCCACGTCGCGTTCGACAAGGAGGATTTTGTCGGCCGCGATGCGGCGCGGAGCGAACGCGAGGTCGGCGCAAGGCAGAAGCTGGTGACATTGCGCATCGACGCGGCCGCTGCCGATGCGTCGGGGTTCGAACCGGTGAAATGCAATGGCAGGCTCATCGGCAGCGTCACCTCCGGAGCCTACGGACATTACGTGAAGCAAAGTCTCGCGCTGGCCTACGTCGACCGCGATATCGCCGGGGCGATGCCGGAACTCACGGTCGACGTGATCGGCGAAAGACGGGCAGCATGCATTCTTCGCGAACCCGCGTACGATCCGGCGGGGCTGCGATTGCGCAGCTGAGAGGGGTCGACGGGGCCTGGACGCCCTGTCGAAAAGGACAGGCAGGGCCCGTCTGCGACGGCACGCATGATTCGCAAACTCCAGCCATGCCTCGCGTTGCGGCCTGACTTCTCCGAAAAGGCCCGATCGACCGCCCTGATTGCACGCCGCCGACTTGAGGGGCGAGGACACTCGTCGCCGGCACCCTGGAACGGTCCTCCGCCGTTCGAGACGACCGGATCAGCGCCGGCGCCGCAGGGCAATGTTTGCCGCGCTCGGCTACAATGCCGCCGTTTGCCCGCCGTTCAAAAGCCGAGAGACTGCATGCCTGCCGCCATGAAGTACAAGCGCATCCTCCTCAAGCTCAGCGGCGAGGCGTTGCTCGGCAGCGCCGACTACGGCATCGATCCGAAAGTGATCCACCGTTTGGCCCGGGAGACACTGGAAGTTCAGCGCACCGGCGTCGAGGTCGGCATCGTCATCGGCGGCGGCAACATTTTCCGCGGCGAAGGCCTTGCCGCGGCCGGCATGGATCGCGTCACCGGCGATCACATGGGCATGCTGGCGACGGTCATCAACGCGCTCGCGTTCCAGGACGCCCTCGAGAAAATGGGTGCGCGGGTACGCGTGATGAGTGCGATCAAGATCAACGAGGTGTGCGAGGACTTCATCCGGCGCCGCGCCATCCGCCACCTGGAGAAAGGGCGCATTGCGATCTTCGCGGCCGGCACCGGCAATCCATTCTTCACGACCGACTCGGCGGCCGCGCTGCGCTCGATCGAGATCGGCGCCGATCTGCTGCTCAAGGCGACCAAGGTCGACGGCGTGTACAGCGCCGACCCGAAAAAGGACAGCAGCGCGCAACGCTTCGAACAGCTGACCTACGACCAGGTGATCGAACGCAAGCTCGCCGTGATGGACACCGCCGCCATCGCACTGTGCCGCGACCACAGGATCCCGCTGCGCATCTACGACATGAGCCGCGAAGGCGACCTCATGCGCATCATGCAGGGCGAAGCGATCGGCACGCTGGTCAGCTGACCCGGCTCCGGGCCGCGCGCTGATTTCTATACTTTTGCGCCCCGTTCCGCGGCTTGCCGGCGGCGGCGCCCCTGCGCCGAAAAGATCCCGCCACGCGCCTGTAATCGCAACCGGCTTTTCCGGAACTTGATGAGTGAAGGTGGAAGCCTTCTGCGGGTCAAGGACCTGCCTCGCATCGATCGCGGTGCGGCCGCGTCGACGGACCACTCGGCCGCGCCCCATCAGGAGAAATGTCATGAAGCGCACCACAATCGCCATCATCGCCGGGATCGCCCTGGCCCTGTCCGCGGCCGCCGGTGCGGCCGAACGCCAGAGCCTGGGCACGGTCAAGGTCAACTCCAGCGGCCTCGACTGCACGCCGCCGAACGCCAGCGACGTCTGCAGCGCCTGGCATGCCACGATACGCCGCAATTTCTCGAACCGCGAAATCGGCATGCTGTTCGGAGCCGCGACCTCGTATCCGGAGTACCGGACGTCGTATTCCCAGGTGAAGGAACGCTACGAGCGGCTGCAGAACGACTTTGCCGCCACGTATTTGCCGGCCAACGCCGTCGCCGCCAAGTAAACCCGCAACCTCCCTCCTCCAGGTTGCCTTGGGACTCGCCCCGCGGATGCGGGGCGCTTTTTTTGCCGCTCCGGCGAGGCGCACCGGGCGGCGGCGCAAAAATACGCTTCGCGGCTCCCCGCCCGTTGTGGCAACATGATCGACACCAAACCGGGGATGCGGCTTGAGTCATTTCCAGACCACGCGCTGGAGCCTGGTGTTAGAGGCGCGAACCGACGATGCGCAATCGCGCAAGGCGCTCGAGAAGCTGTGCCGAACCTATCGCGCGCCGGTCATCGCCTATATCCGCGGTCGCGGCACCGGCCGCGATGATGTCGAAGATCTGGCCCAGGCCTTTTTCGCCCGCTTCATCGAACGTGCTTTCCATGCGCACGCCGATCCCGCGCGCGGCCGCTTCCGCGCCTTCCTGCTCACGGCGCTGAAGAATTTTCTGGCCGATGCGCGCGACGAAGCCGGCGCCCGCAAGCGCGGCGGCGGCTTCCAGTTCCGGGCGCTCGATTCCCTCGGCAGCAGTCAGACCAGCCAGGACGGCATCGCCGACAGCGACACGCCGGAAGCCATCTTCGACCGCGCCTGGGCACAGGCGGTGCTGGAGTCGGCTACTCGACGGCTGCGCCAGGAAGCCAGGGCCGCAGGCAAATCGACCTTGTTCGATGCCCTCAGCGAATTCCTGATCGAGCGTCCCGACGAGGCCGACTACGCGCGCGTCGCCGAATTGCTGGGCATGCGCCGCAACACGCTGGCGGTTGCCGTCCATCGGCTGCGCAACCGCTTGCGTGAACTGGTGCTGCAGGAACTGGCCGATACCGCGGCGGACAGCAATGACCTGGAAGCCGAGATGAGCCAGTTGCGAGATTCCCTTGGGGCGTTTCTGAGATAGGCCTGCTTTTGTCCGATCCGGTAATCGCGGCGAACATTCGCCGTAGGGAGTATCGGATAAAGGATGGGTAACGATGAATACGATGAATTCGAACGCAAGCCGGTCGCAGGACCGGTTCGCAACCACGCGCTGGTCGATGGTCATGCAACTGGGCGAGGAGCATCCGGCACAGGCCAGGGATGCGCTCGGCGACCTGGCGCAACGCTACTGGTATCCGGTGTATGCCCTGGTGCGGCGCCGCGGCCACGCGCCGGCGCAGGCCGGGCAGATCACCGCCAACCTTCTGCGCAGGCTGGTCAACGACGATGCCGGTTCGCCACAGATCGCAGCGCGTCACTACCGCAACTACCTGCTCGAGCGCGTGCACGCCCTGCTCGATCGCGGCCACGTCAACGCCTCCAGCGGTCGCGCGGACGGGCCGGATCTGGCCGCACCCGACGACCTCGAGCGCCGCTACCTGCGCGATCACGTCGTTCCGTCTTCGCCGGACGAGGCGTTCCAGCGCAGCTTCGCGCTGGTCGTGCTGCAACGGACCTTGCGGCGCCTGCGCGAGGAGGCGGCCCAGTCGGGCCGCGCCGATCTTTGTCGCGCGCTCGAACCGTTCCTGGCGCGCGATCCGGCTGCCGCGGACTATGACCGCATCGCCTTCCAGCTGCGCAGTCGCAAGGTGACCCTGATTCTCGCACTCAAGCGCCTGCGCCAGCGCCTGCGGGAACTTGCGGCGCAGGAATTATCCGACACCGTCGTCAGCCCGGCCGACCTCGCCAGCGAGCAGGATGCCCTGCTGGCCATCCTCGAAGAGGTCGCTGCGTGAACGCGAGCCCGACCATCGTCGCATCGCAGGCCGGCGCCGATTCCGACCTGCGCGACGATGTGTCGGTGATTGCGCAGCTGGCGTTCGCGCGCGCCAACAAGGGCGATCGCGATGCGGCCG
>DATNFS010000126.1:0-15922 GCA_035606275.1 Rudaea sp.
GCATGGATGAATCCACCTTGAAGTGAACGAGTATACATTTGAACAGAAACACCGGCCTCTTGGATTGCACGGCGGCCGCGGAGTTCCGCGGGTGCGTGCCGTCGGGGTTGCCGACATTCAGCGGACGGACTCCCGCTCGGCGCGGGAGGCGCGCCGCTCGCGCAGCCGTCACTGCTTCGACGGCAACTCGCGTCGGGCCGGCTGTTGCGCATCGGCCGGGACGGTCTGACGCGCGCCGACGACGAGCACGTACGGAACGAACGCTTCCGATACGCCGCTGGTCGGTGCACGCGCCGGCTGCTGCGCCGGTGCGTAGCTCGGCACGATCGATTCGAAGCTGGCCAGTTGGGCGTTGTCCGAGAAACCGGCCGGCAGCACCTGCTGCGCTGTCGGCGCCTGACGCAATTCGGCCAGCGGTGCCGGCGGCGCGGCGGCGGGCGCCTGCACTGCCGCAACCGTGGCGGCTGGCGGCGGCATCGAAGCGCCGCCATTGGTACCCGCCGGGCGCGTTGCGACCAGCGCGAACACCGCAACGCTCGCCGCGATGGCACCGCCGCCCGCCCAGCGCAGGAGACGCCCGGACAGCGGCCTTTGCGCCACCGCCACGACGTCGGCGTCCAGACGCGCAAGCACGGCCGCCGCGAAAACATCGCTCGACACGGGCGCGGCATATTGGCGCCTGAGCACGGCGCTGGCGACCTGATAGCGCGACCAGCGTTGCGCCAGATCGGTGTCGTTGTCGATGCGCCGCAACAGGAAGCGCAGCTCGTCGCGCGGCAACTCGCCATCCATCAGCGCGGACAATTGTTCGTGGGTCGTATCATTCATGGCCGGATACCTGGGCATCGGACAGCAGCGGGCGTAATTTCTGATCGATCGCATCGCGGGCACGGAAGATGCGCGAGCGCACGGTACCGATCGGACATTTCATGGTTTCTGCGATTTCCTCGTAGCTCAAGCCGTCGACTTCGCGCAGCGTAATCGCAGTCCTGAGGTCTTCCGGCAGGTCTTCGACCGTCTGGAACACGGTTCGTTCAATTTCCTGGCGCATCAATTCATGTTCCGGCGTCGCGCGATCCTTGAGCCGGGCGCCGCCATCGAGTTGGACCGCGTCGTCGATCGAGATGTCGTCCTGCGGCGGACGGCGCCCCTGCGAGACGAGGTAATTCTTGGCGGTATTGATCGCGATCTTGTACATCCACGTATAGAACTGGCTGTCGCCGCGAAACGCGCCGATGGCGCGATACGCGCGGATGAAGGCTTCCTGGGCCACGTCCTGGCACTCGCTCCAGTCCGAAACATAGCGCGAAATGACGCTGACGAGCTTGTGCTGGTACTTGCGTATCAGCAGATCGAAAGCACGCTTGTCTCCGTTCTGGACCCGTTCCACCAGGGCTTGATCGGTGTCTGTCTCGCCCATCCGGGCTGTGCTCCGTTCGTTCACGACCCGATCAAGCGTCAATGCAAGACCCTGAGCCATCGTAATAAGTTCCACAAGGGCACTACGGCCGCCTTCTATGGAGATGCGGGCACAAGTCCCGGCAATCAATCGGTGGCCACGCCCCTGACCGGCGGCGCTGCGATTGACCCGGGCGGCGCCGAACCCGGATTATAGCCGTCCTGCTCTCCATCCGTTGCGAGGCCGCCATGTTCGAAGGACTGCGCTTTTCCCACTGGAAGGCAGAAAGCGACGCCGAGGGCATCCTGGTGCTGACCTTCGATCGAGCGGGCACTTCGGTCAACACGTTTGCGCGCGCGGTAATGGACGAACTGGCGCAGATCGTGGAACGCCTTTCGTTCGAGCCGCCCAAGGGAGTGGTCATCCGCTCCGGCAAGGAATCGGGCTTCATCGCCGGCGCCGACATCCACGAATTCGAGATGTTCGAAGAACAGGGCGGCGTGCTCGCCAGCATCGAAAACGGCCAACGCGTGTTCCAGAACCTGGCCCGGTTGCGCTGTCCCACCGTCGCCGCCATCCACGGATTCTGCATGGGTGGCGGAACGGAAATGTCCCTCGCCTGCCGCTACCGTGTCGCCACGCGCGATCCGAAAACCAGGATCGGGTTGCCCGAAGTCATGCTCGGCATCATCCCCGGCTGGGGCGGCACGGCGCGCCTGCCGCGCCTGATCGGCGCCACCGACGCACTGCCGATCATGCTGACCGGCAAGGCGCTGTCCGCCGAGGCGGCAAAATCGCTCGGCCTGGTCGATGCACTGACGTCGCCCGAGCTGCTGGTCGAGACGGCGAAGGAAATGATCCGCCACCGGCACACGCGCCCCTTGCTGCAGCGCGCCAAGGCGTGGGCGACGAACATCTGGCCGGTACGCCAGATCCTGGCCCCGATCGTGCGCCGGCAAACAGCGGCCAGGGCGCGACCGGACCAATACCCGGCCCCATTCGCGTTGATCGAAGTCTGGCGCCGCGGCGGCTCGAGCATCACGCAGCGACTGAAGCTCGAGGCACGCGCCGTCGCCAGGCTCGCGTTGACACCGACCTGCCGCAATCTCGTCCGCGTATACTTTTTGCAGGAACGACTCAAGGGGCTGGCTGCCGGCGCGGAGTCCGGCATCCGGCGCGTGCATGTGATCGGTGCCGGCGTCATGGGCGGCGACATCGCGGCCTGGTGCGCATTGCGCGGATTCGACGTCACGCTGCAGGACCGCGAGATGAAGTTCATCCAGCCCGCGCTCGATCGTGCGCAGGAGCTGTTCTCCAAGCGTCTCAAGACCTCCCAGAGGATCCAGCCGGTCGCCGCGCGGCTCAAGGCGGACGTCGACGGCAAGGGCATCGCCGACGCGGACCTGGTGATCGAGGCGATCTTCGAAAACCTCGAAGCCAAGCAGGAGCTGTATCGCAAGACCGAACCGGGCATGAAGCCGGGCGCCCTGCTCGCCTCGAACACGTCGAGCATTCCGCTCGACGAATTGCGCACGGCGGTGAACGCACCGGCCCGCTTCCTCGGCCTGCATTATTTCAATCCGGTCGCGATGATGCCGCTGGTCGAAATCGTGCGCCAGGACCGGCTCGACCCCGTCAACGAGAAGCGCACCCTCGCCTTCTGCAAGGCGATCGACAAGTTGCCGGTGCCGGTCAGGGGCACGCCGGGATTCCTCGTCAACCGCATCCTGATGCCGTACCTGCTCGAATCGATGCGCCTGTTCAAGGAAGGCGTGCCCGGAGCCGTGCTCGACAAGGCGGCAAAGAAGTTCGGCATGCCGATGGGGCCGATCGAACTGGCCGATACGGTCGGGCTGGACGTCGCCGCGTCGGTCGGCAAGGAGCTCGGTCCGTTCCTCGGCGTCGAAATTCCCGCTGGCCTCGACGAGCTGATCGCCGCGGGCAAGCGTGGCAAGAAGACCGGCGAAGGCCTGTACAGGTGGGAGAACGGCAAGCCGGTGAAGCCCGAGGTCGATCCAAACTACCAGGCGCCGGCCGACATCACCGAGCGCATGATCCTGCCGATGCTCAACGAAGCGGTCGCGTGCCTGCACGATGGCGTGGTCGAGGATGCCGACCTGCTCGACGCCGGCGTGATTTTCGGCACCGGTTTCGCACCCTTCCGCGGCGGCCCGATCCAGCACATCCGCAGCGAAGGTGCAGCGAAGATCAAGGCGCAACTCGCGGAACTCGCCGGCAAGTACGGCAATCGATTTGCACCCAAACCGGGGTGGGAGTCCGGCGCCCTGGTTTGACCATTGCACTCTCCGGCCGGCCCGGCAGGCCGCACATGAGCGGACTGCGCACGACCACGGCAATCGTCGAAGCGATCGCGAACCGGCGGCTGCTCGCCTTCGAGTACCACGGCCGTGCGCGCGTGGTCGAGCCGCACACGTTCGGCCTGGATCGCTGGGGACGCAGTCTGCTGTGCGCCTACCAGGTCGAAGGCGCGGGCGGTTCGAAGCCTGCGGCCGGCTGGAGGTTCTTCTTCGTCGACCAGATATCGAATGCTTGCGCCGACCAGCGTCGCTTCTCCGCACCGCGACCGGATTATGTGCGCGGCGACGGCGCCTTCAAGTCCATCACCGCGGAACTCTAGGAAGCTGCAGTCGACAACGCGCGCTCCCTGGCGCGGAACGATGCGGATCGACACGGACACGCGACGAGAATTCTGCAGACCGTTGCGGCGACTCGAACGAGCGAGCCCCGCCGCCCACCGTTTGCGCCAGATCGAACGGTGGCTCTACCCGCGTCAATCCGCGTCAACGTGCCTTGCTTCAGTCGTCATCGCCGAAACGCTGCGAGCCGAAAGGTTTCGGCGCGCCCGCGGCGCGTTTGAAGCCGGTTGCGACAGCTTCCCAGACCGCCAGCGCATCGCGAGTGACGGCCACGTCGTGCACGCGCACGATTGCCGCGCCCTTTTGCACGGCAAGCAACGCCGCAGCCGCGGAGCCTGCGGCCCGATCCGCCGGCCGCTCACGCCCGGTCAGCGTGCCGATCATGCCCTTGCGCGACAACCCGACCAGCAGCGGAACGCCGAGCGCCGCGAACTGGTCGAGCGCCCGCAGCAGCGCGAGATTGTGTTCGAGCGTCTTGCCGAAACCGAAGCCCGGATCGACGACGACCCGCTTCTTGTCGATGCCGGACATCTCGCAGGCGAAAAGGCGCTCGGCCAGAAAACGTCGCACGTCCGAGACGACATCCTCATAGTGCGGTGCATCCTGCATCGTGCCGGGCTCGCCCTGCATGTGCATCAGGCATACGGGCACTTTCAGGGCGGCAGCGGCATCGAGCGCGCCGTCGCGGCGCAATGCGCGCACGTCATTGATGAACCCGGCGCCTGCAGCGACCGCCGCGCGCATGACTTCGGGCTTGCTCGTGTCGATGGCGATCGGAATGGCCGTCTTTTTGGCCAGCGCCTCGATCACCGGCACGACGCGCGCGATTTCGTCCTGCGCGGAAATCTCCGCGGCGCCGGGCCGGGTCGATTCGCCGCCGACATCGAGCAGGTCGGCACCTTCCTCGGCCAGTTTCAATCCATGCGCGATGGCGTCGCCCGCGTCGAGAAAGCTGCCGCCGTCGGAAAACGAGTCGGGCGTGACGTTGATGACACCGGCGATGCGCGGCCGATCCAGGCGAAGCGCGCGCCCGCCGCAATTAAGGGTAATGACCACGTCAAACATTGCTGGCTTCCCTTGCTCGAAGGCGATGCTGGCTGGAGCGCTCCGGCGACGGTGTCCGGCGCTTCAACCCGGCGAAGAATGACCTGTTCGATGTGCTGCTGTCGGCGTCACCACGAATGACTGCCGCCGAACAGTTTCGGCATGCGCGCGACATTGCGCAAGTGAAGGCAGAAAGCACGAAGGCCGCACAGGGCGGCCTTCGTTTCACCGGTGCAACAAGGCTTTCAGTGCTGTGCGGCGGGACCGCCGATCGGCGGTGACGTCGGCTTGCCGACGCCGCTGGGTCCGCTGCCTGCGTCCGGCGCCTTCTGCCAGTCCTTCGGCGGGCCGGGCGTGCGGCCTTCCATGATCGCCGTGATCTGCTCGGCATCGATCGTTTCGTATTGCAGCAGCGCGTCGGCCATCACATGCAGCTTGCCGAGATTGGTCGTCAGCAGGTCGCGCGCGCGGTGGTAGGCGTTGTCGATGACCGAACGCACGACCTCGTCGATCTTGCGCGCGGTTTCCTCCGACACGTGCTTGTGCTGCGTGACCGATCGGCCGAGGAAGACTTCGTCCTCTTCTTCGGTGTAGGTCATCGGTCCGAGCTCGTGCGACAAGCCGTACTTCGTGACCATGTCACGTGCAAGGCTGGTTGCGCGCTGGATGTCGTTCGACGCACCGGTCGTGACCTTGTCGTCACCGAAAATCAGCTCCTCGGCGACGCGCCCGCCGTACAGGCTGGCCAGACGGCTCTCGAGGAACGTCTTGCTGTGGCTGTAGCGGTCGGCTTCCGGCAGGAACAGCGTGACGCCAAGCGCGCGGCCGCGCGGAATGATCGTGACCTTGTGCACCGGATCGTGATCCGGCACGAGGCGGCCGACGATCGCATGGCCGGCTTCGTGATACGCGGTCAGCTTCTTTTCGTCCTCGCTCATCAGCATCGAGCGGCGCTCGCTGCCCATCATGATCTTGTCCTTGGCGCGCTCGAAGTGATCCATCGTCACGTCGCGCGAGTTGCCGCGTGCGGCGAACAGCGCCGCTTCGTTGACCAGGTTGGCGAGGTCCGCTCCGGAGAATCCGGGCGTTCCGCGCGCGATCACGGTCGGGTTGACGTCCGTCGACAGCGGCACCTTGCGCATGTGCACTTTCAGAATCTGCTCGCGGCCGCGGAGGTCCGGCAGCGGCACGACGACCTGGCGGTCGAAACGGCCCGGCCGCAGCAACGCCGGGTCGAGCACGTCGGGGCGGTTCGTCGCAGCGATGACGATGATGCCTTCGTTGCCCTCGAAACCATCCATCTCGACCAGCAGCTGGTTCAGCGTCTGCTCGCGCTCGTCATGACCACCGCCAAGCCCGGCGCCGCGATGGCGGCCGACGGCGTCGATTTCGTCGATGAAGATGATGCACGGTGCGTGCTTCTTGGCCTGCTCGAACATGTCGCGCACGCGCGAAGCGCCACACCGACGAACATCTCGACGAAGTCGGAACCGGAAATCGTGAAGAACGGCACCTTCGCCTCGCCGGCGATCGCCTTGGCCAGCAGGGTCTTGCCGGTGCCGGGCGAGCCGACCATCAGCACGCCACGCGGGATACGGCCGCCGAGTTTCTGGAACTTCGACGGGTCGCGCAGGAATTCGACCAGTTCCTGGACCTCGTCCTTGGCCTCGTCGACGCCGGCGACATCGGCGAACGTGATCTTGACCTGGTCCTCGCCCTGCAGGCGTGCGCGCGAGCGTCCGAACGACATCGCGCCGCGGCCGCCGGCCCCGGCCTGCATCTGGCGCATGAAGTAGATCAGCAGGCCGATGAAGATCAGGAACGGGATCCAGTCGAACAGCATGCGCAGCAGCGGACCGCTGTTGTCGGTCGGCTCGACCGTCACCGTGGCGTGCTTGCTGATGTCGTCGACGGTTTTCTCGGTCAGCAGCAGCGTCGTGTGCAGCTTGTTGCCATCCTTGCGCAGCGCGTCGACGGTGCGTCCGTCATTGCGAATGGTCACCTGCGCGATGTTTCCGCTCTCGACCTCCTGCATGAACGCCGATTGCGAAACCGTGCTCGGGTCGGTGCGCGGATTGAAGCTCTGGAAGACGGCGATCAGTACGACCGCGATCACGATCCAGAGCAGTAAATTCTTGGCCATGTCGTTCATCTATGCCTGTCCCTCGCGACGGCCCGCCAATCCGGACTGCCCACGAAAATGCAATGGTTCCGTACCGTTCAGATTCAAGCGGTACGCCGTCCGGTTGCCAGTGCGTACACTTCCGCGCTGCGCGACCGTGATGCCTTTGGCTTGCGAATGCTGACCTTGTCGTAGTCTGCACGCAAGCCGCGTAAGTAATCGTCAAATCCGCGTCCCTGGAAGAGCTTTGTCAGGAACGCCCCGCCTGCCTTCAGATGGCGGCCGGCAAACTCCCTGGCCAGTTCGGCCAAGTGCATCGCGCGGGCCTGATCGACCGACTCCACGCCGCTGATATTGGGTGCCATGTCCGACAGCACAAGATCGACCGCGGCGCCGCCGACAAGGGTCTCCAGCCGCGCCAGCACGTCCTCTTCGCGGAAATCACCCTCGATCACCTCCACGCCGGCGATACCTTGCATCGGCAGGATGTCCAGCGCAATCACGCGGCCGCGATCCGCGCCGTGCGTGCGCAGCCGTTCCCGTACCATCTGCGACCAGCCGCCCGGCGCTGCGCCGAGGTCCACGACCGTCATGCCGGGCTGGAGCAGCCGATCGCGCTCGAGCAGTTCCTCCAGCTTGAATACGGCGCGCGAGCGCCAGCCCTCGGCCTGCGCCCGCTTCACGTAAGGATCGCTGAAATGCTCCTTCAGCCAGCGTGCGCTGGATTTGCTGCGAGCCACCTTCAGGAATCCGGACCATGCTGCATGGCGTCATGATACCCTGCAATGGCTTAATGCGCCTTGTATTCGTCGCCTTTTCCGGTCACCTGGTCTTTTTCCGATGAGCCTCACCTCCAGTCAGAAACGCTATCTGCGCGGACTTGCGCACGCCGTCAAGCCGATCATCCAGATCGGCAACAAGGGCATCACCGCTGCCGTCACGACCGAGTTTTCGCTGGCACTCGACCATCACGAGCTGGTCAAGGTCAGGCTGGCCGGTGAAGATCGCGCCGCGCGTGCGGAACAGATCACCGACCTGGGCGCGGCGGCGAAGGCCGAACTGGTGCAGAGCATCGGCAAGACGGCGTGCTTTTACCGCCGCAACCCCGACGCCGCGAAGATTGCGCTGCCGAAGTAACCCGGGATGTCGGCATCCCACGCAGTATTGGGAGCCGCAACCGAAAATCAGGTTCGACAAGACATGCAACTGACTGAACATCGCAACGAGCAGCAGTTGTTCGTTCGCCGGGCCGACGCCGAATCGGTCAGCGTCGTCGATCGTGTCTTCCGCAGCAGCCTGGTGCTTGGCGCGACGCAGGTGCTCGACGATTTCGCGCCACGTACGATCGACGAAATCGACACGCCGGCCGTTGCGCGGATTCTCGAACTGAAGCCGGATGTGGTGCTGCTGGGCACCGGCGCGCGCGCCCGGTTCCCGGCGCCGGCGCTGCAGGCAGCCTTCCTGCAGCGCGGAATCGGCATCGAAGTCATGGACAATGCCGCCGCGGCGCGCACGTTCAATGTCCTGGTGGGCGAAGGCCGCAACGCGGTGGTCGTGTTCCTGTTGCCGGGCCAGCCCTAGACGCGACGCCGGTCCGGCCTGCCTTGCCGGTCGCCGGCAGACTGGAAGCGAGGTTGCCGGGTCCGACCGGTTGCCGCTCAGTGCTTCTGTGCCAGCTTGCGCAGCCGCGTCAGGGCTTCTCCCTGGATCTGCCGCACGCGTTCGCGACTAAGGCCGAACTCCGCGGCAATCTCGGCCAGCGTCTGCACGCCGCGATCGTTCAATCCATAGCGCCGCTCCAGCACATCGCGCTGGCGCGGCGGCAGGCGCGCGATCAGCGCGTCGACCGGACTCGGACCATCGTCGGCAGGACCCGCTGCAGCCGTTGCATCATTGTCGACGACCAGCTGGTCGATGAGTGCACGATCGTCGCTTTCCGATCGTGGCGCGTCGAGCGAACTGATGTGCTCGGTGACACAGAACAACTCGGCGATCTCGGCACCCGGTCGGCCGATCGCCTGCGCCAGTTCGTCGATCGTCGGCGCACGGCCCAGGCGCATCAACAGTTGCCGTCGCGCACGCAGAACCTGGCCCAGTTCGCGCAAGACATGCACCGGCACGCGCACGGTGCGGCCGTGGTGCATCACCGCGTGCTGCACGGCCTCGCGTATCCACCACACGGCATAGGTCGAAAAGCGCAGGCGTCGCTGCGGATCGAACTTGTCCACCGCCCGCATCAGGCCCAGATTGCCCTCGGCAATCAGGTCGAGCAGAGGAATGGCGCGACCGACGTAGTTGCGTGCAACCGACACCACCAGGCGCAGGTTTGCCTCGATCATCTGACGGCGCGCCTCGGCGTCGCCCGCACGCACCAGGGTCGCCAGGCGCAACTCGTCGTCGCCGCTGAGCAGCGGGATCAGGCCGATTTCGTTGAGGTAGACGCTGGTCGAAGTGCGCGCCTCGTCGTCCTGCGGCTCGATCGCATCGATCAGCTCGATCAGGTCTTCAGGTTCGATCTCGGCGGGAGTGGGTAATCCCATCTGTGCAGAATACTCCGCCCGGTGCTCAGGCTGTAAAGCGTGGTCGCCGGCTTCCGCCGGCGCCGCAAGCCGCACGTGATCAGCGCGCCGGCAGGTAGTCGATCGGGTTGACCGGCTTGCCGTTCTTGCGTATTTCGAAATGCAGTTCGTCGCGCGCGCTCGCGCTCGATCCCATCTCGGCGATCTGCTGGCCGCCCTTGACCTTGTCGCCTTCCTGGACCAGTCGCTTGCGGTTGTGGCCGTAAGCCGACAGGAAGTTGGCATTGTGCTTGACGATGATCAGCTCGCCGTAGCCGAGCAGCCCGTTGCCGCTGTAGACGACTTCGCCGTCGGCCGCCGCCAGCACCTGGTCGCCCGCCTTGCCCGCAATGTCGATGCCCTGGCGCGTCTGGTCGCCGGCGACGAAGGTGCCGATCAGGCTGCCCTTGCCGGGCCAGCGCCAGGCGACGCCGTTGCTGTTGGCAACGCTGTCGTCGACGACGCGCGCCGGCGGCGGCGCCTCGGCCTCCGGTGGCTTGGCTGCCGGCTCCGGCGCGACGGGCCTTGGTGGCGGCCCCGGCGGCAGCTTGGCGGCTACGCTCCCGGCACTCGCTTGCGGCGCGACGACCGGCGCAGGGTTCGGCGTTGCCGGCACGACGACGGGCGGGGCGGAAGTAACGTCTTCGAACATGCCGGGCTTGTCCGGCGCCGGGCTCGGCGTCGCTGCTGGGCGCTGGGCAACGGGCGGTATCGAGGTCGGCGCACTGGCGACCGGGTGTGGACTCGACGACCCGCTGTCCAGTCGCAGTTCCTGTCCGGCGTAGATGCGGTACGGCGGCGGAATCCCGTTCCACGCCGCGACATCGCGGTAGTCCAATCCGTGCCGAAACGCGATCGCATACAGCGTGTCGCCGCGCACCACACGGTAGACGCCGGACGCCGCTGCCGGTCGAACGGCGGGAACCGCCGCGGCTCCAGTAACGGATTCGGCCCTCCCGGACAGATCCACGACCGGCACCGGTTCATTCGACGCGCACGCCGCCAGGATCAGCGCACCGACTGCAGTTGCGCCGCGCAGTGAGCGTAGTGCAAAGGCGGTGCCGGCAACGGGGTTCGGACGACAGTGCTTCATTCGCTCAACGCAGATATTTGAAATACACGATCAGCGCGACGATCACGATCACCAGACCCCAGCCTATCCATTCGATCCAGCGGTGCAAGGCCCTTTCCGCGCGCTCGCCGCCGATACGGATGGCGCCACACACGGCGAACACGCGCTTGCCGCGGCCGACCAGCATGCCGGCGACGAATGCCGGGATCGGCACGCCGACGACACCGGACGCCCACGTGAATATCTTGAGCGGAATCGGAATGAATCCCGCCAGAACCAGCAGGCCGAACGTCTTCCACGGACTCTGATCATGCAGCTGGGCGATGATTTCATTCAATTTCGGCATCCAGCCAAGGTCCTCGATCAGCGGACGCGCCAGGTGGAAAGCGAAATGACCCAGTGCGTAACCGACAAACGAACCCAGGAGCGAGCAGATGAGGCTGATCGTCGCATAACGCGCCCACAGTTTCGGCCGCGCCAGCGTCATCGGCGCCAGCATGATTTCCGGGGCAACCGGAAAGATGAATGCCTCGACAAAACTCAGAGCAGCCAGGAAATATTCCGCGTGCGGGTGAACGGCCCAGCGCAGTGCGAATTCGTACAGCGATTTGAACAGCCGCATCAGCCGATTCCGCCGAGCAGCGGAACGAAGCTGACGGCTCCGAGCGAATCGCAGACCATGCCTTTTTCGCCATGGCGGTAACGCAACAGGCGCTGGTTGCCGGGCGGACCGACCGGCGCCACCAGCACGCCGTCCGGCGCGAGCTGCGCAAACAGCTCATCGTCGACGGCCTCGCCGGCTGCAGTCAGGATGATCGCATCGTAAGGCGCGTGTTCGGGCCAGCCCAGGCGACCGTCGTCGTGCCGCGAGCGGATGTTCTCGATGCCGAGCTTGCGAAAGCGCCGGCGCGCGTTGCGCAGCAATTCCTCGATGCGCTCGATCGTGTAGACGTTTTTCACCAGCGCCGCCAGCACCGCCGCCTGGTAGCCCGAGCCCGTGCCGATTTCCAGAACTTTGTCGGGCAGTTTCTGTTCGATCAGCGCCTCGGTCATCCGCGCCACGACCCAGGGCTGCGAGATCGTCTGGCTCAGCCCGATCGGCAGCGCGGTATCTTCGTACGCGCGCGATGCCAGCGCTTCCTCGACGAACAGGTGGCGCGGCAGCCGGCCGATCACGTCGAGCACGCGGCGATCGGCAATCCCCTCCTCCTTCAGCCGCGCGACCAGCCGGTCGCGCGCGCGCTGCGAGGTCATGCCGAGGCCGCGTGCCTCGGGCGTAGGTCGCGAGAACACGTTCATGCGGCCGCGCCGGCAGTACGGTCAAAAAAATCCGACCCGGACTTTTTCGATGCGCCGGGGCCACTGCACGCCCGCACGCGGCGCCGGCGAACCAGGCGAACGTGTGCCCGATCGGCGAGGCACGCGTCGCTGCATCGAACGCCAAGCGCGTTGCCGGAGAGACTCAGCACGCTTCGAGTTCCAGCGACAGCGACGAGACCCAGCCGGCAACCTTCTCCAAAGCCTGATAGCGGGTCAGGTCGACCTGGATCGGCGTGATCGAGATGAAGCCTTGCCGGATGGCATGGAAATCGGTGCCGGGGCCGTCGTCTTCTGCTTCGCCGGGCGGGCCGATCCAGTAGATCGGCCGTCCACGCGGATCGGTCTGCGCGATGCATGGCGCCGAGCGGTGACGGCGTCCCAGACGCGTGACCGCAAAGCCGCGCAGCTCCGCCCACGGCAGATCCGGCACGTTGACGTTGAGGATCGTGTCGGCAGGCAGCGGATCGACCAGCAGGCGCTCCATGATCGCCAGCGCCGCCTGTGCTGCGCTCGCGTAGTGCACGCCCTTGTGATCTCTCGCCGCCAGCGACACGGCGATCGCCGGCAGCCCGAGGAAGCGACCTTCCATCGCCGCCGAGACCGTGCCGGAGTAGATCACGTCGTCGCCGAGATTGGCCGAGTTGTTGATGCCTGAGACGACGATATCGGGCTCCTTGTCGAGCAGGCCGGCGAGCGCCAGATGCACGCAGTCGGTCGGCGTGCCGGCCACGCGATAGCGACCGTCCTCCAGCCGCGTGACGCGGATCGGCTGATCCAGCGTCAGCGAGTTGCTGGCGCCGGAACGGTCGCGATCCGGCGCGACGACGATGACCTCGCCGACGATCGACAGCCGACGCGCCAGAAAAAGTATGCCGGGCGCGTCCACGCCGTCGTCGTTGCTGACCAGTACTCGCATATAGAGAAAAAGCCGCTTTACGATAATCGAGGTCGAGGCTTCGCGCGCCACGGTGGGTAGCCTGTGCGGAAACCGTCCTGGGCGTGAGCCGCGGCGCACTCGCGCCTGCAGCAACGGATCGAGGCAGTCGCTCGCCCAACCCGATCGATTGTACCGGACGTCCCGCACAAACAGTACGCGCGCGTCGCTCTGCTAAGCTCGCCGCATGGCACACGGGCCCAGGAAAACCACGCCGGTCGCAAGCCCCGAGGATCTGGCCCTGTTCGAACAGGCCGTCGGTCCGGTGCGGCGCCTGGCCGATCACGGCGAGGTGCCGCAGCGCCTGCGACCTGCGCCGGAACCGCTGCAGTCGCTGCTCGACGAGGCGCGCGTGCCGCACGAACTGACGCGCAGCACCATCGATCCGGCGCTGATCGAAATCGGCGAAGAGCTGAGCTACCTCAAGGCGGGCTTGTCACCGCGCCTGCTGCGACAGCTCAAGCGCGGCCAGTTCAGCATCGCCGACGAGATCGACCTGCATCAGATGACGGTCGAGGTGGCGCGCAAGGCAATCAAGATCTTCCTCGACGATAGCCGGCGCGAACATCGCTTGTGCGTCAAGATCATTCACGGCAAGGGCCTGCGTTCCCGCGCGCAGGGTCCGGTACTCAAGCGTTTGGTCGACGGCATGCTGCGACAGCGCCGTGATGTACTGGCGTTCGCGTCAGCGCCACCCGCAGAAGGTGGCACCGGTGCGGTCGTCGTACTGATCCGCCATGCCTGAACAGGCGGCAATCAGCCGCCCGCGTCGCGCGGCCGTGGCACCGTCGGATAGTTGATCCAGATGACGTTTGCGCCCTTGGTCTTGGCCCATTGAGTCACAGCCGTTACCTTGACTGCGTCGTAGTCGTCCGGCAACTGCTGAGCCGTGGGCCGAGTACCCGTTCCGGCGCAGGCGCATAGTACCGACGCCAGCACCCCGATCGTTGCGAATCGTGCCGTCTGCATGAGCGTCTCCAGTCGCGTGTTGCTCGCGAAAATTCAAGAGCCTCTTTCATCCTACTATAGGCGACGATGCAAGAGTTGCGGGAAGTCCCCGCGCGCCTGCCCCAGGCTTAGCTCAAGGGTTCATCCGACAACGTGGAGTTGCACATTTCTCTAATAACTACAGTTGCATATGAACCTTTTCTCAAGCTAAATCTCAGCTCCAGATCGTGATCGGACAACCACCCTGACAAAATCCCTCCCGGTCGAAGGACGAGCGCCCGACGTTCCTGCCGCAACTCATTTGCGACCAGTCCCTCGACCAGATCGGCATGCGCTTCGGCAACAACCTGCTCGACCTGCAGCGCGTCCTGTTTAGTGCGCAGCATGCCTGCACCGAACATCGGACCGGTAGGCACGATGTCGCCGGAGCGCAGGCGTGTCGCAAGTTCTTCGGTCATCGGTTCCGGCCCGAAGATGCTCTGGCTGCCGGCAAGCATCCAGACGTCGCCGCCGACAGCCACGTTCCAGCTACCCTGGCGCACACGCTCTGCGAGGACCGCATTGAACAGGAACGAGCGCGCCGCGGAGAGCAGAACACCGCGTTCGTGCCGTTGCACGCGACGCCCCTGGAACATGCGCCGCGCATTTTCCACGTTGTCGCCGCTCCGGCCGAAACGCTGTTCGCCGAAATAATTCGGCACGCCCAGCTGCGCCACGGCGGCGATCTGCTCGTCAAACCGCTCGCGATCACCCGCCACATCGCGCAGCACGATGCGGAAACCGTTGCCGCGCAGCGCCCCGGTCTTGAGCTTGCGGCTGTTGCGCGACGCGTCGATGACGCGGTACTCGGCATTCTGCAGCGCTGCCCAGTCGGGGTCCGGCCGGCCCGGCAGGTGCACCGAAAACGTCTGCCGGGTCAGCGCGCGCCGATCCTTCATGCCGGCATAGCCGACCGCGTGCGGCGCGACTCCGGCGAAATGCGCCAGCTCGCGAGCCACCCATTCGGTGTTCGCGTTGCGTTTCTCGACCCGCACGAAGGCGTGCTCGCCGATGCCGTCCGGCTCGAAGCCCAGGTCCTCGTCGACGAAAAAATCTTCCGGAGCCACGCGCAGGACGCCGCGCAGCGAGGGGCCGCCATGGGCGTACGGCAACGCAGCGGCTTCGCCGGTCATGGCGCGGGGAAATTCCGGCCGGCAGATTCCGTATGCATGTACATGTTCACTCTCGAAGGTGCGGATGCCAGGACCGGGCGCGGCGATGCCTCAGCTGCACGCCTCCGGCGATATTGCGTTGCGCGCCGGCGCACGACAAGCCCCGCGTCACGCAGACAAGCCGCGAAGGAGACCGACGGCAGAAATGCAACACCGCGCAACGTCAAGGCGCCATCGCTTGACGCAGCGATGCCTGGCGCAGGACGATTGCCCGGGAACAGGGGACCAGTATCCACGATGACTGAACAGTCAACCATCGCCAGCGCATGGCCGGAAAAGCTCGGCCGCATCTCGGCCATCACGCGTGACCTGGCCAAGCCGATCGAACTGGAGAGCATGCTCTACCAGGTGGTCGACGCGGCAAAGGAGCTGCTCGACGCCGAAGGCGGCACCGTCTGGCGCTACATGGCCGCCTCGCACCAGCTCGAATCGCGCGTCGCGCGGGGCATGGAACCGGTGCGGATTTCGGCCGAGCGCGGCATTGTCGGCGAATGTCTGCGCACGCGCTCGATCATCAACGTGTCCGACTGCTACGGCGATCCGCGCTTCGATCGCAGCTTCGACCAGAGGACCGGCTACCGCACCCGCTGCATGTTGACGCTGCCGCTGATGGGTTACGACGAGCTCCTGGTCGGCGTATTGCAGGTCGTCAATCGA